>CAOJKK010000008.1 GCA_948437895.1 uncultured Clostridium sp.
TCATCTCCATCAGATACTAGATGTCCTACATCTGTTATATTCATTGCATGTTTTAAGGTGTATCCATTATATTTTAGAGTTCTTCTCAATGTATCCATAAATATATATGATTTCATGTTTCCAATACTTGCATCCTTATATACTGTAGGACCACAAGTATACATTCTAACTTCATTTCCCTCTAAAGGTTTAAATTCTTCCTTAGTTTTAGTTAATGTGTTATAAAAGAAAATCTTCACTTTCTTCCTCCATTCTTCTTACTGTTTTTTATATTAATTTTCTAGGGCGCAATTTGCTCCCCTATATAGTTTTTATAATTATCTTAAGTATTCGTATTGTCAGCAGTGTTATTGCCTTCATTACTTGTATTGTTTCCTAATTCATTATCGCCAGTATTGTTTCCATTATTACCACCATTGTTGTTTCCACCACTGCTACTTTCTTTTACTATAACAGTTCTAGTGGCGCTTGCTTTGTTTTTAGCTGAATCTTCAACTGTATATGTTATTTTATATGTTCCTGCCTTATTTTCATTTACTTTCCCTGAAACTTTAATTTTATCTGTTAAATCTCCGTCTTTATTATCTTTCGCTGTTGCTCCTGGGTCTGTAAATTTATCTCCAACATTTATTGTAATTGTACTACTTCCATTTAATTTAATCTCTGGCTTTTCCTTGTCTACTTCTTCAGTGTGTTTATCACATTCATCTTTTATTGTTAGCATATATTTTGCATCCGCAGCACTTTTCCAGCTTGTATCTGTATCACTATTTGGTCTTGTTATAAATACTTTTTCTTCTTTTTCTGGACAGAACTCTCTAGCAAGTTTTCCTGTTTCCTTACATATTTCTACTTTAACATGTGTTTCACATTGTTTTGTCGGAACAGTTCCTTTTACAAAGTATTCTGTATATGCTCTGTTTCCTCTTTCATCATGTTTACAATTGTCTGTAGCTAATAACCCAGAATCTCTACATACTGTTGCTGTAACTACTCCATCAGGTCTATCTTCGGCAAATGTTTTTCCTTTAAGTCCACTATGCGCTTGCCTCATAACTGAAGTCCAAATCTGTGAAGATGGGCTTAAGCTCCAACCACTTACTGTTCTATTTTCATCGTATCCATACCATGTTGCTGCTGTATAATATGGTGTAAATCCACAAAGCCATCTATCAAAATCATCATTTGTTGTTCCTGTTTTAGCAGCAACACTCATTCCAGATATTGAACAAGTTGTTGATGTTCCACTTTTTACAGGTTGTGTTAATATTTCTTTTACTACATATGCCGCAGCTTTAGACATTACTGTTCTTGACTCTTGGTGTGGTTCTAATACTGTGTTACCATTATTATCAACTACTTTTGTGTAGAAAGTTGGTTCTATATATACACCATCATTTGCAATTGCTCCATATGCTGCTGCCATCTCAAGAGGACTTGCTCCATGTGTTAATCCTCCCAAAGCTAAACTTATATTGTTGTCCCTCTCATCTAAATGTGAAAAACCTAAGCTCTCTAAGAATTTTAGTGAGTTCTCTGTCCCCACTGTTTGTATTCCTTTTAACATAGGAATGTTTTGTGAACTCTCTATTGCATATCTAATTGTAAGAAGTCCTTTAAAATAGTTATAATTCTTGAAATTTTTATATGGCACATCATCATAAACAGTTGCTGCAGTTATTACTCCTTTATCTATTCCTGGTGCTACAACTGCTAAAGGCTTCATCGATGAACCAGTTTGTTTTATTGCTTGTGTTCCTCTATTCAATCCAAGAGAAGTATTTTTTTCTCCAAGTCCACCCATTACACCTAAAACATATCCTGTTTTATGATCTAACAATACCATTCCTGCTTGTGAATCTTGCCCATTTCTTGTATTCATATATTTAGACTTCAAAGCTTCTTCATCCATTGCATCTTGTATATCTTTTTTCTCTGTTGTATAAATCTTAAATCCACCACTATATAAATATAGTTTTGCTGCATCACGACTTAAATCTTTTTCCTCCATAAGCTGATTAATTATTTGCATTATAGCTGCATCTGTATGATATGAATATATATTATTTTTTGCAACTTTTCCTTTTTTAAATGTTAAACCTGCATCTACTTTTGCAATTGCTGCTTGATATTCTTCTTCTGAATTAATTTTACCTAATTCATGCATTTTATCTAAAACTATTCTAGTTCTTGTTTTTATTCTCTCTAAACTTTGTGCATTATCTTCTACAAAAGGATCATAACTATTTGGTGTATTATTGATACCTGCTAAAAATGCGCTTTCTGCTAAGTCTAATTCTTTTGCAGTTTTAGAGAAATAATATTCAGAAGCTACTTCTACTCCATAAATATTAGTATTTCCACCCATATATATTAAGTTTAAATATAGTTCTAATATTTGATCTTTTGATAACTCTTTTTCTATATAGTATGCTCTTGCCATTTCTTTTACTTTTCTCTGCCATGTTCTATCGTTTTCTTCTGTTGTATTTTTAATTACTTGTTGAGTTATTGTACTTCCACCATAACTAGAAGACCCTATTCCTATTTTACTTAAAGCAAATTTTACTGTTGCACCCATAGTTCTTTTAACATCTACTCCCATATGGTCATAGAATCTCTCATCTTCTATAGCTACAAATGCTTTTGGTAAATATTCTGACATTTCAGACATTTTAATAGGTTTTCTATTCTCATCGCCACTTAGTTCAGCAATTAAATTTCCATCTATATCATATATAACGGAATTTTCATATTTCAATGCTAAATCAGCTACATCTAATCTTGCATCTCTTACTATTCCATATAATATTCCAAATGCTACTCCTAATGCTATTAATATCACTAATGCTATTCCTATTAATATAGCTCTTTTCTTTTTAGGATTCATTTTCTTTTTATTAGATTTAGTCTTTCTGTTTTTTCCTTTATTTTTCATTTTATATTTTTTTGTCGCATCCATATCTCTGTTACTTTTTCTTCTATCTGCCATTTTTTAGGACCTCCTAATTAAATATATATTATTATATTATATCTTTTTTTAAAATTCAATATCTTCTATATTTGTTATAACTTTTGCTCCCTGTTTTATTAAATCATTTGTTCCGTAAGCATTTGGATTATCTATATTCCCTGGAACAGCATATACATCCTTACCTTGTTCTAAAGCAAAATCTACTGTTATTAGTGTGCCACTTTTTTCTCTTGCCTCTACTACAATTACTCCATCTGATAATCCGCTAATTATTCTATTCCTTCTTGGAAAGTTTCTTGCTAGTGGCTTTGTTCCAATTACATATTCAGAAATGATTGCTCCACCTTGATTTATAATTTGATTAAATAATCCTTTATTTTCCTCAGGATAAACTCTATCTAATCCACATCCTACAACTGCTATCGTCTTTCCAGATGACATTAAACACCCGTTATGTGCATGTGAATCTATTCCTCTTGCCAGTCCACTTATTACATTAATATTATTCATAGACAAGTTATATGCCAATTTTTTTGCTTGGGCTTCTCCATATTTTGTACATAATCTACATCCAACTATTGCCATTCCTTTTTTATTTAGTATTTCTTTATTTCCTTTTACATACATCACAATAGGTGGATCATAAATTTTTCTTAGTTTATCTGGATAATTTTCATCATATATATTAATAATGCCAATGTTATTGCTTTTCATATATTCTAAATACCTATCAAGACCTACTCTGTATTTAGAATCTGTTATCTTATTTGCATAAGCTTCTTTCATTCCTTCTTGTATTAATTCTTCTTTAGTTTTATCCCATAATGTCTTGGGATGCTTATACTTTTTAATTAAATCATTTAATACTTTAGGATTTAATCCTTCTATTCTTGAGAGCCAAATCCAGTATCTGATATCTTCTTTCATAATACCTCCTTTTAATTATAGCCCCCAAGTTATTCCTCTTTATTTAAACCTTTTATATCCTTCTCTTTCATTCATTTGTTATTTTGATTGTTGCCACCTTGTTGCTTTTACAATATTATTCATAAGCATTGCAATTGTCATTGGTCCTACACCACCAGGGACAGGAGTAATGTATGATGCAACCTCAGCTACTCCATCATAATCTACATCCCCACATAACTTTCCGTCTTCTCCTCTATTTATTCCAACATCAACTACTATTGCTCCTTCTTTTACCATATCTTTGGTAATAAATTTAGGTTTCCCTATAGCAACTACTAATATATCTGCTTTTTGTGTTGCTCTTTCTAGCTTTATAGTTTTTGAATGGCAAATTGTTACTGTTGCATTTTTATTAAGTAAGCATTGCATCATTGGTTTACCAACAATATTACTTCTTCCTACAACTACTGCATCTTTACCTTCTATATTGATTCCATATTCTTCTAAAAGTTTAATTATTCCATATGGTGTACAAGACACTAATGAATCTTGACCTAAGCAAAGTTTTCCAACATTACAAGGATTGAATCCATCAACATCTTTTTTAGGATCTATAGCTTTAAATGCTTCATTAATATCCAATCCTCTAGGTATTGGACTTTGAAGAAGTATTCCATTAACGCTATCATCTTTATTTAATTTATCTATTAATCCAAGTAATTCGTCCATTGTAGTATTATCATTTAATAGATATTCTTCATATTCTATTCCAACTTCCATGCATGCTATACTTTTATTTCTTACATATATTTTAGAACTAGGGTCTTCTCCAACCATTATTACTGCAAGTTTTGGAAATATATTATTTCCCTTTAATTCTTCTACTTCTTTTTTTAACTCTTCTTTTATTTTCTGTGAAACTTCTTTTCCATTTAAAATTTCAGCCATATTAGTACCTCTCTTTAATTGATTTACGTTTTTATTCTATATTAAAACTTTACTTTTTACAATATGTATTAAGGAAATTTTAAGAAATATAAGTTGTCGACAGATATTGTCTAAATATTTCCAATTTATTATTGACTTTTGTGAACTTTTGTTTTGCAATTTCTAAAATATAAGATAATAATTATATAGATAGATTAAATAATATTATATATTTTTATTGTAATTTACATAACTTCGTAGTATAATAGTATAAATGATTTACTTCATTTCATTATTATTCCGTTTTACAGCTTTGAGGTCAGCATCGTAATTGAATTAAAATATTATCATTTCAATTTCGTTGTAAAACGAATTCGTTTTAGGGGAATTTAATATGCCAAGAAAATTCTGTTCATACAAAAAGGGACTACATATAATAATTCAAGTATCCAGTGAAAAAAAGGTTTCTTATGTTAGATTTTGGAAAGATAATACTCCAAATGGATGTACTGTTTATCCAAATAACGATGGATTTAAGAACTGCTGTCTTGAAGTGTTTTGTCACTTCTGTAAGTATGATCTTAACAAATATAAGAGATTCTTAAATTATATTAAGCATACAGATATTGATAGTTACAATATAGGTAAATCTATTTTGCAAGTATATGATCGAACAGAGTTCTAAAAAGAGGGTAGAAATTTTTCTACCCTTTTCCTTTTAAATAGTTTGACAATTTTCTTTAAAAATGCTAAAATATCTTAGTAATAATTAATGGAAACGTACATTGTTCTAAGAACAATGACTAACGAACAACACCAAATGTGTTGTATTTTTTTGTTTTAGAGGAGGAAAGATTTTGGAAACTGAAGAAAATATTTTAGGAAAAGAAAAAATAGGAAAATTAATAAGAAAATTCTCTATTCCCTGCATCATATCTTTATTAGTTAATTCTTTATATAATATAGTTGATCAAATATTTATTGGTTGGGGCGTAGGTTATTTAGGAAATGGAGCAACAAATGTTGTCTTCCCTTTAACTATGGTATGCTTGGCATTCGCTTTAATGTTTGGTGATGGTTCATCTGCATATTTAAGTTTAAAATTAGGAGAAAAGAAAAATAAAGAAGCTGCAAAAGGTGTTGCCAATGGAATCGTGGTTTCTATAATCATATCTTTGCTTTTATGCCTTATATCATTAGTATTTCTACCTCAATTATTAAATCTATTTGGTTGTACAGATGTATTAAGAGATTATGCATTAAATTATGGATATATTATTGCAATAGGAATTCCATTTGTTATGATAGGTACAACTTTAAACTCTATTATTAGAGCTGATGGAAATCCAAAATATGCAATGATGTCAATGGTTTCTGGTGCTGTTTTAAATATTATTCTTGACCCTATCTTTATATTTGTATTTAAAATGGGTGTACAAGGAGCAGCGATTGCAACTATTATAAGTCAATTTGTAACATTTTTGATTAATATTATATATACTAGAAAATTTAAATCTATAACAATAAATAAATCTGACTTAAAATTAGAAATGAAAGTTGTAAAAAGAGTGTCTATGCTTGGTATTAGTAGTTTCATAACTCAAATGAGTTTTGTTTTAGTTGCATCATTTATGAATAATTTCCTTGCAAAATATGGAGCTTCTTCAAAATTTCGGTTCAGAAATACCTATCACTGTACAAGGTATTGTTATGAAAATCAATCAAATATTAAATAGCATTATTGTTGGTATTGCAGTTGGTGCACAACCAATACTTGGATATAACTATGGAGCTCAAAAATATGATAGAGTAAAACAAACTTTAAAAATAGTTTTAGGTACAAGTGTAGTAATTAGCATGATTGCATTTATATTATTCCAAGCAATACCAGATAAATTAATTTCTATCTTTGGTAGTGGAGATGAACTTTATATGGAATTTGCTTGCTTATCATTTAGAATATATTTGATGCTTTGTATTGTAAATGGTATTCAAATACCTGCGGGAATATTCTTCCAAGCTATTGGAAAAAGTATAAAAAGTGCATTATTATCTTCATCTAGACAAATATTATTTCTAGTACCTGCTATTGTAATATTTGGTAAAATTTCTGGATTAATAGGTATTCTATATGCTGGTCCTGTTGCAGATGGCCTTGCATTTACTATTTCAGCAATATTCTTGATTATTGAAATAAAACATTTAGGAAATAGCACACTTAAACAAAATATAGTAAGTAATGACTCAAATACAATATCTACTTTAGACGACAATTTTGTTATAACTATATCTAGAGAATATGGTTCTGGCGGAAGATATATAGGTAAGTTAGTTGCTGAAAAACTAGGCATAAAATTTTATGATAAGAGCTTTATTACAAAAGTAGCTGAAAAAACTGGATTATCTGAAGAATACATAGAGAAAAATGAACAAAAAAGAGAAAAACTTTCTAGTTTAAATACTGGGTATTATTATGGGATAAATAATGCTGATGAATTATATTTAAAAGAAGCAGAAATTATAAAAGATATTGCATCAAAAGAATCTTGTGTAATTATTGGTAGATGTGCCGATTTTATTCTTAAAGATAATACCAATGTTACAAAAATATTTATATATAGCAATATGGAAGATAAAATCAAAAGAGCAACGCAAATTTATGGACTTAGCAAAGAAAAAGCTAAAAAAGAAATTAATAGGATTAACAAATTAAGAGCAAACCATTATAAATACTATACTGAAAAAGCTTGGGATGATTATGAAAATTATGATATATGCATAAATAGTGATTCATTAGGTGTAGAAAAAGCATCGGAATTAATTTGTAATACAATAAATGATAAATTATCTATTAATTAATATATATTAAAGTGGTCACAATCTATGACCACTTTTTTGTATTATATTTTCTTATATATCAATCTTAGGATTATACTTCTCAAGCCACATATTTACTTGGCAAAGATAAGCCATAAGTTGTGGCCCTGTCATTAATTGCCCAAACCATGGTCTTGTAAATGCCTTTCCATCTGTTTCTATTATATCCATTATATATTCCCTATTTAATAAATTATTTATAGGTGAATTTTTATTATACATTATTTTCTTTAATTTATTTTTCACAGCTAAAAGGTATGTTGGATTATGTGTTTTAGGATATGGACTTTTCTTCCTATCTACTATTTCTTCTGGAAGTAAATCTCTTACAATGTATCTTAAAAGCCCCTTTTCTCTTCCATTCAACGCTTTTATTTCCCAAGGAATATTCCACATATATTCTACTATTCTATAATCACAAAAAGGAACTCTAAGCTCTAATCCATTCTGCATTGACATCCTATCTGCTCTATCTAAAAGTGTTTGCATAAACCAATTAATAGTTAAATATGATATTTTTCTTTTCTCTGCTGTTTCTTTTGAATCTGTATCAAGAATATCTACATTATTTAAACTTTCTTTATATCTAAAATCTATATATTCTTTTAAATTAACTTCTTTAGCTATTTCTGGATTCAACAGTTTTTGTCTCTCATCTAGAGCAATAGACCAAGGAAATGTATTGCTATTTAAAGCATCTTCTCTAAAAAACCATGGATACCCCGCAAATATTTCATCAGCACATTCTCCAGAAACTGCAACTTTTGCATTCTTACTTATATTCTTACAGAATAGTAATAGAGATGAATCAACATCAGCCATTCCGAGGAAAATCTCTTGCTACCATTGCCTCTTCTAAGCTATTAGCAAGTTCAGGAGTATCTATTACTATTTGATGATGGTTTGTGTCAAATTTCTTTCTCATTATATCTATATAGTAATTATCTGAATTTGGTTGGAAATCACTTTTCACAAAATTCTTATCATTGTCAACATAGTCTACTGAAAATGTATCTAATCTTGGAAGTCCTTTACTCTTGTAATAGTTGCTTGCATATGCAGTTATTATACTAGAGTCTAATCCTCCTGATAACATTGTACAAATAGGCACATCTGATACTAGCTGTTTAGATATTGAATCTTCCAGCAAATCTCTTATTGTCTCACATGTTTTTCCAAAACTATCTTTATGTTCTTTGCTCTCTAATTTCCAATATCTTTCAACATGAATTCCTGATTTATTAAACACTAAAAAGTGAGCTGGCTTTAATTCATGTATATTTTTAAATATTCCTACTCCAGGAGTATGTGCTGGACCAAGCCCAAATAATTCACATATTCCTTGTTTATCAATACTAACTTCTACTTTAGGAAAACAAAGTAATGCTTTTACTTCTGATGCAAAAACAATCGTATTATCTATAACTGTATAGTATAATGGTTTTATTCCAAATTGGTCTCTAACTAAATATAATTCTTTGCTTTTGCTATTCCATATGGCAAAACTAAAAATTCCGTTTAACTTATTTAAAACATTGGTACCATATTCAATAAATGCCTTTAGTAATACTTCTGTATCAGAATACCCGATTAAATTCATATCCTAATTCTGTCAAATCTTTTCTTATTTCATCTTTATTATATATTTGACCATTGTAGACTATTGTATATGTTGTATCATTATATCTTGCACTCATTGGTTGTTTTCCATTTTCAGCATCTATTATTATTAATCTTCTATGACCTAAATTTATATTTGTATCTGTATAATACCCTTCTTCATCTGGTCCTCTCTTTTGTAATTTAGAATTCATTTCTTTTATTATATGTATATCTTTCGATATATCTCTATTTAAATTAGCAAATCCTACAAAACCACACATAAAAACCTCCTGATTTATATTCATGTTTATTATATGCAGATTTATATTTTTTGTTACCCAAAACAAAAAGAAAATATCCCTTACAACTAAGTCATAAGGGATATAAATATTTAAAACTAGCAACAATTTTTCTTTTTATTACATATTAAGTTTATTATTCTCAATACCAATAATAATACTAAAGTAGCTAAGAATACTAATATTGCTCCTAAGTTTATTAAAACTAGTATACTTGTTACCGCTCCTATTAATAATCCAATTACAAAAGCAATTAGTATTGATAGAATGAATATTACTAAGTCTATACAACATCTTCTTTTTTTGTCTTTTTTAAAACATATATCTACTTGTGGTTCCATAATATAAAAGCACCTCCCTATTTTATTAGGATATACTATATATTATGATAGATTTCTACTTTTTGTGACATTAACTTATTTCTCTTGATTGTTTTATCATTAAGTCTCCAAATACCCCATATCCTGTGCTAGGGTCATTTACTAATACATGTGTTACTGCTCCCACAAATTTATTGTCTTGTATTATTGGTGCTCCACTCATTCCGCTGCACTATCCCTCCTGTTAATTCTAATAACCTATCATCTGTTACTTTTATAAGCATGCTTTTGTTGTTTATATTGTTGTTTTTATATATTCTTGTTATCTCTATATCATATTCCTGTCTTACTCCATTTTCTATATCTAATAATATTTTTGCTTTTCCTGTTTTTATTTCTTCCCTAGTAGCTACCTCAATTTCATTATTACTACTAACACTTAATTTACTGTTATTACTTATACTTCCATAAATTCCAAAATCTGTATTAATATTAACATTTCCAATTATTTCACCTCCGGACTATGCTTCCTTTTATCTCTCCAGGAATTCCTTCTTTTCCTTTGACAATTGAAGATATCTTTGATGTTACTAATTCTCCACTAGATATATTTATTAATTCATCTGTGTCTATATCAATTATACCATGTCCTAATGCCGCAAATTTATTTGTTGAAGGTTCATAATAGCTCATTGTTCCAATTCCTGCCGCTCCGATCTCTCACCCATAGTCCTAATTTATATTCATTATCTTTAGTTTTTATAGGGGCTATAGTTGATACATACTCTTCTCCATCTCGTATATATTTTACATCTAATTTTTCGCCTTTTGAACCACTAACACAATTCAATAATTCAGATGTACAAGTAACTTCCTTTTGATTTATTTCTACAATCATATCCCCTTCTTCAATTCCTGTATTCTCATATGGTTTTTGTCCATCAATCTCTGTCATTCCAACTACTAATACTCCACTTGTATATAGTTTTAATCCTACTGAGTTCCCAAGAGGAATTACTTTTGCTTTTGGAATAGTATTAACTTCAACATCTTTAATATCTATTAAATTAAATAAACTTAGTGTTATCTTTTTCTTTTCCACTTTATTCTCATTATTAATAACAGTAGATGTTTCTATAGTTGAATACGCACTATCCCCCTCCCTTAGTGATACTCCTAAAACAGCACCTAAATTCAGTTCTTCTCCTTTGAATAAAACAATACTACTAGGTATAGCGGTAATATTAGTTACATATACTAAAATCAAAAGTAGAAAAAATATTAAACAGATTCTTAAAAAATTCTTTTTCATAAAAATAATTCTCCCTACTTCTATGATAACCATTTTTTCATTTTTAAACCGTTTTCTACTGCATAAAAAATAAAGAAGGAGCTTAAATATGCAATCAAAATATAATCACATATTTAAGCCCCCTCCTAAAATTTGAAATACTAAGAAATCAGTTTTTTTATTTTATCTAAATTCATGAGAAACATATCTTTCTCTAGCAAGTGCTGTTTTATAAGCCTTTTCTTGCCTTGTTCGTTTCTCCCCATTACTCTCAATATATAAGCTTCTTTGCACTAAGCAATAATAGCACTCTTGATTTGCATGATTTTCATGTCTATAATAATATTTCATTTCATCATTTACCTCGTATGATCTAAGAGTATAATCTGTATTCCTATAGCCTATTATATTATTTCCAAGCATTTTTTCACAGTAAGGCATATGATAATATTCGTCGCTCTCTCCGCTAAGATATATTCCATCTGGATTTACATATTCATTATTACTTGTGCTTGTTGCTACAGCATAATTGTTATAATATTTCATTCCTATTGGAATATTTTGTACAAATGTTATTATTGATACATTTCTTAAAATATGATCCCAATCTGTTTCTGTAAGTACAGGTAATTGATAATCTCCTGCGGAATTACGGCTATATGATGTTATTGCTTGATTTAAATTGCTAATTAATGATTGTCTTATTACTTCTCTTTTATGCATATTAAATATAGAGCCTTCATTTTCAGGATTGTTTTTATCACTTATACTAAATATTTGACTTTCTTCAGCTCCATATATAGATTTGTCTTCTTCTACATTCTGCATATTATTTATTGTTATATTTCCTAATTCTGCTTTAACCCAATCTGAAAACACTTTTGATTCATAATAATAATTTCTAGCACTAACATCTTTTTTTATATCTATATTTGGATGATTTTCTACTTTACTGTCAGGATTTCCTTTTTCTGTATAGTAAGCTCCTCTTTCTATATTTTTATCATTAACAGCATAATTACTTAATGCTTGATAATACTTTGTTCCATTTCTATTTACTACTATCTTATACTTTGGACTAATGTCAGATAAGTCTGTTCTTTCTCCTGTAGCACTTACTTGAAATGCAATGTTTCCATCAAAATATACTTTAGTATTGTCATCTGCATATACATATATATGTTCTTTAAGATAATTTCTATCATTATAAGTATAATTAATTTTTTCTCTTATAGTTTCTGTGTTTGGCTCAGTAATACTAATACTATTAATTAAATAACCTGATTTAATTTGATATTTCCCATTTACTGTACCATATATAGTAATGTAGTTATCCAATGTATAATTTACTATTATATCTGTGTTTCCATTTTTATATCTTGCTGAATAAGATGCAAATGGTTTTAAGATATGTGAATATGTGGTTTTTGCTTTATCTGGATCCAATGTAAATGGTTGCCCATTATATTTATAAGAACTAGATTCACATTGGTATAAAATTTTTCCATCTTCTTTCTCATTATATCTATAACCAGATATAAGATTCCCTTTTCTTCCTTTTGCCAGATCTTCTGTCATAAATACTGCTACACCATTTTCATCTTTTATAACTTCTCTTGTTTCTGCTGGAGAATATATATAATAACCATCATATAAAGTACAAGCAATTGCTGGTATATATGTTAATATATCTTCTCTACTTGCTCCACTTATTCCCAAACTATTTGCAAAAGATGTTGTGAATGTATTTATTGATGCCATTATATTTCTACGTTTTGAATCAGAAGTTTCATTATATGCATTATTCCATTCAACTGTATTTATTTCAAATGCCTCTATTGCTTCTTTTGTAGAATCCAATAGTTTTGTATTATATGAGGTTTGCATATTTATTGTCTCAACTTGAAGAGAGATGTAATATGAAAATACTAATATTATTGGTATTATTATAATTATAAATATTACTGATAAATTTGATAATTTCATTTTTTCACCTCATTTTATATTCTAAGAAAGTGAGATTTAAAATGGAATCTATATTCTAAACTTCCATTTCACCTCTCACTTCATAATCTCACATTCTAATTATTATTATCTTCCACTATTTACAACCATACTTGAGTCTGATGATGCCAATTCATATGTACCTTGTCCTGTTACTTTAAAAGCAAATGTTCTTAGTGATTGTGCAAATGTCTTATTTGTATTTTTTACTGTTACTATTATATAATCACCTTTTTTTAATGGATAATTTGTAGTATCACCTGTAGTAGGATTATACATATAATTCAAGATCTCTTGTGTAAATGTTGAATAACGTACATTTTCTCCTATTAAATCACCTGAAGTAATAGTTGCTTTTTTACCAGGATTCTCATCTAAGTGTTGAACTTCAATTGTTATATCAAATGTATTTCCAGTAGCCGCTAATTTTTGTTCAAGTGCCTCATAATCAATTGGTTTTATTGAACCTGCATTTGATACTGTATCTACAAATTCTGATACCGCTGTATCCCAAACATTTTGTGCTATCTTATCGTTTTTTTCTGATACTGACATTAATGGTACAAGAAACATTAATGTTGCTGCTAAAAATATAGCTATAATAGTTATCAATGTATCACTCATATTAACATCCTCCTTAATGGTTTTGATTATATCTTCTAATAATATTTGTTTTATATCTAATTAATAGTGAATAATGAACATAGATCTATTCATCATTCATTATTAATTAGTTCGATTAGGCAGAGGCAAAGCTCTGTAATCTAATCAACTAATTTATATGTTATATATACTTTTTTTCCCCCAGATGATAATGTTATTTCAGTATCATCTTCCCCAACTTCATATATTCCACTAATTGGTACTTCTACAAATTCTTCCACAAATTTATGGCTAGCATACGGCTTTAATATTTTATTTATAAAGTTCTCTATCATATTCTCTGCTTCTTTTTGTGTAGATGGTGATTGATTTAATTCAAATTTGTCTAAATCTTCTTTTGACAAATTCAAATCAAATTTATATGTATCTTTATCACTGTTGCCCAATTTAATAGTTATACATAGTGATTCTTTATAGTACTTATATAAAGTTGAAATAATATCAGAAGTTGAAACTACTCTATTTTTTTCTTTTGAGTCCAACCTATCATAAAAATTAGTTTTATCTGCATAAAACAAAATATGATCTGATGTTGTTTTTGCTTGTGATATTAGTGAAAAAGCCACTGTGATTGCAATTACAAATACAAATATTGCAAATGCAATTTTTAATGCGTCTGTTGCGTTTTCCATAACTTATCCTCTATTATTTTACATTTATTTCATAGATATAGCCTTTTTCTGTATTTTTTTCGCTTCCAGTTGCATATTTTAATGTTACTGTGTAATTTTTAGTAGCTACTAATGAAGCTGCTGAAGTTGTTCCTGTAACTGAAACCTGATGTATCTCATCAGTTGCATTACTTGCATTTACTGTATTATAAAGACTTCTTATTTCTGATCCTTTTTTTGTTCCTTCATATGGTGTGAATTGGCTATTAAAAGTTTGGATCTTTTGGCTATTCATTCCTGAAACACCTGTTGATGTTACGTCTCTTCCTGAATTAATTAAAATTATTCCTATGCTAATTAATAGTATTGATATTAATATAGCTCCTGCAATGATTAAAGCTTTTGATGCATTCTCCATAATTTTTTCCTCCTTTGAATATTGTTTATTTTATCTTTAGCATTTCCACACTAAAACATTAAAAACTATTTATAATTCTTCAAAAACTAATTTTGATATTTTGCCTGTTTTCTTGTGATATTCAATATTTACACATTTAAACCTAATTAAGTTAAAGTTTTTAACAAATGCTGTCATTTGATTATTATATATTTCTTCCATTGGATATGTTTTATCTATTGTTGTCATTTTTAAATCAATTTTTATACTATTAATTCCATTTTCTATATAATATCCTCTTTCATCTTTTTGTACTTGATTTCTTTCGTTATTATCAATTGATTTACTTATTAGAGTTGCTAAATCTGTACCTAATATTTCATTATTTATATATTTTTCATATTCCATATTTTCTTTTTTTATTTCACTTTTTTCAGCTTTTATATCTATTAAAATTACACATGTAATACATATTATGATAAAAATAACTGCTAACACTATAAAAAAAGTTTGTTTCATTATATGTCTCCTCCTTCAATTATACTGTTTTTTATTACAATATGCAACATTTTTTATAACTTTTTATTTGTTAGTAACCATAAAATTTATTGATTTTATCTTTCCAATTTCATTTCCCTCAGTAAAATAATTCTGATCTGTTATATTACCACATTTAAACTTCTTATTTGAATACTCTTTTATTAATTTTGTAGTATCTCCCTTAGACACTATGTTTCCTTCTCCTTGTATTATAACTTTAATATCAGTTTCTGTTTGTTCTTTATACTGTTTAGCAAAATTAGCAAGTGTAACTATTTCTTGTATTGAAATATCTGTTTTTCCTTCAAACTTTAGAAAATTTGTATTGAATTTTTGTATTTCTGTTGCTTGTAATGTTTGATCATATGTCTGTCCTAATTCACCATAGTTAGAAAATATAACAACTGCTATTGCTATTATAAGCATTGCTATTAATATACCACCAGATATTAGCAATGCGTTTGATGCATTCTCCATAACCTATCTCCTCAAACTTATCTGTTATCTTATATTGAAACCTTCTTAAAAGTCATTTTATTTACTCTTCCTGTTATCTGACTATATTCTACATTTTCACATTTAAAAATAGTCATTTTAAATTCTTGATCACGACTTACTTGAATGCTATTTCCTTTTTCATCTAATACTTTTATATCTATTTTATACTCTGCATTGTCTTTATTCTTTGTATTATTATCTTCAGCTTTATTATATACAGATATCACATCTGTCCCATACATTCTGCTCTTGTTATATGATAAATAGCTTTTATTGAATTCAGCTGTTTGCTCTGCTAGTGTTCTTCTCTCCTCGCTTTCAGCTATGCCTGTCATAGATGAAGCTACATACACAACTAATGATAATATCATCATTGCAAGTAGTATACTACCTGCAATAATCAATGCTTTTGATGCATTCTCCATAAATTTTCTCCTTTACATCATTGTAGACATAGTACCAAATGCATTTGTCATACTTAACAATCCTATTACTACTAATGGCACAATTAAGTATCCTACAAATAATCCTATCATTGGAGTAAATCCAATTGCTTTTCCTATCATACCTTTTCTTTTTATTAATCTCTCATTTGACTCTTTTCTCTTCTCTTGATAATATTCTCTTTCATTATCTAGTTCGTCAAATGCTTCATTAATAGGTATTTTTTCTACTGCTGATTGCAAACCTTCTACTATACGTATCATTTGCTCAAAATTAATTTCATTTTTTAATTCTTCTAATGCTTCCCAAGCTCCTGCCTCATAGTTATTAACACATTTTGTTATTGGCTCTCTAAATATATTAGAATATCTCTCAAGCCATTCTAATATCATTTCAACATTAACTCTTTCAATTTTCATAAGCATTAATATAATTGTTTGGAATTGCATTACTTCATTTTCTATTTCTAATTTTCTCATTACTTTTTGGAACATTAAAATCCATTTTGGTGCAAAATATCCAGCAAGTGCAAATACACATGCAAGTAACCATTCAAACCATTTTAAATATTCTTTGTTTACAACCTTTAGTTTTCCATCAATTCTTTTTGCTGCCACTTCTATTTCTTTGTCAGTTGCATCTTTATAGTATTCTGAAAATTTCACTTCTACCTTAACTTGATCTAATGTAAGTTTTTGCCCCTTTAATCTATCTAAGAAATAGTTGTCTTGCTCTGTAAGTGCAATTGCATTTTTTTCTTCTCTTTCAGTCATAGTTCCAAGTATATTATATTCTGATGTTGGATTTTCATATATAAAATCAGATGCTACATTATGCATTTGAGTAAATATGAATAGTGATGCTACAAATACTGATATACATGTTACAATTCTATTCACATAGAATGCTTCCATTTTTTGTTTTGATGCTGCATCTTTCAAAAGATTAACATCTTTTTTATATTCTTTTGTTCTCTTTTTAGGTATAAATAGATCAACTATTTTTTTCACTATTGCATTTTTATATATCTTCATTTGCCAACAATTATTTGGATCTCTGTAATCATTACCTCTTGATGTATTATCTTTAAGTTTTCTTGTTAATAGATAACATATAAATGTTACTATTACTAACAATAATTGAATTAAAAATCCTAATTTTCCATTATAAAAACTAGAAGTAAATGAAAAATTATTTACTGCCCAATTTTTCAAAGGTTCCATACATAATACTGGAACTAGAGCAATCACTGATAAACTTTGAAATACATAATCTAATTTTTCTCTCTTCAAAATTTCTAATTGCATTTCTTCTGTTATATTATTTAAGTTTTTTAAATATAGTGATGCACCATTGCTATCTGTTCTATCACCAAATTCTCTTGTTAAAAATGATACACCTGCAAACTCTTTTAAATAACTATTTGGTGCTATATCATAGTATTTCTCAAGCTCTGTCTCTGGATCATCTGATGTTAATATCTCATATATTTTTTCTCCCTGTCTTGAGATTTCTAATTGATCTTTTTGTGATACCTCATATATAGCTTCTTCAACCATATTAAATTCATGATATGCATGTCTTATTTCTGCAAAAAATCCAACTTGTTGTTTTAATAGTTTTGTATCTAATTTATCAACCATTCCTGCCATTATTGTTTCAATTAAGAATACCTCAAAAAGAAGTAATATTGATAATAACAATGTATCTCTATGAGTTAACACTATTATAAATATTGTAAGTGGCACTATTATAAGAATTGCATTTATCATGATTTTTGATGTTTGCCTTCTTGTTAAATATTCGTCATCTACATTTATAATTTCTAGTTTTCTTCTTAATTTTGCTACATATCTTTTTAGAAATGGTATTCTTATAAGATAAATATATACTTTTTGGTATAATATATCTGAAGTGAATTTCTTTTCTTTTGTACCTTCTCTTAATTGTCTTATCCTTTTAAACTCACTTTTATTTAACATTTTTTGCATGATGAAATAAGCTATTATTACAAATACAAATAGCCCGCCACTTATTCCCATTATATAAAATAATGTTTGATTTGACATGGTTTATTTCACCTCTTACTTGTTATATGGTACTATACTTTTCTAGGTCTTCCTCTTCTTTTTGGTACTTCTACATCTGCAGATACAGGTATTGCTTTAGAAGCACTTCCCCAATTTCTTTCTACAAATCTGTCAAATTCTTCTAGATCTGCTTCATCCATATTATTACGCATTTCTTTTAAGTTATAATCAGATATTTTGTTTGTTATAACGTATTCATCATTTCTATATTCTAATATATTTACATATTTATATAGTTCTCTATTCGTTACCTTAGAAAAATAATTTGTTGCATTATCTATAAATTTATCCATTTTACCTTCTAAAGTCTTTTCTTTTCTATGGTCATATGTATATTCATTTTTATCTTCTACTGGTATACATTCTGTTATTCTTTCTATATAACGTCTACCTCTAAAGTCTTTTACTAAATGCACATCAAAATTCAATACTTGAATAACTTGTTCTTCAGCTGTTTTTTCATCTGTAAATACACCAGTTCTAAGCATTGAGTTTCTAAGTGCTGTAACTAGGTTTGGAAATGTTTTAGCATGGTGAGTAAATAATGTGAATTTAGATGCTACTTGTGCTGCTTGTATCATCCAAGATGCAACAGGATCTGTTGCAACCTCACCTATGATATTAACACTACCATCAGTTTTCTTTTGAACGTCAAGACCTGCTTGTCCTGAAATTGTTTCTGTTTCCCTAAATGATAATATGTTTCTTGTTGGATATATCTTTCTTAAGTGTAACTCGAATGCTGTTTCTTGAACCCTTATGTTCATTGTTTCATATATATTTTCTATCATACCCATAAGCATTGTTGTTTTTCCGGCAACCTTGTTCACCAGTAAGTGATATAATTCTAGCACCCTTTACTAAGAATTTTAATAAATCAATTGCGTCTTCTTTTCCTGGTGCTGTTATTAATTGCTCTAAAGTTGCTCTCTTTACATCAAACTTTCTTACAAAGAATGCCCATGTTTCTGAGAAACTTGGTCTTACAACAACAACACGAGATCCATCTTTCATTTCATTAATCTTAAATCCGTTAGTATCTGATAATTGTCCTGGATTGTTATATTTGTATATATTTTGACATACTCTTTTTAGTTCGCTTTCCTTTCCAAATGAAAGAAATGCTAAACGAATTGATTTACCTTGGAAGAATATCCAAATACTATCACATGCTCTTGGAACTTTATGCTCTGCAATTTGGTCTAAATAATCTCCATCTGTTTGTGCAACTTGGCTTAAGAAACTTTCTGGAAGACCAGATACACCACCTGATACTCCATCTATATTCATGTCTCTTATTTCATCTATACTGCTATATCCTTTATAGTGTTGATATATTCTTTGTACTAAAACATTTAATTTGTCTTGAAAATCTAATGTTAAATCTTCTTTTTCAAATATATCATCTATTTCTTCTTTTGTTATAACATAACAAGGTTTTGCTTCACCTGCTATATATTTTAATGTTGCTAAATTATATTTCTTAATAATTTGTGTTAATGCTTCATATCCAAAGTCCTTTTTATACATATATATCAATATGTCAAACTTATCTTGAGATGTAAGAAGTGATGGAATATCAAAAGGTATTGCTCTAGATATATTAACCTCTGTAACTCCATATTCTTTAGCTAATAAATCATAAATTAATTCTTTAACATATCTCTTGTCATTTACATCTCCATATGTACAACCTTTTAAAGCTTTCTTTAATTCGTATTTTTTTGCTTTTCTTCTTTTAAGTTCTTCTTCTGAAAGACCGATATCATAAAGGTTAATTTTTGTAATCTCATCAAGTCTTCTCTTTACAAACTCAGTCATTTTTTCAATTGTATATGTTTTATCATCAACATCTACTGCTTCTTCTTCAGTTGCATT
Organism: uncultured Clostridium sp.; assembly: GCA_948437895.1. GTDB lineage: Bacteria > Bacillota > Clostridia > TANB77 > CAG-508 > CAG-452. Next base: position 20,325 of record CAOJKK010000008.1, read on the forward strand.
TTTATTTTTCTCTATAAAATATTTAATTAATACTCCTGCTAATATTAACACAACAAATGTTAATAAAATATTTGTAACATTCATGTTTTACGAACACCTCGCTTACATCCTCATTTGTAATTCTTGTAATTTATAAACTATTCTTTCTGATGTTTTTCTAACATCTTCTATAAATAATGCATTTTTATCTTTTGGATTTATTTTTCTAAATTTTATAAAAAAGTCAGCAACTTCTCCTTCATTACATGCTTCAAAAAATAAAGTGTTATATGGAATAGAAGATACTCCTTCTTTTTCTCTCATATATCTTGCTATATTCTTTGCTGAATATTTTGAATGTTTATCATATCTTCCAAGAAGTGGTATAACAGCCTTATCTTGAAATATCATATTTTCTTGTTTTGTTTTTAAGTAATCATTAATATGTCTCATCTTTTGTGATAAATTAGTCACTATCAAGTCTGAAATTTCTAAAATCGAATTAGTAATATGATCATCTAATTTACTGTCAATATCAACAAATACTAAATCATAATATCTGCCAGCTATTTTGGCTATATCTCTAAATAACTTTTTATGCATTTCGTATTCTTCTCTTTCAGTATTAACTTCTGTTAGTACTTCTAATCTATCTCTAAAAACTATTTTTGTATAATTTGTTATGATTTCAGGAGATGTTTTGTTACTAAGTATTGCTTTAGAAAGTCCGCTAATTCCAGATGCTATATTAGTTCTTCCATTATCATTGTGTATTAGTTTTATTGCTTTGTCTTCTTTCCAAAAGCAATCTTGATAAGAATAATCATTATATTTAGTATCCAAAATTAATATCTTATAATTATGTTGTATTGCAAGGTATGTTGTTATTGCAGCTATTGATGCTGTTTTTCCAGTTTCACCTTTTCCATTACTACAAAATGATATTATTGCCATCTTTAATCTCCTTATATATTTTTCATAACTTTTCTTACAATTCCAGCTCTTGTTTCTGGTACAATTTCTTGAGCAAGCATAGATAAAGAATCTCTGTATTGATCACTCAGATTTTTAAATTTTACTTTTGCTACTCTCTGGTTTTCAATAATCGCTGTTAAGTCTCCTTGGTCATATGGGAAATACAAGCTATCCCTTTCCCAATCAATAGGAAATGTAATTGATAAAAGGTTTAAATATGCTTCGTTTTCCTGAATTATATCTCTTTCAAATAATATTTTTGTCATTCTTAATCTTGGTCTCATATTTCCGATAATTTCTATACCTCGTTTTAAAGAGTAATTATCAAACGCTGTAACAAAATATAGTCTATCAGAATTGACCATATTGAATGAATCAAACATTTCTGGAGAATCTATATCAATCAAAACAATATCATAATTAGTTTCTATACCTCCTAAATATTGCTCAATTGATTCTAAATCTTCAAATCCAATTGCTATATCTATTTTTTCATATTCTGTAACATAGAATTTCGTTGGGGCAATTGCGGGCACAATATATTTCGCTTTTTGTAAAACAGTAGTATCCACAACTAATACTCTCTTTCCTATTTCAGTTAGAATTTTGGCAACATATACTATTAAATCTGTTTTTTCAAATGCTCCTATAAACCCTACTTTTTTCAACTTTATAGCCTCCCATTTTCCTTCATTTAGTTTAGTAACTTGTTAGTCCTGATAAATATGCTTCTCTTGCTGCTTTTGCATCTTCAATTTGTTTTTGTATTCCAGTCTCCAAATTTTCTTTTTGTTGTGAAGCATAAGCTCCTTTATCTCCATCTATATAGCCTCTCATATTTTGATCAAATCTTGCTTGTAATGCAGATTTAGCTTCATTTCCAATATTTCTATTTGCAGCAATTAAATTTTGAACTGCTGTTGTTGGTGTATATGTTTTAACAGCTGCTACTTGATTTCCTGGTTCTACATATTGTATTGCATATAATTTTGATGCTGTCATTATATATGCTTCTACAATAGCACTTTCCATCATTTGAATATCTCCTTCAGTTAATTCTAGTCCTATTGTATCTCCTAACAATGATTTTACTTCTCTTTTAGCCACTACTATTAAATCTTGTCCATTTGGAAGTGTTAGTCTAATATCAATATAATCTCCTACTGATATTGTAGTTGGTAGTGTAAGCATATTATATTCTACATATCTTACATCATTTGTAATTATTGCATCACTAGCAGTTACTAAGTCGCTTGTTAAAACAGTATTCTTATACATATCTACTTTAGCTATTATATTTCCTCCATCGCTTTGTGCTTGCATAGATCCTAAAACCGAACTATCCATATAGTTTGAAGGTAACATAGAAGTGTAAACTTTCATTTGAGTTAACATATCTGGTGTAATAGCATCTCCAGATTTTACATCTTGATTTAAAGTATATGCTATTACTTCTTTTCCTTTTTCTTTTTCATTTATTTTATCCTTATTTATTATTAAAAAATAAAACAAAGCAAATAGTATTAAACACACTATAAGTGTAATTACCATACCTAGTAAAAATGAATTTCTTGCTTTTTTCTGCATTGGATTTGCTACCATATTAAACTCCTCCTATAACATAGTATTTTATTATATTTTATAACAAAATCGCCTCAAAAACAACATTTAAGGCGATTGTAATTCAAATATAATATGTTTGTAATATTAGTGTAATAATCATTTTGTATATTTTTCGATTGCTTGTGCCACACCACTTTCATTATTAGATGCAACAACTTCATCTGCAATCTGTCTCATTACAGGAGAACTATTTCCAGTAACAACTCCAACTCCTGCATTTTCTATCATTTCTTTATCATTTATGTTATCTCCTATTGCTAGTACTTCTTCTTTTGTTATATTTAAAATTTTCATAAGTTCTTCTATTGCAGACCATTTATTAACATTTTTATTTGAAATTTCAGTATAAAAATACGAAATCTCAAAATCTTCTGTCCCATGTTTTATTATCTTTTTAGACATATGCGATACTTCTAAAACATCTATATCCCTAATAGTTTTTAGTTTATTAATTATACTCTTAAAAACCATTCTATCATTATCACATATTGTAAATTTAAGGAAATCATTTCCCTCATAATTTTTCACATATTCTCGTAAATCATTAATTACATTTATTTTTATTCTTTTATCCTCTGGATTTTTTTTATTTTCATTATGATAATATAAAATATTGTAATTAAGAGTTTTAGTTAATATTGAATTATTTGTATATATATTGTAAAACATACTATTTTTTTCGCATATATCAATAATCTCCAAAACCTTCTTTTTAGTCATGTAATTATTATAAATTATTTTATCATTTTTTATATCATAAATCGCAGCTCCGTTTCCAGATATTAAATATTTATTAGAATTTATCTCACTTGCTATTGGAAGTATTGCTTTTGGCATTCTTCCAGATGTTAAAACAACATCTATATTTTTATCTAATGCTTTTTGTATTGCTTGTTTATTTCTATCTGTAACTTCTCCATATGAATTTAAAAGTGTTCCATCAATATCAATTGTTATTAATTTAAACATGTTTATTATTATGACCTCCGCTTTTTTATCATTATATATCATTAATTTATTTTTTTACAATATTAAATAAAAAATTAGCAAAAATTTCTAGTTTATTTTTTTATTAACTGCACATCATAACTATTGAAAAGCAAACAATGCTTTTAAATGTTTAATTCATATCCTGGGAGGTGAAAAGAATGGCAACATCAAATTCAAACAGAAGATTAGTTCCAGAAGCTAAAGAAGCTTTAGATAAATTCAAATATGAAGTAGCTTCAGAAGTTGGAGTTAACTTAAAAAACGGTTACAATGGTGATATATCAGCTAAAGAAGCTGGTAGAATCGGTGGTAACATGGTTAAAAAAATGATACAACAAGCTGAAAGCCAAATGAAATAAGTTTATTAACTAATGTTATAGTTTGTGTGGCAGAAGCATCTTTCTTGGTTTTATTGTGTTTATTCTAAACATACATAAAGGCAGGAGATATGCTCCTGCCTTCTTTATATATTTTAGTTTATGCTTCTGGTTCTAATAATCCAAAGTTTTTATTATCTTTTAATTTAAATAATACATTTACTTTGTTTGTTTCTTGATTTATAAATGTTATAAATCTGTCTTGTGGTTTTTCTTGTAATTTCAATTTTGCATCCTCTGGTGTCATTGGTTTAATGTCATAATAAATTGTCTTTATTATTTCATCTTCCATTTTTGTTTCTTCTTCAAAACTTCCTACCATTACTTTTATTGAGTCATCTTTATTAGCTTTGTCTTTTCTTGTTTTCCATTTTCTTATTTGTCCTTCTAGTATGTCTATATCTTTATCTATAGATGCATACATGTCTCTATGTGCTGTTACAGCTCTATATGTATCTTGTTTTACTTTTACACTCATTTCAGCAATTTGTTCTGTTTTTTCTGCTTTTATTGTAACAGATACTTCCATATCACCATCAAAATATTTTTCTACTCTTTCCATTTTCTTTTCAACATAGTCCCTTATAGCTTCTGTTGCTTTTACATCTTTACCTGTTATTGTTATGTTCATCATAATAACCAACTCCTCTTCTTAAGTTATATATTAATTATATCTTAATATTATGATTTAAGCAAGAAAATTTTTCCTAAAACGCAAAATAAAGGAAAAGCAGACTCTCTTACTTCCCCTTTATTAAATTCTATATTCTTTTTCTAATTTCTCTTGCAGATATATTTTTGATATTATTTCTAGTTCTTTTATTGTATCTTCTGGAACCTCAAATGAAAATATCTTTTTAGCATCTGCTAGTATTATATACCTTATAGCATCTTTTGTAGTTGGTGAAATCTCTATTGCACCTTTATCCTGTTTGCTACACGCTGAGCATTTGAATCCACTATCTTTAAAACTAAAATAAGTCAAACCATCTTTAGTTTTGCAGTTTTTACATTCATCTATCATTGGTCTAAATCCTATTATTGATAAAAGTCTCAATGTAAATACCGAATTAATTAAACTTAGATTCTTATCCGTTTCAGATATCATATATAGTGTATTTAAGTAAAGTTGCATTAATTTATATGTATTTTGGTTTTCAGTTGTTACATCATTTACAATTTTAGTTATATGTGCTGCATATTTTAGTTTATCTAAATCTGTTCTTATGTCATAGAACACTTCTATTGTTTCACAAGAATTTATAGAATAATTGTTACCACTTTTGTATAAAACATATTCACCAAAGCACAAAAATTGAGTAGCAGCCATAAGAAGACTTTTAGGTCTTCTAGACCCTTTTGCTGCTGCCTCAATCTTACCCATATTTGGTGTTAATATTGTTAAAATTTTATCAAAATCTGCTACTGTCTTTTCTGCAATTATTACTCCCTTTACTTTTAATAATTTCATTATTTTCCGCCTTCATATTTTCTTCTATATCCATTACTTGTTTCAATTCTAAAAAGGTATCTATATTCCCTGTATTCTTAAAGGTATTCCATGCTATCTGTTTTATCATATGCATTCATCTCCTCGCTCTTTGTGCAAAAGAATTTTATAGTAATTAATCATTCACACCTTTAATTTTATCTTTTGTAATTTTATATTTTTTATTCAGTTTTAAATCTTTTTAATATACTTTGATTGTCTTGCCAATCTTCTTTAACTTTAACCCATAATTTTAAATTTATTTTTGTATCTAAAGTTCTTTCCATATCTTGTCTTGCATACATTCCAATTCTTTTAAGCATTGAACCATCTTTACCTATTACAATACCTTTATGTGATTTTCTAAGAACAAATATTGTTGCTTCAACATCATATATATCTTGACCTTTAGTCGTTTTTCTAAGTTCCATTTTTTCTACTTCTACAAGTATACCATGTGGCACTTCTTGATCTAATAGTTTTAATGCTTTTTCCCTTATCGCCTCTTCCATAAGTTGTCTTGCGGTTTGATCAGTATACTCCTCAATATCATAATATGCTGGTCCCTCTGGAATGTGCTTTTCTATCTCGTCAAGTATTTTATCTGTATTATCATTCTTCAAAGCAGATATTGGTATTACTGCTTCAAAATTATATTCCTTACTATACAAATCTATTAATTTTAGTAATTTTTCTTTTTCTATTAAATCAATTTTATTAATTACTAGTATTGCCTTTTTATTTTTTTCCTTGATTTTCTCTAATACAAAATTGTCACCTTTTCCAATTTTATCTGATGTTGCTTCAATAATAAACAATAGCACATCAACATCTGGAATTGTTCCCCATGCTGTTTCATTCATAGTTTCTCCAAGTTTTGTTTTTGGTTTATGTATTCCTGGAGTATCAATAAAAATAATTTGAGAATTCTCTCTGTTTACAATAGCTTTTATTGCAGTTCTAGTAGTTTGATTCTTATCAGCAGTAATAGCTACTTTTTCTCCAACTAAACTATTAATTAATGTTGATTTGCCTACATTTGTTCTTCCTATTATTGATACAAAACCTGATTTAAAATTACTCATTCTTCCTCCTAATTATATATTACTTGAATGTATTTTTTTGTAAAAAAAGTAAAGAAATTTATTTTTTGTATTTACCTTTTTCACTTGACAATTCATTTTTTTGACATATATAAATATATTTTTTCTAATTATATTATGGTTTATACTTTTTTGCAACTAAAAATAGAGATGGTTCCAAATTTCTAATTTTCGGAACCACCTCACGGTCTTTAATTTATATATTATAATATTATACAGATTAATCCTCCACTACCTTCATTTATTATTCTTTCTAATGTTTCTTGTAGTTTTTCTTGTGCATCTTCTGGCATTCTATATAGTTTGTTTTGAAGTCCTTCATTAACTAATTCATGTAGATTCTTTCCAAATATATTTGATTCCCAAATTTTTATTGGGTCATTCTCAAATTCAGAAAGTAGATAGTTTACAAGCTCTTCTGATTGTTTTTCACTTCCTACTATTGGAGATACCTCTGTTTCGATATCCGCTCTAATCATATGTATAGATGGAGCTTTTGCTTTTAATTTTACTCCAAATCTTGAACCTTGTTTTACCATTTCTGGTTCATCTAATATTAATTCTTCCATTGTAGGTGTAACTATTCCATATCCTTTTTGTTTAACTTCTTCTAATGCTATTGCTACTTTATCATATCTTTTCTTAACTTCTGATAAATTAGAAATGGTTGAGAATAAATCTGCTTCGTTTTCTACTTCTACACCTGTTATTTCAGTTAATACTTGATAGAATAAATTGTTTTGTAGCTGAATATCTAATGTTACTGAACCATTTCCTAGATTAATTTCTTTTATTATGGTTTGTTCAACTATTTGACAGCTATTTACTCTTTCTATTCCCATATTTATATTCTTAACTGCATTTGTATCTTTAAATGCCTCTTTTATATTTGTATATAGTTCTTGTTTTAATGAATGATCATCTGTTAGTCCATCTACCCATCCTGGGAAATTTAAATTTATTCTTTCTACAGGGAATTCATATAGTATTTTACCAAAGATATCATTTACATCTTCCATATTAAGATTTGTACAATCAGTTGGTATTACTGCAACACCATATTTATCTTCTAACGCTCTGCAAAGTTCTTTGCAATAATCTGAATATGGATTATTTGTATTTAATACTATTACAAATGGTTTATTTAATTCTTTTAGCTCTCTTACTACTCTTTCTTCTGCTTCAATATAGTCCTCTCTTGGTATTTCTGTTATACTGCCATCTGTTGTAACAAGTATTCCTATTGTTGAATGCTCTGTAATAACCTTTTTAGTTCCTACTTCAGCTGCAACTTCAAATGGTATCTCCTCATCAGACCAAGGTGTTTTTACCATTCTTGGAACATCATTTTCCATATAGCCGAAGTGCATTATTTACTAAATACCCAACGCAGTCTACTAAACGTGTTTTTAACTTTAAGTTTTCTCCTACTGTAATTTCCACCGCTTCATTTGGTACAAATTTGGGTTCTGTTGTCATTATTGTTCTACCTGCTGCACTTTGTGGAAGTTCATCTCTTGCTCTTTCTTTTTTATATGTGTTTTGTATGTTTGGTATAACAAGTAAGTCCATAAAATTTTTAATGAATGTAGATTTACCAGTTCTTACAGGTCCGAACTACTCCAACATATATATCCCCATCTGTACGATTAGCAATGTCCTCATATATTTCTAGATTCTCCATACTAATATTCCCTCCTAATAAAATGTTTGTACAATTCAACTTTAATTAATGTATATTAGGATTAGGTCATTATTATTACACTTTTTTAATCTTTTTTATTTTTAGTCATATCTGCTAAATTCTCTGCTTGTTCTTTTTGTTTATCTATAGGAAGCCATTTAAAAGCTGAACACACAAATTCACCATACTTTGTAGTATTATCTCTTTTAGGTACTTTTTTATCTTTTTGCATAAAATCACCTCTAATTTGTTATTTGCACTATTTCTAATTTTATGCAAAAAAAGAATGATGACTTTTTTCACCACTCTTTCTTTTTTAGTTAATCAAATTACAATTTTCTAAATACTCCACCTACAATTCCAAGTATTTTACAATCTGGAACTATTATTGGATCCATTGTACTATTTTCTGGTTGTAATCTTATATGATCACTTTCTTTATAGAAAGTTTTAACTGTTGCTTCATCTTCTATTAATGCAACTACCATTTGTCCATTTCTCGCTGTATTTTGTCTTTTAACTAAGATATAGTCTCCATCCAAGATTCCTGCTTCTATCATACTTTCTCCACGTACTGTAAGCATAAAGCTCTCACTATTACCTACGAAGTCAATTGGAATAGGAAATGTATCTGTAACATTTTCTACTGCAAGTATTGGAGCACCAGCAGTAATCTTACCTATTACTGGTACATCTACTAATTCTTTTCCATTATATACTGGTTTTGGAGTTGGTGTTTCATTATCAGCAAGTCCACCTTTTAGTAGTTTTAAAGTTCTTCCTTTTTGATCTTCTTTTTTAATATATCCTTTTTGAGATAATTTTGCTAAATACCCGTGTACTGTCGCAGTTGAACTTAAACCTACAGCTTTACCAATTTCTCTTACTGATGGTGGATATCCTTTGTCTTTTATTTGCTTTTCTATGAATTTTAGTATTGCTCTTTCTCTTTTATTTAAATCTGTCATTTCGTCATTTTTCAATATAATCACTCCCGAAATTTTATTTGGTAATATATTATCATATATATTATCAAATGTCAAACAAAAGTTTTGTTTTTTCACGGTGCTAAATTATGTTGACTTTTTATTTTTATAATGTTAAAATATATTCATTCAAAGTTTTACTTTGAAAATATAAGGCTAGGAGATCGTTGTTATGCGAGAAACATTACGGGACTTTGGAGTAAAGAATGCTAGCATATACTTTTATAAAGGTATTTTGCACATTTTCTTTTCCAATTCTAATGTAGATGAGGCAATTGCAGAATGTCTTAAAATTCCCATTTTCATAAATGGAAGGAAATACAACTTTTCAACCGGTCAAAAAAGACCCCCTTAATTAGGGGATCTTTTTTTATTAATCAAACCATTCCATTTCCCAATCTAAGAATTTTACAGTATCTCCTTCTTTAACTCCCATTGCTTTCAACCTGTCTTCTACTCCTAAATATCTTATACTCTTTTGGAAATAATATAAAGACTCATTATCTTCTAGATTTGCTCTACTCATTATCTTTTCAATAGCAGGTCCATCAACTACATACATTCCATCTTCTTGTCTTACATCAAATCCTTCTTCCTCTTCTTTTAATGTATATACTACTTTTTCTTCTGCTTCTTCTAAATCTTCTTTTGGAAGAGTTTTTAATATTTTAGTTACATGTGCAAATAGCTCTTTCAATCCTTCACCTGTTACAGCTGATATTTTAAATATTTCCATACCATTCTCTTTTGCTAGATTTTCCAAATCAGAATATAGCTTTTCATCCTGCATAGCATCTGCTTTATTTGCTACAAGTATTTGTTTTCTTGTACTTAATTTTTCGCTGTATTTCTTTAACTCTTTATTTATTACTTTAAAATCTTCTATTGGATTTCTTCCTTCTGAGCCTGACACATCAATAACATGTAATAATAGTCTTGTTCTTTCTATGTGTCTTAAAAATCTAAGTCCAAGTCCTATTCCTTCGCTTGCTCCTTCGATTATACCTGGAATATCAGCAATTACAAAACTATCTCCATATTCAGTTTTTACAACTCCTAAGTTTGGTTCTAGTGTTGTAAAATGATAATCAGCAATTTTAGGTCTTGCAGATGTAACGACAGATAATATAGTTGATTTACCGAACACTTGGAAAACCTATTAATCCAACATCAGCTAAAAGTTTTAATTCTAGTATTACTTCTTTTTCTATACCTTTTTCTCCACCTTGAGCAAATCTTGGAGCTTGTCTTGTAGATGTGGCAAAGTGTGAATTTCCTTTTCCTCCTCTTCCTCCTGGAAGAATTAATTCTACTTGTCCTTCTTTTGATAAATCTGCAATTAATTTTCCTGTTTCTAAATCTCTTACAACTGTACCTCTTGGCACTTTTACATATAGATCTTCTCCAGACTTTCCGATAACATCTATTTCCGCTACCATTTTGTCCATTTTGTGCTTTATATTTTTTATTATATCTAAAATTAATTAATGTATTAGAATCTGGATCTACAACAAAATATATGTCTCCACCTTTTCCGTCCATCTCCACCATCTGGCCCACCTGATGCTACATATTTTTCTCTTCTAAAGCTAATTGCTCCGATCTCCACCATTTCCAGATTTAATTATTATTTTTGTATAATCTACAAACATTATTCTCTCCTCACTAAACTTTTTGTAATTTTCATTTCTCTTATATTTTATACATTATATACTATTTTTATTATTATTACAATATAAATATATAAAGCAAAAGGCAGTAGGTAACGACTACTGCCTTTTTTAATTCATCAATGAAAATTTTTTCAATATTATTATTCTTTATTTTATATAATTGTCAATATTTTCTAATAAATTAGTTGTTTTCTACTGGGTAAACACTAACTTGTTTTTTGTCTTTACCTTTTCTTTCGAACTTAACTGTACCATCTACTACTGCATATAAAGTATCATCACTACCTTTATTTACATTAATACCTGGATGCATTTTTGTTCCTCTTTGTCTTACTAATATATTTCCTGCTAAAACGAATTGCCCGTCAGCTCTTTTTACACCTAAACGTTTTGACTCACTATCTCTTCCGTTCTTAACGCTACCTTGACCTTTTTTATGTGCCATTTATATTCACTCCCTTCGAACTTTTATATCTATAACTATCTTCTAATTACTTTCTACTATGCTTCAACTTTCTCTTCTTTTTTAGTTGTAGTTTTTTTAGCTGTAGTTGATTTAGTTGTAGTTGTTTTCTTTGCTGCTCCTGTTGTAGATTTTTTTGTAGTTGTTGTTTTTTTAGCTGCTGGTTTTGTTTCTGCTGTTTCTTCTTTTGCAGCTGTAGCTTTAGCTGTTGCTGTTTTTATTGATGTTATTTCAACTTTTGTATATGGTTGTCTATGACCTTGTTTCTTTCTTTCATTCTTTTTAGCTTTCATTTTGAAAACGATAATTTTTTTACCTTTTCCATGAGCTACTACTTTACCTTCAACTTTAACACCTTTTACATAAGGGTTACCTACTTGTACTTTTCCATCATCAGATACTAATATAACTTTATCAAAAGTAACTTTTTTACCTTCTTCAGTATCTAATTTTTCGAAAAATACTACATCTTTTTCTTCTACTTTGTATTGCTTTCCACAAGCTTCAATTACTGCGTACATACTTTATACGACCTCCATTTTTCTAATACTCGCTAAGATTAAACTTAGGTAGTTGTAATAAAACAACTTTTAATACCTAACTTATGCGGCTTACAGATGAATATTTTACCATAGTTTACATTGTTTGTCAAACACTTTTTTTACAAAAAAACGTCCCCTTACAATATTTTATTATAAGAGGACTATACGATTTTTAACATATGCAATCTCTGGGACAAAATGTCCCAGAGAGAAACGTCCCTTTTGGGACTATTTCAACTTCATTGAAAGAAGTTTTGATATGCCGTTTTCTTCCATTGTTATTCCATATACTGTATCTGCCGCTTCCATCGTTCCTTTTCTATGTGTTATTACTAAGAATTGTGTATTCTTAGTATATTTCTTTAAATAGTCTGCAAATCTGTATACATTAACATCATCAAGCGCTGCTTCTATCTCATCTAATACACAGAAAGGTGCTGGATTTATTTTTAATATTGCAAATAGCAATGCAATTGCTGTAAAAGCTTTTTCTCCACCTGATAGAAGTGTCATGTTTTGAAGTTTCTTTCCTGGTGGTTGTGCTTCTATATCTATTCCGCACTCTAAGATATTCTCTTCATCTGTAAGTTTTAATTCAGCTTTTCCTCCACCAAACAATTCACTAAATACTTCTCCAAAGTTTTTGTTTATAACCTTGAATTGTTTCTCAAATTGTTCTTTCATAATTTTAGTCATATCTTGTATTACTTTTTTAAGCTTACTACTTGAATCTTCTAAGTCTAGTCTCTGTTCACACATGAAGTCATATCTTTCTTTTGTCTGTTTATATTCTTCAATAGAGTCAATATTTATACTTCCTAGAGCTTTTATTTCATCTCTTAAATGTTTTACTTGTTTTGTAGTTTCTGAAACATTTTCAGGTTTTTTGTATTCTTCTCCTACATTATTTGGAGTAATTTCATAATCTTCCCACATTTTATTTATTATTTGCTCTAAGTCATATTCTATTTTAGACTTCTTAACTTCTTGTTTAGTTATTTGTGCTTTTAAATCCTCAATTATTTTAAATTGATTATTTATATCTTCCTCTGTTTTTGTAAGTTCTTCATTTTTGCTTACTCTTTCTTGTTTTAATTCATCTACTTTAGTTCCACTAGATGCAACTTCTTGTTTCATTTTTTCTATTTGCTCATTTAAACTTACAATTTGTTCTTCTAACATTTTATTGTCTTCTAATATCTTTTCTCTTAGGGATTTCTTGTTTTCCACACTAGTCTTGTTATTCTCTATATCTTGATCTATTCTTTCAACTATCTCATCTATTGAAGTACTACTTTCATCAAATGAACTAACAGATATTTTTAAATTAGTAATATCAAAATTCAAATCATCAATATATTTTTGATTATCTTTATTATTGTCAGTAAATACTTTTATTTCTAAAGAAAGCTCTTCTACTTCTTTTTCTAATTCTTCTATCTCCTTTTCTAATTCTGATTTTGTTTCTATACTTTCTTTTTTACCTTCTTCAATATCTACTAATTCTTTTCTTAAAGATGTAAGTCTGTTTTCTAACCTTGTAATATTTTCTTCTATTGCTAGAACTTTTTGTTTTTCAGTTGCATATGCAATCTCTGTATCTTGCATCATGCGTTCTAGACCCATTACTTCTTCTATCACATCTTCCTGAGATTTCTCGTAAGCATCTTTTTCTGCTTCTAAATCTTCTATTTTTTTAATTAATTTCTTTATATCTTTTTCTAGTTCTTTTATTTCTGTAGTTCTACCTATAATATTGTTAAATTTAGTTGTTACTGACCCACCTGTTATTGCACCACTTGGATTTATTACATCACCTTTTAATGTAACTATTCTGAAAGAATATTTATTTTGCCTTGCTAAGATGATTGCTGTTTCCATTGTATCTACAATTACAGTCCTACCAAGTAAATTTAAAATTACTTCTTCATATTTTTTATCTACTTTTACTAAGTCTGATGCAATTCCTATTACTCCACTTAAGTTGTTTTTTATTAATCTATCTACCTTTTTACCTTTTACAGAAGCTATTGGTAAGAATGATGCTCTACCTAAGTTATTTTTTCTTAAATGTTCTATTAATTTTTTAGCATCCTCTTCTGTATCTGTAACTATATTTTGAAGAGTTTGACCTAGTGTCATTTCTATTGCAGTTTCATACTCTTTTGGTACTGATATGATATTTGCTAATACTCCATGCATACCTTTTTTTAAGTTAGAATCTTTATCGCAGTCTAATAATAGGGATTTTACACTTCTAATGTATCCCTCTTTTTCTTTTTCCATATCACTTAAGAATTTTAATTTTGAATCTTTTACTCTTAATTCTGTAGATAATGTATTTATTTTATCTTGATATTCTTTTAACTTTGAAAGACTTCTTTCTTTCTTTTCATTTATTTCTTCTAATTGTTTTGACCATTCATTTCTTTTTGCTTCAATCCCATAAAATGTTTTAGAAATATCATCTTTTTCTAATCTCTTTTCATCTAATTCTGAAATTGTATCAGATATTTCATTTTTAACTGCTTTTTCTCTTTTTTCTAAATTTTCATAATTTACTTCTTGAGTATTTATTAATGATTTCTTTTCATATTTTAAGTCAGTATTTTCTTCTACTTTCTTCTTCTTTTCTTCCATCACCATTTCTTCTGAAGATAGTTTTCTGCTTATCTCTTCTAATGCCTTTTCCTTTTCCTCTAATTCTTTAGCAAATTTTTCTCTGTTTGAAGATAGGCTTGTCTTTTTCTCTAATCTCTGTTTCTTTTCTTCTTCTAATTCTGTAATCCTTAAGCTCACTTCTTCTATTTCTTTTAAATATCTATCGAAATTTTCTTTATTGTTTGCAATTCTTTCATTTGCAATATTTATGTCTGAATTTATCTTTTCTTGTTTTTGACCCATTTCAAAGCCTAAGTTTTGTGTTTCTTCTATTTTTAATGTTATCTCATCGATTTTGGCTTTTAGTTCTTCTTTTAGACTTTGTTTTTCTTGCATTTTTGCTTCTTCATCATTGTTTTGGGCTACAAAAATCTCTATATCTTTTCCGATTTCAGAAATCTTTTCTTTGTAATTGTCTATGTTATATAGGAATAGACCTATTTCTATCCCTTTTAATTCTTCTCTTAAATCTAAAAATTTCTTTGCTTTTTCAGATTGTTTTTTTAGTGGTTCAATGTTTACTTCTATTTCTGATAAAATATCATTTATTCTAAGTAAATTTAATTTTGTTTGCTCTAGTTTCTTTTCAGAATCGTTCTTTCTTACCCTATATTTAACAATTCCTGCGGCTTCTTCAAATATGGCACGTCTATCTTCTGATTTGTTGCTTAATATTTCATCTATTTTTCCTTGTCCAATTATTGAGTATCCATCTTTACCTATACCTGTATCCATAAATAGTTCTAATACATCTTTTAGTCTACATGGTGTTTTGTTGATATAGTATCCTGACTCTCCGCTTCTATATATTCTTCTTGTAACTGTAACTTCTGAAAATTCTATTGGTAATTTTCCATCAGTGTTATCTATTACAATTGAAGCCTCCGCAAAGCCTAATGATTTTCTGTTTTGAGTTCCAGCAAATATGATATCTTCTGATTTTGAACCTCTCAAAGATTTCATACTTTGTTCTCCAAGTACCCATCTTATACTATCAGATATATTGCTTTTACCTGATCCATTTGGTCCAATAACTGAAGTTATACCTGGCATAAACTCTAAAACTGTTTTGTCCGCAAATGATTTAAATCCTTGTAATTCTAGTCTTTTTAAATACATATTTCCCACCTTCAAAGAAACAAGAAGCTTTCTGCTTCTTTTTCTTAAAATTCAATATTATATATAATATATTAAAAAACTTATTTTATCAACATTTTTTTGCATTTTTTAAGCCATAAGATTATCTTATGGCTTATATATTAGTCTGTGTATGGAATAATACTACTTACATTTTGTCCGCTCAGTTTCATTAGAATTTTCACCTATTTGCTCTAATGATCCATCCTCTTCTTCAATTGTATCTTGTATGTTTTCATTATTCATTTCTGTATTTTCCATTATGGTTCCAAAATTAGCTATTAATGATATAAACATTTCATTTTGAAGTCTTTCTGATATTTTAACTCCTAAATTTGTAAATAAATTACTTAATTGTTCAGGAGCAACTCCATTTATAACTAAATGATTACCTTCTGTAAATTCTTCAAATTGTGGAGTTGCAGAAAAGTTTGCAGTATTTTTTAATTGTATATTTATATTGCCATCATCAAAATTAAATGGCATTAGTATACTAAATACTACATTATCTGATGTAAGTGTACCTGTTCTATTTAAAGTAAAGTTATAGTTTCCTATTTCCTCTCCATTTAATTTTTCTACTACACTAAACTCAAAAACTTCTTGTTCCTCCGTATTTGTTGTTTTTGTAATTATTATGCTGTTTTCATCTTCTGAATCATAGTTTACATCTTTAGTATAATATTTTAATTCTAACCCTTTATTAGTTCTATTTAATGATATCTCTTTATAAACTCCCTCTTCTTGCACAAAATCTATAGATAGCTTAACTGCCTCATTTTCTTTCTTATATACAGTTATATAAGCAAAATCAATGTTTTCTTCATTAGATATTTCTTCTGATATTTCTGTTAAAATATCATTAATATTTTCTTGGTACTCTTCAATTGTTATATCTTTATTAAATTTACCCATTAAATTAAATAGTTGCTCATCATTTTTTGCACTTTCTAGCACTTTAGTAAGGATTGATTGAATATCTTTTGCTTTTAATTTCATTTGATATCCATCAGCTTGAATAGTTTTGTCTCCTAAAGAAATATCTTCTTTTTCAATTTTCGAATAATTATCTTCAGGTATTTCTTCAATTGCAACATTTAAATATCTACTAATTAATGGTTTAACTTCTTCATAGTTTAAATATTCAGTTATCTTTGTGATACCTATTTTATCTGGTATTATATTTGTGTTTTGAACTCCAACCTTTGATGCAAATTCTTTTAAATTATTGTTTTCTACTACGATATATTGATTAACAATATCTTTAAATAAAATTCCATATAAGTCATGGTCTTTTAAATAGTTGATCCCAAATAATTCTTCCCCATCTTTATTTACACTTATATTATAATTTGATTTATTATTTATTTGATCAGAATAACCGTAAATATTTTATCGATTCCTTAATCGATTGTTCCCCTTGACTAACATTAATGGCTATTTCTCCTTCATTTCCATGTCCCTCAGTTTCTAATCTTTTTAAATAATTGTTATATTCTCCTAAATTAATAAATTCTTTTAGTTCTATTTGTTTTGCATATTTATAGAACATATCTTTATCTGATTTAAAAATATCTGTAGCAAAATATATTACTGTAAATACTGTTATTCCTATCACTAATATTGCTACTAATGATATAATTAAAATTTGAATTTTTTTCATATGTTACTCTCCTTTAAAATCCATATTTATATAATCATTTAAATTATATCATAACACTTCTTTAATATCTACAAATTGTATCACTTTTTTATATATTCTTACATAATATATATTAAGCTATATGCTATATTTTAAAAGAAAAGGAATGATATTCATGGATTTTGAAAAAGATTGTTGTCCTGTAGTTAAAGTGGATGGATTTATTGAGAAAGGTAAACAATTTGATATAGAAATTAATTTACCAGAAGATAACAGAAACGTAATTTACGGTGTAATTAAAGATTGTTACAAAGATCCTGTTGAAGATGCTGTAGTAAAACTTATAGAAGTATGCTATGAATATGGAAAAGAAGAAAGAAAACCAGTTTCTCATACTTTTACAGATAAAGACGGAGAATTTGTATTTGGTCCACTTTGCCCAGATAAATGTTATGAATTACAAGTTTGGGTAGACAGAGTAAAACATGTTAAAATTTGTAAAGAATGCAAACGTCATGGTAAATGCTTAAAAGGTGTAAAATTAGAATGTCCTGAAAGACCATGTAAAGAAGAATGCAAAGATGAACACAAATGCGAATGCAAATGTGATTGCAAAAAAGATTGTAAAGATGAGCACGACAAAAATGATTGTATGCCAAAATGTTGCAGATAAAGTATTTTAACTAAATTACAAAAAATCACGTAATCTATTTTACGTGATTTTTTACATATTATCTTTATAAAACACCCATTTTTTTAGCTAATTGTTTTCCTCTTCTCATCATTCTCTTTTTGTTCATCATTCCATCATTATACATCATTGCAACTCCAGCTGCTACTATTGTTCCTATTAACATTCCTTTAGCAAATTTCATTTTTATTCCTCCTTATTACATCAATTTTCTTATTACTATTATGCCTTTTTCTTTTCAAATATATACTGCTTTATTAATGAATAAATTTCATATATTGTAATTAATATTAAAAAAATTCCAAAATATTTTTTTAGATGATTAACATCCATTCTAACTGATATTCTAGCACCAAATATTGCTCCTATCACCCCAGCTATAGCTACTGGAACCCCTATTCTCCAATTTATTAGTTTATCTTTTATTGTTGTTATAATAGCAGTGATAGATGTAGGAACAAAAAATACTAAGTTTGTAGCTTGTGCGATATGTTGATCTATTCCCATAAAAACAGAAAGTATGAGTATAAGAATTGTTCCTCCTCCCATACCTGTTCCACTAACTGTACCTGATATTATTCCTGTAAAAAACTCTAACATTTCACTCCCTCTTTATTCACAGAATTCAAATAATCATTTTTATAGATACATATATTAAGAAAATTATAAATAATATTTTTAACACTTTATCTGATAACTTTCTTAGCAGTTTCGAGCCTATAAATCCCCCTATAATTCCCCCTAAAGCACACTTTATTCCTAAAGTCCAGTCTACATAGTTATTGTTATAGTAAAAAAGTCCACTAGTTATAACCATAGGCAGAATTGCAAAAACAGAGGTTGCTCTTGCCTCTGCTTCATCCATTTTAAAAATATGAACAAAAGCAGGAACTACTATCATACCTCCACCAGCTGCAAATAATCCGCTTATAAATCCTGCAATTATCCCTACTAATATTTTTTTAATCATCTTCGTATTCTTTTAAGCTTTTTTCTCTATCACTTTTATATTTCTCAAACATTGCTTCAGCAAGCAATGTTAATTCATTATCACATTTAAGCATTTGAAATATAATCTCTTTTCTTAGTTCTTCATTTTCAATATTTTCTACTTTATCTAAAAAAGCTTGTAATTCCCTTAAATATTTTTGGCCATTCGCCTTCCAATTTTCATATTCTATCTTTTCCATATCTTTAGTTTTTCTCAAAATCATTTTTCTATACTCCCATTTTTTTACAAATATTATATCAGTATTTTTACTGGTAGGCAATATTTAATTACGTTTATCGTTATATTAATTTTACTCCATGTTATTTTAAAACATTAAATGATAAAATTATGCAAAATTACTAAGAAATGAGATGAGAAGTTTTTATGATTAAAATAAAATTATCAGATTTATTGGGAAAGCATAAAATGACTCAAAAAGCATTATCTGAAATGACTAACATTAGACCAGCAACTGTTTCAAAAATGTATTATGAGGAAGTTAAAAGAATTGATGTAAAACATCTTAATAATATTTGTAAAGCATTTGATTGTGAAATTTCTGAATTATTAGAATATATTCCTGATAAGAAATAAAAAAGTGGGGAATTTGGGGACAGACACCTTTTTCCCCGTTTTTTTATTAATTATTATTTTGTAGCAAAATTAAAATGGGGAAAAAGGTGTCTGTCCCCAAATTCCCCATTCTTTAATCTATAGTTTCATCTCTTATATAATATTTAGTTCCTAACATTTTATCTGGCAGATATTGTTGTTCTACTTGATGATTTGGATAGTCATGTGGATATTTATATCCTTTTCCATATCCAAAATCCTCCATACCACTTGCTGGTGCATTTCTTATATGCATTGGGATTTCTCCTGTATCTTTTGTTCTTACATCTTCTAATGCCCTATTTATTGCTAAATATGTTGCATTTGATTTTTTTGAAGTTGCAAGATAAACTGCTGCTTCTGATAATATTATTCTTGCTTCTGGCATACCAACACTTGCAACTGCTTGCATCGCGCTATTTGCAACTACTAATGCATTAGGATTTGCAAGTCCTACATCTTCTGCGGCTGCAATAACAATTCTTCTAGCTAGGAATACTGGATCTTCTCCTCCTTCTATAGCTCTTGCTAAATAGAATACTGTAGCATCAGGGTCGCTTCCTCTCATTGATTTTATAAATGCACTTATATTATCATAGTGGCTATCACCATTTTTATCAAATATTGCTTTTTTCTTTCCTGTACACTCTGCCGCAATTTCACTTGTTATCTCAATTACCCCATTATTATTTACAGATGTAGTAAGTACTGCTACTTCTAAACTATTTAATGCTGTTCTTACATCTCCATTTGAAATCTCAGCTATCTTTCTTAATGTATCATCTTCTATTTCTATATTATAGTTTCCTAAACCTTCAGGATTTTTTATTGCATTTTTTAATATGTCATGCACATTGTCTACAGTTAATGGTTTTAGTTTAAAAACCATTGATCTCGAAATCAAAGCTTTATTTACTTCAAAATATGGATTTTCTGTAGTAGCTCCAATTAATATTACTGTTCCATCCTCTACAAATGGAAGAAGAGCATCTTGTTGCAATTTATTAAATCTATGTATCTCATCTATAAATAAAATACACTTTCCAGTAGGATTAAGAAGAGGATTCTTAGCTTCTTCTATTGACTTTTTTATATCTCCTACGCCACTTGTTACAGCATTAAGTTTTACAAACTTATACTTAGTAGTATTACTGATAACTTTTGCAAGCGAAGTTTTACCGAGAACCTGTTGGTCCCCATAATATTATACTTGATAATCTATCTGCTTTTATTGTTCTATATAGCACTTTATCTTGTCCTAATATTTCTTCTTGTCCTACAAATTCATCTAATGTTTTTGGTCTTACCCTATGTGCTAATGGTATGTTTAAATCCATAATTTATCTCCCTAAATATTTTAATCCTTGTTTTATTATTTCTTCTAATTCTAAATTTTTAGTATCAATTTTCTCAAATACTTTTTCAATTTCTTTTCTAGTATATCCTAAAACTTGAAGTGCCGCAATTGCCTCTCCTGTATTATTGTCTTTTTCAATTGCAACATTTACTTCTTCCGTTTTTTCAATTGAGTCTTCCGTTTTTAGTTTATCTTTTAATTCTAAAATAATTCTTGCTGCTGTTTTCTTGCCCACTCCTGGTATTTTTACAAGTTTTGAAACATCATCAGATATTACTGCAAGTGCAAAACTTGATGGACTTATTTCTGATAACATAGCTATAGCAGATTTTGCTCCAACTCCGGCTTACAGATATTAAAAGTTCAAACATTCTTAATTCTTCATTTGAAGAAAATCCATATAAACTTATATTGTCTTCTCTTACATAATAATATGTATATACCTTAACTATCTCTCCTATTTCTCCTAAAGATTCAATTGATTTAGATGGCATAAATACCTTATACCCAATTCCTTGTACATCTATCACAACAAATGAATCTGTCTTTATATCTAATTTACCTTTTACATATGCGATCATTTTAATTCTCCTTGCAAACAAATTTTCTGTTCATATTTTATCATAATAAAATTATTTTGCAATAGTTTATTTCAATTTTCTTATTTAACAAAATTTGCAGTTATTACTATATTATGTTATAATATTTACATAATCTTTATGGTTATTTATTTTATTAGGAGGTCTTCTCAATGCAAAAAACAACATTGCAGTTTTCCTCTATGCTTAAACGCTTTTGGGGACTTCGCAAATTCAAAAAAGAGCATCTCAATGTTAAAGTCCTGAAAAAAGGATTTGCTACCACAGGATGTGGAAGAGAATATTACTGGGCAAAGGTTCAGTATGAAGCTTAACTTTTTTGAGCTGGTGTGCAATGGCATGCCAGTTTTTTAATATTATTTTGCAGTAGTTTGAAAAAAACTTATTATTTATATCTTATATACATAAATAACATTTTACTTTTATGTAAATTTATAGTATAATGGCATTAATATTGATGCCTCGCATTAATTTTATATATAATCTTTAACCTAAATTTAGAAAGAAGGTGAAAAAAGTTTTAAAAATAATTCAAGAAACATTTTAGGAGGTTTTATTAATGAAAGGAAAATTTTTATCAAAGACTCGGCGGAAAGAATTTATAGAAAAGCAAAAAGAATTCTGGAAAGAATGGTGGAAATTTATTTTAATAATAACAGCAATAGCTATTCCTATTTTTATAGGTTTTCTATCTCTGTATGATTTTACTCCAGCTACCAGAGATGATTATTTACCTTTGTATGAACAAGCAGACATCTTGAAGGAAGATATAGATAATATTTGGTCTATGGATAATGCATCTGTAAATTTTTCTAAACACACTATTACTTTATTTTCAGAGGAATGTAACATTGATTTAACGCTTGATGACAATCTTAACATTATCTCCATTGAAGAAATTGATAATTGTGATGGTAGCTCTATTCCATACCAAATATTTATAATATTGTTTGCAATTATAGTATCATACTTTTGTTCATGTGCAACGCTTATAGTTATTTTTATTATAATTGTTAGTATTACAGATTTGGTTGATAAGATGAAAAATAAAATCAAGAATAAATCAGAATAATTATTTTTAAAACAAAAAGGAAGAGTTTTATACCCTTCCTTTTATCTTATTCAACTGTTACTGACTTAGCTAAGTTTCTTGGCTTATCTACATCTAATCCCTTTTCTTTTGAAATATAATATGCAAAAAGTTGCATTGGTATTACTGATAATACTGGTGATATGAATTCATTTGTTTTTGGTATTTTTATAGTTTTACTTATTCCATCATTCTTTACATCTTCACTTGTAATTGCAAGAACTTTCGCTCCTCTTGTTACAACTTCTTGTACATTACTAATTGATTTCTCTACTAAATCAGGATTTGTCATTGTTGCAATTACTGTTACATCATTTTCTATTAATGCAATTGGTCCATGTTTTAATTCCCCTGATGCATAACTTTCAGAATGTATATATGATATTTCCTTAAGTTTTAAAGAACCTTCCAAGCTTACAGCATAATCTGTTCCTCTTCCTAAGAAAAACATATCTTTTTCCTTATATACTTTTTTTGCAAATTCTTGAACTTGTTCTGTATCTTTTAGGATTTCCTCAATTTGTGATGGTAATTTTAATATACCTGCTTTTAGATTATTAATTACTTCTTTATCTATTCTTTCAAGTTTTTCTGCAAAGTACATTCCCAATATATTAAGTAATATAACTTGTGAAGTATATGCTTTTGTTGAAGCAACTGCAATTTCAGGTCCTGCATGTGTATATATAGAATAGTCTGATTCCCTTGTTATTGAGCTTCCTATTACATTTGATATTGCAAGTGTTTTTGCTCCCTTTGATTTTGCAAGTTTTAATGCAGCTATTGTATCTGCAGTCTCTCCTGATTGACTTATATATATACTTAATGTTTTTTCATCAATTAGTGGATCTCTATATCTAAATTCTGATGCAATATCTACTTCTACTGGTATTTTGCAAAGTTTTTCAATCACTGTCTTTGCTACTAATCCTGCATGCATTGCTGTACCACAAGCTACTATATATATTTTATTTACTGTCTCTAAATACTCTTTTGTAAATTCTATTCCTTCTATATCGATACTTCCATTATCTAATTTTGCTCCAACTGTTTCCCTAATAGCTCTTGGCTGTTCATATATCTCTTTAAGCATAAAATCTTCATATCCGTCTTTTTCAGCAGATGCTGCTCCCCATTCTATGCTCTTTATTGGTTTTTGAATTTCTTCTAAATCATTATTATAGAATTTAACATCATCTCTTGATAATTCTACTATCTCGTTATCGTCTAATAAATAGAAATCCTTTGTATATGAAAGGATAGCTGGTATATCTGATGAAATATAGTTTTCTCCATTTCCTTTTCCTATTACTAATGGGCTATCTTTTCTTACTACTATCATTTTATCTTTATTATATATAGATAAAATTTCTATTGCATAACTTCCTTTTAAATCATTACATGTATTTTTAACTGCTCTTAATATCTTTTTATCATCATCAATCTTATCTTGGCTGAAATGATAATGAATTAGATTTGGTATAACTTCTGTATCTGTAGCTGATAAAAATTTATACCCTTTTTCAATTAAAAAGTTTTTTAATTCATGGTAATTCTCAATTATACCATTATGTACTACTGCAAATGCATTACTATTATCTGAATGTGGATGAGAATTTTCTTTTGATGGTTTTCCATGTGTTGCCCATCTTGTATGAGCAATACCAATAGTTCCAACTAAATCATTAATCCCATCTAATTCATATAAATTATTTACTCTTCCCTTATTTTTCATTACCTCTATTCTGTCATTTTCCATTGTTGCTATTCCTGCTGAGTCATATCCTCTATACTCTAATCTCAAAAGTCCATTAATTAATATTGGACTTGCATTTTTATTTCCTATATAACCTACAATTCCACACATTGTTTAATCCTCCTAAATATTAAATTGGAATTGAAAGTACAACTTAAGTAAAAAGTTTCATATTACCTTTGTTCTAATATCACTACTAGTTTTTGTGTAATATTTAATGACAAACTTCTATGCCATAGAATCATCCGCCGAATATTTCGATAAATTCTAATCCTCGTCAGCAATATATAATTGCTCTGGCGCTTACAATTTTTAATATTTTACTCCTTTCTTATTTAATCTTTACTTTGTTACTTTCAATATACTGTATTATATTATACTAACATTATTTTTGATGCAAGTCTTGTAATTAAAATGTAATATTTATATTTTGATTAATGCTTTAATATTTATTTGATTTATGTTATTATATATTTATTAATATTATAAAAGGAGTTGTAATTCTGCTGTTTTATTATAGTTAGAATTATGGATAAAAATATGAAGAATTATTATGAAATATTGGAAGTAAACGAAAATGCTTCTCCTGAAGTAATTGAAAAAGCATACAGAGTTCTTGCTAAAAAATATCACCCAGATAGCTGGCCAAGTAATAAAGCTTATTGGGCCGAAGATAGATTTAAAGAAATTACTGAAGCATATCAAACTTTATCAAATATTAATCTTAGAAAAGATTATGATATTAGTTTAGGAATTAATAATTCATTTAAAAATAGATATAATAACTTATATGATGAACATGAAAAATTAAAACAAGAGGTAAATAATATGAAAATAAAAAATGAATCTAACAAATATATTAACAAAAACGAATCAGACTCTGACACAAGTAATTCTCAAAATTATTTTAAAAGATACGCTTCTACTCTTGGATCACTTATTAACAATGAAATAAAGAAATCTCCAGAAGAACGTTCAAAAGATTTTAAAGCTTTAATATTAACATTAGTAATTATTTCAATACTAATTTTTGTATTTTGGAAAGTTCCATTTTTACACAATTTGATATTCCCATAAACGTGGGAATATTTTTTAATTTTTTACTAATAATACTCTTAGAGCATTAATAATTACCTTAGTAAATATTAATTAATAAGTTTCTGTAAAAGTATACCTATTAATGCTATATTCAAAATAAAAAGAGGTGTAATTATGGCATTAGATTACAACATTATTGGTGAAAGATTAAAACAAGCAAGAATTAACAAAAAGCTAACTCAAGAAAAATTAGCAGAACAATTAGATGTTTCAGTTGCATTTTTAAGTAGAATTTAACGTGGTAGTTCATTTATAAGTTTAAAAAGATTAAACCAAATATGTACTATCCTTGATATTACTGAAGGAGAAATACTAAATGGTGTTTCTAAAGATTCTCATAGTTATTTAAATAAGGATTTATCAAATTTAATTAAAAATTGTCCGCCAGAAAAAATCAATCTTATATACAATATAGCTAAAGTAATCGTGGATAATTAGAATTTTCCTCTTCCCTTTTTAATATATTTATTGTATAATACTATATAGAATAAATATGTTAGGAGGGAATTTTTTATGTGGAGTCTTTGGCTAATTGCTGCAGGTATTTTCTTTATAATTGAAATTGCAACAGTTGGATTTTTAATATTTTGGTTAGGAATCGGTGCTCTACTTGCAATGATTACTAGCTTTATAACATCTAACATTATAGCTCAAACAATAGTATTCGTTGTTAGCTCTTGTATTTTAATTCCTCTTACAAAACCACTAGCAGATAAATTCACAGGAAAAAAATCAGTTCCAACAAATAGTTATTCACTTATTAACAAACATGGAATTGTAACATCAGATATCAATCCCATTGAAGGAATTGGTCAAGTTAAAGTAAATGGTGAAATTTGGTCTGCAAAAACAGATGATGAATCTATAATTACAAAAGGTACTGAAATAGAAGTTCTTAAGATAGATGGTGTAAAACTAATTGTATCACCTATAAAAGTTACTTCAGTACAATAATATTTAAGTTATCAATATTTATAGTATTATATATTTTATTTAGGAGGAAAAGATATGGTATTTTTAATTATACTATTAGTTATAATTCTTATTATAGCAGTAAAATCAATTAAAGTCGTTAGACAATCTGAAGTTTATATCATTGAAAGACTTGGTAAATTCCATAAGATTGCTGATGCAGGACTTACAATAATCATTCCATTTGTTGACCATGTAAGAAGTGTTGTAAGTTTAAAAGAACAAACAATGGATATCCCACCACAAGGAGTTATCACCGAAGATAATGTTACAATAACAATAGATACTGTTGTGTTCTATCAAATCACAGATCCAGCAAAAGCTGTATACGAAATTCAATCTCTAAAGAGAGGTATTGAATACTTAGCAATCACAACTATCCGTGATATTGTTGGTAAAATGAACTTA
Organism: uncultured Clostridium sp.; assembly: GCA_948437895.1. Taxonomy (GTDB): domain Bacteria; phylum Bacillota; class Clostridia; order TANB77; family CAG-508; genus CAG-452. The sequence goes on from CAOJKK010000008.1 coordinate 47,223, forward strand.
GACTCAACATTCAGCTCAAGAGATCTAATAAATAATCAATTAAGAATTTTATTAGATGAAGCAACAGATAAATGGGGCTGTAAAGTAAACAGGGTTGAAATAAAAGATATTAGACCACCAGAAGATATCAGAGATGCAATGGAAAAACAAATGAATGCAGAAAGAAATAAAAGAGCAGCAATCCTTCAAGCTGAGGGTGAAAAGCAAGCAGCTATAACAATAGCAGAAGGTGAAAAAGAAGCAGCAATCCTTCAAGCTGAAGCTGATAAAGAGGCAAAAATAAGAAGAGCAGCTGGTGAAGCTGAAGCAATAAGAGAAGTTGCAAAAGCTAAAGCTAAGGAAATTGAAATGGTTTATGAATCAATTAAAAAATCTAATCCAGATGATAAATTAGTTCAATTGAAATCTCTAGAAGCTTTAGAAAGAGTTGCAGAAGGTGAAGCAAATAAAGTATTCATCCCATTTGAAGCAACTAGTGCTCTTTCAAGTTTAGGTGCAATCAAAGAAGTTATGAAAGACGATAAAAAAAATAAATAATTGAATAATAAAAAATGCAATAACTATAACAGTTATTGCATTTTTATTATACCTATAATATCTGTCCCTAATGGGACAAAATGTCCCATTAAGAAACGTCCCTTTTGGGACATTACTCTTCTAATCCGAAGCTTATACCTAATGCACTATTTATTTTGTTCATTACAAAATCATCTTCAATGTGACCAATCTTTTCTTTTAATCTACTCTTATCAATTGTTCTTATTTGTTCTGCTAAAACTACTGAATCTGATTTTAGACCGAATTCCTTTGAACCTAATTCTATATGAGTTGGTAATTTATTCTTATTCTGTTGTGATGTTATTGCTGATACTATTACTGTAGGACTGTATTTATTTCCTGTATCATTTTGTATTACTAAAACTGGTCTTATTCCTCCTTGTTCTGATCCTATAACTGGACTTAAATCTGCATAAAACATATCTCCTCTTTTGACTATCATATTCTTCACTCCTACTTTTCCTAATACTTCGAATAATCTATATTTTAGATATGAGTTTGAGAATAAGAATATAATTTACTTTATTTATATATCATTTTCAATTTTTCTTAGTTTAAAAGCTAATATATCTTCCTTTTGTAAATTATTTATTTTTATCTCATTATATAATATGTAAATTGATGTCTTTTGTGTTATATCTTGAATTTCTAATTTACTTGGATTTCCTGTATTCTTACTGATGTACAACTTTTTATATGCTATATATTTATTTCCATTTTTTAATTTAGTTTCTAATATTATTTCATTTTCGTTTTCTGACATGTTCTTCTCATCAGATTCCATATAATCATTTATAAAGCTCATCAAAGTTATAGAATTCTCTCCCATATATGGATAATTTTCATAAATCTTATTTAAATTAAGATTAGTATTTTTTATTTTCAAATTTACTCCGTCATAAACAAAAGAAACACCTTTTATATTTTCTGGTTCTAATATTTCTTGTTTAAATATATTATTATCTCTTATACATTCTTCTTTTGCTACGTATACATTTCTATTTTTATTTGATTCTACTGTAATACTTACTGTTGCCTCATAAGAATTAATATCTAAAATATATTTTTCTATTTCATCAGCTGATTTATTACTCATATTATTTCCAAATTTAAATAATTTATAATTAGTTTTTATAAAAATTGCTATTATTATTACAACTATTATTATTACAATTGTGATTATTTTTTTCATAATACTTCTCCTCCTTCAAATCAAACAAATTGCTATATAGCTTTTCAATTCGTCTGATTACAAAAAAGAATAGCTTATTAGCTATTCTTTTAAAAATTTATTCACAATGTATTAAAATATTCTTCCAGACAAGTTGTTAATTCATTTACTTCTTCTATTCTATTTATCTTTTCTCTCACTTTACTTGATTCTCTTAAATTTTTTATATACCAACATATATGTTTTCTCATTTCTCTTATTGCTATATATTCACCTTTTTCTTCTACGGCTAGATTTAAATGCTCCTTTATTATTTCTAATTTCTTTTTATTAGTAATATCACTTATATTTTCATTATTCAACTCATTTACTAGCTGTCCAATTATCCATGGCTGTCCAAGTGCCGCCCTTCCGATCATTATTCCATCTACACCTGTATATTCAAACATTCTCTTTGCATCTTTAGCTGTTTTTACATCTCCATTCCCAATCACAGGAATACTTACACTTTCTTTTACCTTTTTTATGATTTCTAAATCGCTATGTCCGAGAATAGTATTGATCTCTTGTTCTTCCATGAATTGTAATTGCAGATGCTCCTGCACTCTCTATAATTTTAGCTACTTCTACTGCATTAATATTCTCTTTGTCCCATCCCTTTCGCATTTTTACAGTTACTGGTCTATCTGTATTTTTCACTACTTCTTTTACTATTTCCTCTATACGACTGGGATTCTGCAAAAGTTTACTTCCATCACCATTTTTTACAACTTTGGGTGCTGGACACCCCATATTTATATCAATTATATCTGCATCATCTGAAATCATTTTTGCAGCTTCTCCCATAACTTTCACATCACTACCAAATATCTGAAATGCTATTGGTCTTTTTTCTCCATCTGTATTCATAAGTTTTTTTGTTTTTTCATCATTATAAAATAAAGCCTTACTACTTATCATCTCTGTATATACAAGACCTGGTTTGCTATATTTCTCACATATTATTCTAAATGGTAGATCTGTTATTCCAGCCATTGGTGCAAGCATTATATTATTTTCTAATTCTATATCTCCTATTTTCAATTTGTGTATATGCATAAATTTCTCCATTCAATGATTCTTTTTTTATTCTGTAAACATATTTCTATTTCTTCTAGCACTTATATTTAACAATAAACCTATTAATATAAAGTTTGTAACAAATGAGGTTCCACCATAGCTAACAAATGGTAAAGGAATTCCTGTTATTGGGAGCAATCCTATTGTCATTCCTATATTTTCTACTACATAAAATAGTAAAACGCCCACGATTCCCATAGCTATATATGATCCTAAGTCATCTCTTGCTGTTTTTGCTACATTAATAGCTTTAGTTATTAGTATTACATAAACAACAATGATTAAACCACATGTTATAAATCCTAATTCTTCACCTATCATTGAAAATATAAAGTCCGTTGTTTTTGGATATAAAAAGCCAAGATGTGTTTGAGTTCCTTTAAGCCATCCCATGCCAAACAATTTTCCTGCTCCTATTGCTATCTTTGATTGTATAATGTTGTATCCAGCTCCTCTTGGATCTAAGTTTGGATTTAAATATACGTCTATTCTAGATTTAGCGTGATCTGGTAAAATAAAGAAGTACATAAGTGGAATTGTTATAAGTACTATTGCAAAAGAAACAATTATATATTTTTTATCAATTCCAGAAACAAATAGTATTAAAATTAATGATATTATATATGCTATAGCTGTACCATAGTCTGGCTGTATTGCTATAAGTATAACAGGAACAAAAACTATTCCTAAAATCATAGCTAACTTTAGTGGTTTATTAATTTCATTTTTTGATCTCTTCTGGATATTTACAATCATTCCACTTACAAGTACTATTGTAAACACCTTGCAAAGTTCTGCTGGCTGAAACGCAAAAAATCCAATATTAAACCAACTCCTAGCTCCATTTATAGCAGGAGTAAACAATACTGCTATTAACATTATTATAGACATACCATATAAATATGGAGAAAATCTAGCTATTATATTATAATCGATAACTAATATTCCTATCATTATTGGAATACTAATTACTATCCAAATACATTGTTTTCTAAACTCAACTAAATCATCATTCATTGTAGCACTATATAATGCTATTAATCCAATTGTTATTAGTATAAAAACACATACTAAAATACTCCACTCTGTATTTTTTAATATTCTTTTATTCATTTTTACCCCTTTATATTTTTATAGGTTGCATAAAATGCAACCTATTATTCTTATTTCTTATTACTCTTTGTTTTTTTATCTTGTTCATCTGTTTTTATTGGTTTATCAGCTTTAGCTTTTGTATTATTTTCTTTATTTTCTTTCTTGCTTTTACTTGTTTCATCCTTAGATTTTACTATTTTCTCTTTTTTATTCTCTTCTTTCTCTTCTTTTTTAGATGTTTCTTTTAAATCTTCTTTCTCAACTTCTGTTTTTTCTTTTTTATCTTCACTATCACTTGTCTTTTCTTCTTTGCTTGTTTCTTTTTCATCTATTTTTTCATTCTCAGGTTCTTTTTCCTCTTTAACTTCAACATCTTCTTCTATTTCTTTAGAATCTTGATCTTCTTGTTCGCCTTTTTTATCACTTTCTACAACGTCATCTTTCTTTTCCTCTGCTAATAACTCTTTTTCTTTATTCTTCATATCATTCTTTATATTTAAAATTGGAATATTCGCATAAAGAGATGGTGCACCTTTGCTTCCGTCTTCTCCTATTTCGTTAGTAAGTCTAACATCTATTGCAGAATCTTCTACTTCTATATATTTTTTTATAACTTCTATTATCTCTTGTTTCATTAATTCTAAAAAGTCTGCTGAAACATTTGCTCTATCTTGCATTAATACTAAATGCAATCTTTCTTTTGCTGTATCTTTGCTATGAGCTTCTTTTGCTTCTGCTTTTACTAATTTTCTAAAAAAATTTGCAATACTCTCAAACATCTTAAATTCCTTTCTAAAAGCAAACTTTACATTACTACTTTTAATCAAATTTTTTATTTACATTATTTCCTTGTAAACCAACTCTTTATTTTAGCCCATAAGCTATCTTCTCTTCCTGGTATTGTTACTTCTATATTTTCTCCTAATATTCTTCTTGCTATTTCTATATATGATTTTCCTGATGGAGCTTTTTTATTTTTTATAACTGGCTCACCTTTATTTGTCTGTGTAATTATATATTCATCATCTGGAACTACTCCTACTAAATCAACAGATAATAAATCTACAATATCTTCAACTTCCATCATTTCACCTTTTTTTACCATAGCAGGTCTTAATCTGTTTACTATTAGCTCTGGATTTTTTATTTCTGAACTTTCTAATAATCCTATTATTCTATCAGCATCTCTTATTGCTGATATTTCAGCTGTTGTAACAACAATTGCTCTATCTGCACCAGCAATAGCATTTT
>CAOJKK010000009.1 GCA_948437895.1 uncultured Clostridium sp.
TCTACTATATTTATTTTTATATCATTATACATTACAGATGTATTTTTAGATAAAATTGTAATTCCTCTTTCTTTTTCTAGATCATTTGAATCCATTACTCTTTCTTGTACTTGTTCATTATCTCTAAATGTACCACTTTGTCTAAGCAAAGCATCTACTAATGTTGTTTTTCCATGATCAACGTGTGCTATAATTGCTACATTTCTAATTTTTTCATTACTCATTTTAAAATCCCCTTTATCTATTTAATTTTATTAATAACTGATTACAATTAACAATTAATTATACCTCGAAATGACTACATTTGTCAATGTATTTGGCTATATTCACATAGTATTCTCACATTTTATATCCCTTAGTTTTATCTGAACAAATTGGATATATTACTTTTATATCCATAAAATTAAAAAAGATGCTTGTTTTAAGCATCCTTTATATCTTTTCATCTCTTAATTTAACTATTTCTAGCATTAATTCTTCTGTCAATTTATCTAATACTTCTTTACTATTCGCATCTTCTTTACTTACGTTATAATATATAGGTTTTCCTATATTAATTTTAACCTTTTTAAAGAATCTGAAATCCCCTTGTACTCCAACTGGTATTATTGGAGCATTTGATTTTATTGCAAGTTTTACTGCTCCATCTTTGGGTTTAACTCCCTTCGCCATTCCGTTTCTTGTTCCTTCTGGAAATAGCAGTAATAATTCATTGTTTTTCAATAATTTAAGAGATACCTTAACGCTTTCCATTGACTTATTTCCTAATTTTACAGGATATATTCCAAATACATCTGCAAGCCATTTAACAAATCCATTTTTAAATAAACTTTCTTTTGCAAGTACACTAATTTTTCTCTTGTTCGTAAGTACTATAACAGCTGAATCTAAAGCATGAACATGATTTGGACAAATTAGTGCTGGTTTTCCTTCTTCTATATTTTCTAACCCCACTATTTTAGGTCTATATACAATTAGTACTAATAGTTTTAATACAAATTTTATTATTCTTCTAAAAACTTCTTTCATGTTAAACTCCCTTATTTATCCTCTTTTTTCTTTTATAATGCAAATTATCTTCTCTACTACTTGATCTATATTTAAACTTGTAGTATCAACAATTATACTGTCTTCAGCTACTTTTAACGCTCCAATTTCTTTTGATTTATCATTTTCATCTCTTTTTCTTATATTTTCATACACTTCTTCATATGTCATATCTATATTTTTTTCTTGATTTTCTTTATATCTTCTTTTAGCTCTTTCTTCTATACTTGCATCTAGATAAATCTTTACATCAGCATTTGGAAATACATATGTACAAATATCTCTTCCTTCCATTATTACATTTTTACCTTCTGCAAGTTTTCTTTGCATATCAACCATCAAAAATCTAACTTCTTTAATTGAAGATACTGGTGATACGATTTTTGTGACTTCTTTTGAACGAATTTCTTTTGTAACATCTTTTCCATATAAATATACAATATCACCATCTGGAGTATTATCTATGTCAATTTGTATCTTTTTTGCTATCTCTATTATTTCTTCAGTATTTTCTAATTCTACTTTTTCATTTAATACTTGCAAAGCAACACATCTATACGTGATTCCTGTATCTATATTTATTAATCCTAATTTGTTTGCTACTTTTTTAGTTACTGTTCCTTTTCCACTTCCTGCTGGCCCATCTATTCCTACTATAAATCCCATTATCGTTCCTCCTCTGGTATATATATCCCTTTTGCAACTATGTCTATTGTTTCAATATTCATTGCAGTTTGATTTTCTATCTCTCTTTTACATTTCTTTTTAAAATTCCTTAATTCTTCTAGAACGTTATATCCATACACTGTTGTAACTTCAATGTATATTCTGACTCCTTCTCCACCTTCTATTTTATCTATTCTTACTCTATTTACTCTATGTATTGAGCTAGTTTTTTTAGCTAAATAATCTATTATTTGTCTAAATACAGTATCTGATATTCTAAAATTTCCTAAGTAACTAAACGTTGGTCTAATTATAGATTTCTCTGATATATATGGACTAGCATCTTTTCCTTTAGATTTAAAAATCTGAAGTGGGTCTAATATAAATCCTGAAAAATCTTTTTTTATTTCAAATGTAGGCACAGGAATAACATGTTTTCCTTGTGTCTGTCTAATTCTCCTAGCTTCTGCCATTTCTTCTTCTGTTGCTACATCTGTTATATATATAGTCTCTGTAAGTTCCGGAAGATCTAGGTTTTCTCTAATTTTTTTAATCATATTATCAGATGTCCCAAGTATCAATATACTTTCTGGTCTATACTTCACAAATGCCTTTTTTATTTCCCTTGCTTCTTCCGGATTATTAAATAATGCTTTTTTTACAGTTTCTATTTTAGTTGCAGCTTTTTTTGCAGAAACTCCCGCAATAACTTCATTTTCTTTTATTAATAACCCATCATCTATTATATATTTTATTCCTCTTTCACTTGCAACCATCTGTGCTCTATAGCTTTTACCAGTTCCGTGATGGTCCAACAAATGCATATGTTTTTATTCTACTATCAATAATTTTATCAATTATCATACAACTATCACCTGATCAAATAAATTTCCAATACATTATATCATTTCATATTAATTTTGTAAAACAAATTTTAAAGGATGTCTTTTTAGACATCCTTTATTCTGTATATTATTTTAAACATTTACTTTATTATCTAATTCTTCAACTTTTACACTTCTTGTATGTTCAATTTTTGTCCATGTTGTATCTGGTTTTATTAACGCTTTTATATTTATTAATATCCAAGATCCTAAGAATAACGGATAGCAAAGTATTCCTTTAATCATAGGTTTTATTGGTCTCTTATCTAGCCACATTATTAAAATTGCAGTAAGTGGTGGAAGTAAGAATGTTGCTCCTAAATATCTTAAATAGTTCCATATTAATGCTGCTGTTGTCATTCCATTTGCCGCATATATTATAAAGTTAACTACTAATAATCCTAATGTTATTATAAGCATCGGCATACCCATTAAATAAAGGAATCCATCAAAATTCATTAATGTTTTATGGTCTTTTACACCTCTTGCTAAATCTTTTAAATAATATTTAACACATTGTATATGTCCAACTGACCATCTCATTCTTTGATTCCATGATTGATTATATTCAAGTGGTTGTTCATCATATACTATAGCATCTGTTGCCCAACCTAATTTTCTTCCTTTTGAGATGTTTATTAATGAAAACTCTATATCTTCTGTTAAAGTTTTTGTATTCCATCCTTCTGCTTTTATAAGGTCATATTTTACCATAAATCCTGTACCATTTAATAATGGAGATAAACCTAAGTTATATCTTGCTAAATGATAAAATCTATGCATTGTCCAATAGAATAATGCATATCCTGCTGATACCCATGAATCTGTTGGATTCTTTATATCTCTATATCCTTGTACTACTTCTTCACCTTGGCAAAGTTTCTTATTCATTGCTTTTATGAAGTCTGGCATTGCAACATTATCTGCATCAAACACACACATTGCATCATAATCTGCACCTTGTTCATTCATTTGGTTTAAAAACCATTGCATTGCAAAACCTTTTGTTTTCTTTGTCTCATCAAATCTTTCATAAACAATAGCTCCTGCATTTCTCGCAACTTCTGCTGTATTATCTGTACAGTTATCTGCAATAACATATATATCTAGCAGTTCTTTAGGATAGTTTTGATTCTTTAAACTTTCTACTAAGTTTCCTACAACAGCTGCTTCATTATGAGCTGGTATTAATGCCATAAATTTATGCTCTTTATTTACTAACAATGGTTTATCCTTTAATTTAACTAATGAGCATGCACTTATTACTATATTATATAACCAAAATATTGTTATAATCCATACTAATGCTTGTTGTAGTATATATAAATATTCCATTCTTTATTACCTCTCTTTATTTATTTCAAAAGATGACTTAATAGTTATCTTTCTAATATATATTATTCGCCATCTTTTTCATTATACTACTTTTATTAATTTATTGCAACTTTTTAATAAAATCTTAATAACTATACATGTAAATATCAAAAAGAAGTATAAAGATTAAAACTTTATACTTCTTAAATAGCTATCTTATATATAGTGCCATTCTGCTTCCGATAGTAATCAAATTTATCAGCTGGCTGACCATATCCAGCAGGACTAAGGTCTGAAGCTGAACCATTCCCATAATACTTTGCACCACCACGAATAATTCGATTTTGCTTATAATTCTCCTCAATCTTCATTGTCCATTCCATGGTATTTCCTGCTAAATCAAATATATTATTACTTACATCATATGTCACTGGTTTAATACCTTTATACGCTGATCCTGATAAGTCTGGTTGTGTAGTATATGTGTTTGTTGGTCTTTTTGCGTTTTCATACTCAGCAAATTTTAATATTACATCCCATTCTTTACTTGTTATCATTGTACTAAATGTCGAACCATGATTTGCATATAAATCCTTTTGTACTTTATATAATCCATACCACCTATAATAATATCCATCACCAGTATACTTATTTGGATTTATCCCTTCCTTTATAATTGTATTCGCTGTTAGTACTGTTGTATCTCTTTTACTTCCTATTTTTCCATTTTCATCTATTGTTGTTTCATATCTTCCTACATAAAACCCTTTATATTTATTTATACTTGTTTCTATATTTGTTTTATCTTGTTCATAATCAAAATCTTCAGCATAATTGAAAAATCCTTCTCCATAATAATAATCTAATTGTTCCTGTGAGTCAAAATAGCAGTTACTCATAATACCATCTTTTGCTGTCAATGGTCCAAGGTTATCTTCTGTATATGTGCTTGCTACTGGTATAAACACAAATTCATTCACTCCATCTCTTATTACTAATCCACCTGATATAGAGTTTTCTCCTTCCACTGTTGATATCTCAAATCCTGTTGGTACTACCGCTATTGTTTCTTCTTCATTTATTGTTTCTTTTAATACTGTTTGGATTTTTCCTTCATCTACTCCCTGTTTTATATCTTCTCCTAATTCTTCATATGGTAATACAGTTACTCCTTCTGCTAATCCTGGAACTTGTTCTTTGTATGTTGGCGGTATATTTCCTCCTGGCTTTGAACTCTCTCCTATATATTTTATTTCTCCATTGTCTGATACTGTAAATTGATTTCCGTTTGGACTTGTATATATTCCTTCTGATTCACTCCATCCGTCTGGTAACTTTATATTATTTTTATTTACATTTCCATCTGTTCCTATTGCTGCTAATACTGCTGGTAATAATGTTTCTCTATCTGCTTCTATTTGTGTTTCCTTTGCTGCTTGTTTTGTTGTAGTAAATAGCCCTCCATTTAATGCTACATTTACTGTTACTCCCACTAGAATTAGCATTACTATTATTGTTATTACTAATGCTATTAGTGTTATTCCTTTATTGTTTTTCATTCTCATTTGTACAACCGCCTCTTTCTTTTGTTTTTTACGTCAATATAATATTACACTTTTTATTTTCAGTCAATATATTTATCTTTTTTATTTTAATAATATTATCCATTATTTACATATAAAAAAAGGAGCTACATAAATGTAACTCCTCCTTAATTGTATTTCTATTCTTCAGTTTCTTCAATTCCTAATCCTTTTTTAGTTAGGCTTATCTTTCCTTGATTATCTATATCTAACACTTTAACTAAGAATGTATCTCCTTCTTTTAATACATCTTCAACTTTTTCTACTCTCTTTTCAGATATCTTAGAAATATGAAGTAATCCTTCTTTTCCTCCACCTAAGTCCATAAATGCTCCAAATGGCATTATTTTAGTAACTGTTGCTTCATAGATTTCTCCTACTTCTATTTCTCTTGTAATATCTTCTATCATTTTTTGTGCTTGATTTGCTTTTTCTTGTTCTGATGTATAAATGAATACTCTTCCGTCTTCTTCTATATCTATTTTTACACCTGTTTCATCAATTATTTTGTTAATTGTTTCTCCGCCTTTACCAATTACATCTTTTATTTTATCTGTCTTTATTGTCATTGTTGTTATTTTAGGTGCATATTTTGATAATTCTTTTCTTGGTTCTGCAATTTGCTTAAGCATTATTTCATCTAATATATATTGTCTTGCTTTTCTAGTTCTTGCAAATGCTTCTTCTATTATTTTATATGTTAATCCATCAACTTTTATATCAACTTGTATAGCTGTTATACCGTTTTTTGTTCCACCAACTTTAAAGTCCATGTCTCCAAAGAAATCTTCTAATCCTTGAATATCTGTAAGCATTACATAATCATCTGGATCTTCTGGGTTTGATACAAGTCCTGTTGAAATACCTGCTACTGGATTTTTAATTGGAACACCAGCATCCATTAAAGCTAAAGTACTTCCACATATACTTGCTTGTGATGTAGATCCATTTGAAGATAATACTTCTGATACAACTCTTATTGCATAAGGGAATTCTTCTTCAGATGGTATTACTGGAACTAACGCTCTTTCTGCTAAAGCACCATGTCCAATTTCTCTTCTTCCTGGTCCACGTGATGGTCTTGCTTCACCTACGCTATATGCAGGGAAGTTATATTGATGCATATATCTTTTGCTTTCTTCTTCATCTAATCCATCTAATTTTTGTTCTTCATTTACCATACCTAGTGTCGCAATTGATAATACTTGTGTTTGTCCTCTTGTGAATATTGCACTACCATGTGTTCTTGGTAGTAATCCTACTTCACATGAAAGTGGTCTTATTTCATCTATTGCTCTTCCATCTGGTCTTTTATGTTCTTCAAAGATCATTTTTCTAACAGATTTTTTCTCTAATTTGTATAAACTATCAGCTATATCTTGTTTTACTTCTTCTGCTTTTTCTTCTCCATATTTTTCTACATAATATGCTTTTACATCTTCTGCTAGTTTATCCATATTAGCATCTCTTACTTCTTTATCTTGAGCTTGTACATCTTGGTACATTCTATCTTGGAAATTAGCTTCAATTTCTTCATATACTTCATGGTCTACTTCAAATGATTTATATTCCATTTTTGGTTTTCCAATTTCTGCTTTTATTTCTGATATGAATTCACATATTTTTTTGATTTCTTCATGTCCTTTTTTAATAGCTTCAAGCATTAATGAATCTGGTATTTCATTTGCTCCTGCTTCTATCATAGCTATTTTATCTTTAGTTCCTGCAACTGTTAATGTTAAATCTGTTTTTGCTCTTTGTTCTACTGTTGGGTTTATAACTATTTCTCCATCAACTAATCCTACTGCTACTGAACCTGTTGGTCCTCCAAAAGGTATATCTGATATTGAAAGTGCTGCAGATGATCCTATCATTGCACATACTTCTGGTGAATTATCTGGATCTACAGATAATACAGTGGCAACAACACATACATCATTTCTGAAATCTTTTGGGAATAAAGGTCTTATTGGTCTATCAATAACTCTTGATGTAAGTATTGCTTTATCAGATGGTTTTCCTTCTCTTTTTTGGAAACTACCTGGTATTTTTCCTACTGAATATAGTTTCTCTTCATAGTCTACTGATAAAGGAAAGAAATCTATTCCTTCTCTTGGTTCTTTTGATGCTGTAACATTTACCATTACAGCTGTTTCTCCGTATCTAACTAATACATTGGCATTTGCTAATTCTGCCATTTTTCCTGTTTCTATTGTAAGTGTTCTTCCTGCAAGTTCCATTGAATATGTTTTAAACATAATTCATCCTCCTTTTAATTTTTATATATTTAAGAAGATAGTTTTGCTATGAATGTAACCTCTAAAATATGCTTGTACAGTATAAGCACATTTTACAAGCTACTCTCATTAACAAAAGCATCTTTCTTATAAACTTAATTTTCGTAATTAAGGGCGGAAAAATTCCGCCCCCGATTTACAATTATTTTCTTAAATTTAATTTTGCAACTATTTCTCTATATTTAGCTAAATCTTTTCTAGATAAATAGTTAAGTAAGTTTCTTCTTTTACCTACCATTTGTAAAAGTCCACGTCTTGAATGATTATCTTTTTTATGAACTTTTAAATGTTCTGTTAATTCATTAATTCTTTCTGTTAATAAAGCTATTTGAACTTCTGATGAACCTGTATCATTTTCATCTCTTTTAAAAGTATTAATGATTTCTTGTTTTCTTTCTTTAGTCATTATTGTTTCCTCCTATTTCTATAATATGCCCTAAACTGAAACTAAAGTCGGATATTCTTTAGTTTAAGAATAAGGTAACTGTTCTAAACGAACATTAGTATTTTACTATAAATATATTGATAATGCAAGCATTTTTCGAAAATTTGTTGCTTATCTACTTTTTTCAACTATCTCAACAATATCAGCAATATAGTCGCCTATTACAGGAATATTAAGCATTATTAATTTTCTTAGTAAATAAATAATAATCGCTGTAATAATAGTTATTCCTATACCAATTCCTACTCCTCTAGAAATACCAGCAATTAAATTTCTCTTTAATATTTCTTTTTTACTTCCCATAATATATGAAAATTCAATTATATTAGCTTTTTCTAAACTTTCACTTATCTTATCTATTTTCTCATTCAACTTTTTAAAAAACATAAAAAACACCTAATTATATTTTTAGGTGTTTTTTATATTTATATTCATTTTATTGAACAGTATTATTTATTGAGCTTACATTGTTTTGATTCATATCTGTTTTAGGATTAGATTTAGCTTCTTGCTCTTTTTGTTTTGTTTCTTGTTCAACTATTGTTTCTAATTGTTCTATTAATTCTTGAAGTTTTGCCATATCTTTTCCTATCATTTCCCAATTGTTGCTTATATTAGATTGTTCTAAATTTTTGTTTGCATTTATGATTTGCTCAATTAGTTCATCTTTATTTTCACTTTCTATTTCTATATTAATAGCAGCCTGTGATAAAAGATTTTTCAATGCTTCTCCTACATTATTCCCAATTGCAACTTTATTTCCTGATGCAACAACTACTTTTTTAAGCAATGGTACTTGTGCTTCGTCATTTAACATTACTTGATATATAGGTTCAACATAAAGAAGTGTATTGTTTATTGGTACAACTATTATATTCTTTTCCAATTTTGTTCCTGTTGTATTTAATGCATTTAATTCTTTTGAAATATTTTCATCTTGTTCTACTAGTGTATCTAATTGAGTTGTTCCCAATATTGCATTTTCTGTTTTAAATTTATATAAAGTTAATTTTTTATTATTACTTTCATCATAAGTACCAACTAGATATGATATTATATTTTGCTTTTCTTCTATTGTGTATGGTACAACTAATCCTAATTGTGAACTATTATTATCCACTGTTTTTACCATAGTATAATATGGTTTAATGTCTGTACCTGTCGAAGCACTAGTTGTTCTTGTTGTATTTTCTTTTGAAACATCCCAAACATCAGCTTGTCTGTATAATACCTCAGCCTGTATATTGTGATATTGTTCTAACATTTTCGCTTGTATACCATATAAATATTCTGAATATACAATATGCTTTGAAACCTCTTTTGGCATATTTTCTGCTTTTTCAAATAGTCCATCATATATTTTACTATAACTCATAGCTATTGGATCTGTTTCATCTACTAAATAGAACTTAATATCTCCATTGTATGGATCTATTAATACTTTTACGGAATTTCTTATATAATTTATTCTTTCTTTCATTCCTTCATATTCAATTACTGTTTCTTGAGAATATGGATAGCTATTTGAAGTTGTGTATGCATCTAGCACCCACATTAAATCTCCATTATTTGTTACTATCATATATGGATTTTCATCATATTTTAAGTATGGCATAATTGCTTTTGCTCTATCTATAATATTCCTTGTTGTTATTACTTTACTATCCTTAGTCATATTTCCAGAGAAAGCTATTCCCCAATTTCCTTCTTTTATTCCTAATATTATTCTATCTAAGAAATTAAGTTTTAATCCAGCCTCTCCATTATATTCATTTGTACTACTTGTTGTACTTGTTAAAGGATAATCATACTCTTCTTTATTTTTTGCATTTGTTATTATTGGATCATTTGTTTCTAATCCAAAATATATTCTTGGTTCATTTATTTTTATCTTATTCTTTTCACTTTCAAACTCACTATTTATATATGACAAGTTTCCATTTTCATCAACACTGCTTGCTGAAGTAGCAACTATTCCATATCCATGTGTGTATTCATAAGTTTTATTGTTATATGTTCTTGTATCATTACTTACTATTTCTCTTGGACTTATATATACTAATTGCTCTTTTCCATCTACATTAGATAGTTGTGGAACTGCTACATTATATGAATAATATCCAGAATTACTTTGATATTGTTTTAATGATTCTAATATGTTTTGTTCGTTTAATAAATTAATATTATTTACTACATCTTGATTTTTACTTATATCTTGAGTAGTTATAGTCCCACTATTTTGTATTTCTATTTCATCAATTTCAATATCATATGCTTTCTTTGTAAAAGATATATTATTCTCAATATATGTTTTTTCTTTATCTAATTTATTTCTATTTACATATATTAAATCAAATCCAATTATTATTGCAAAAAGTATCACCAAATATACTGGTATAGCACTTAACCAAACCATCACTTTCTTAAAGTTTTCTTTTCTAAAGCTTCTAATTGCCATTATTACACAAATTGGTATGATTATTGCAAATATTCTATATCCCCAAACCTTTACTGTAGAATCAATTAGCCCTGCTCCATATAGTTTTACTTCATTTGATAAACTTAAAAATTTACCAAAAACTACATCTTGTACATTTACTAATGTAATTGCTGCTAATCCCAATACAACTAAGACTATGTTTGTTATTATATGTTTTATAAAAGTACTCTTCTTTAACATCTCTGGATCTATACCTTTATCAAAATATACATTAAAACAAATTATATAGTAAATAGCTACATATATTGAATAAACTATTGCTAAAACTATGAAATAAAGTATCATTGTTTGTATAAAGGGTTTTTGGAACATATAGTAACCTAAATCTATATTAAAAATAGGATCTGCAATTCCAAACCATGAAGTATTCATCGCAAGCATAGCTTTTTCTGTCAAAAAATTAGATGCAATCATACTTACTAATACACTAAATATAAGGCATATTGATTTATTAGGTAATTTTGGCATTTCTTTCTTTTCTTCATCAAAGAATTTTTTTAGTCCTCTATGTATAAATTTAGTCGTTATATATGTT
This sequence comes from uncultured Clostridium sp., assembly GCA_948437895.1. Lineage (GTDB taxonomy): Bacteria > Bacillota > Clostridia > TANB77 > CAG-508 > CAG-452. The sequence continues at coordinate 11,272 of CAOJKK010000009.1, forward strand.
AATATATATAACACTACAAAATTTATTAGAATTATTATCACTTTATTTTTTATATTCTGTTCAAATACTGGCAAATATTCTTGTCCAATTTCTAATGTTCTTAAGTATCCTCCCCTTAGACTTACTCCTATGTAAATTGCAAATAGTAGTATAAATGTTATTACAAGTACAACTCTTTTTTTGTTTTTCATTTTCCTTCCTCCTATCATATTATTGCATTTACAAAATCTTCTGAATTAAAGATTTCCATATCATCTATTTGCTCACCAACACCTATAAATTTTATTGGTATTTTATTTTCTGCTACTATTCCTAAAACCACTCCACCTTTTGCTGTTCCATCAAGCTTTGTTAATACTAGTCCTGTAATATCAACAGTTTCTTTAAATGCTTTAACTTGTGAAATTGCATTCTGTCCAGTTGTACCATCTAAAACCAGTAATACTTCTTTATTCGCATCTGGAAGTTCTTTGTCTATTACTTTTTTTATTTTTAATAATTCATCCATTAAATATTTTTTATTATGAAGTCTTCCTGCTGTATCGCATATTAACACATCGCTGTCATCTTTTTTTAATTCTTGTATTGCTTCATATACTACAGATGCAGGATCTGAGCCTTCTTCTTTTTTTATTATTTTAGAATTACTTCTCTTTGCCCATATTTCTACTTGTTCAACCGCTGCTGCTCTAAAAGTATCAGCTGCTGCAATTACAACTTCTTTTCCTTCTTTTTTTATTCTGTTTGCAATTTTACCAATTGAAGTTGTTTTACCAACTCCATTTACTCCAACTACTAATATTACTGTTGGCTTTTTAGATAAATCTAAATCATTTGAAGTTTCATCTAATATATTCTTCATTTCTTCTTTTAATGCAGATTTCACTCCATCTTCATCAGATATTTTTTCTTTTTTTATTCTATCTCTTAACTTACTTACTATCTCTACAGAAGTATCTACTCCTATATCAGACATTATAAGTATTTCTTCTAATTCCTCCAATAGCTCTTCGTCTACTTTTCTGAAATTACTGAAAACATTGTTCATTTTATCTGCCATTGAATCTCTAGTTTTTCCTAAACCATTTTTTAATTTATCAAAGAATCCCATTCAAAGACCTCTTTCCATCTTTAGTTATATATTTTTTCAAGAAGCATTATATCATATATTTATAGTCTTTGCAAAATTTTATTCTTAAAATTTTTATATAATATTTTTTCTATATCTTCATTTGAAAATTCATTACTTAAAAACAAGTTTTCTAGTTCTTTTTTCATTCTCTCTTGTTTAAACACATTAAAGTGCTTATAGTGTCTTTTATTTGTTTTATAATATGTCATATCATCTGTAGAAACAGCTATATTATCAACTCCTCCTAACAAATTCCTAATATGTTTAATATGTTGTATATATGCATATTGATATTTTTTATTTCTTTTATGAAACTTTTCTTCTTGTATACAAAATGGTTTTACTGCAACTACCCCTACAACTCCATTTAATTTCTTTATTTTTATTATCTGGTCATCACTTAAATTTCTCTTATGATCACAAATTTCTTTTACATTTGAATGCGATGCAAAAACTATCGGATCTTTTCCTTCATTTTTAAGTTCATTACACAACTTTATAATGTCATAAAAAGTTTTCTCATTTGCATGTGATAAATCAATCGCTATTTTCTTTTCTACAAGCTTTTTAACTAGTTCTTTACCTAAATCAGTTAATCCTCTTGTTTCATCTCCTTTTGCTCCTCCTCCAAATTTATTATCATTATTCCATACTATATTTACACTTCTTACACCCAAATCATATATTTTATCTACATCTTCGATTTTCTCTAAATAATCTAGTCCTTCTATTCCATATATGTATTTTATATCTTTTGGTACTAAGTCATAATTTGAAATCAAACTATTAACTTCTTTCAAGTTTTCAATTATATCAATTTCTTCTTTCTTTATTCCTAGTTCTTCTTCCATTTCTTGAGGAGACATATAGAACAGATTAAATATACCACCTGTAATATTATCTTTAAAAATCTTTTTTAAATGCTTTTTTACTTTTCTCAAATCACATTTATTCATATATACATATGTTAGTAAATCATAATGACAGTCGAACATAAAATCACCTCTCCACTTAATTATATGCATATATTTACAATGTATCTTCTTTTGTAATAAATACCTATTTTTATTTTTCGCAGAATAAATTTTATATTTAAAAGGAGAGTTGTTTATGAACTCTCCAAACTTATTTAGACTATCATCTTATTGTAAAACAGAAATATATTTGTATAGTTATAAATGGATTAAGAAAGACATATTTCAATGAAATTTAATCCAAATTCAGTCAGTCTTAGAACACCTTTTTTATATGATAAAGATGAATTTTCCTCCAATTCATATTTATCTTTCACACTATCAAATAAAGTTTTATATTCTTTATCACGATCAGGATAATACATTGTATAATTAACTTCTATTAATCGATGCATTAATAAGTTGTCTGTGATTAACGGATTAAGCTTTAAAGTTGAAAAACTAGTAATACCATCTTTTATTTTAAAATTGTAGATTATATAATTATCTATTTCAGAATAGCCTTTTTCATTTTCTGTATGAAGTTCTAGTGAAATAGAACATATATTATAATCATCTTCATATAATAATTTTAAAAGTTTTGCATCATCTTTATTTAATTGTTTTATAATTTCTATATAAGCAGGCAACACTTTATTTTGCTTTCTGCTATCCATATCAGCAATTAATAAATTCTCAAACATTTCTTTTAGATGTTCTTCTTCCAAAGCATAACTTAGCTCATTTACCCCTTTTAATGCTATGTAAGATGTAGGTTCGACTTGGTATTCTACTGGTATGTTGTCATATTTTTCTTGCATTTTCTTTAATTCTATCTCCATCTTATATGGTCTTTCTGCAATATAAATATCAGCTTTTCTTCCAATAGGAGAAGCCCAAATCAATTGTGCTAGTTTATTTACTCCTCTTGCTCCTGCTTTATCTAATTCTTTTCTAGTTTCTTTAGTACTTTCATCAATTATATCCAGTGCCTTATTGGTCGTTTCAGCATTTATAGGTAATTCTTCCATATTATAGGTCCCTTCTCAAAATTACTTTGTTAAATTTATACAAAAAATAATTACTCTATGTAGTTCTACATATGCTATGTTTATATACTCTTAATTTTTAAGCAAACTTCATATATCATTATATATTTCTTATGATGTTAATCATATCACACCCTTTCTTCTTTTTCAAGATATAGATAGCCAAAAATCAGCCTTTACGGCTGATTTCTAATACTTCAATAAAGCACAACATTTTTCGCTGGAGCTTCCAGGCGGAATCGAACCGCCGACCTACAGGTTACGAATCTGTTGCTCTACCAACTGAGCTATGGAAGCAAATAGCTACTTCTTTATTAGTATACTATAATCATTTTTTATTTTCAATATTAAAGAGGCTAATCTATTTAACTAGTTAGCCTCTTATAGTCTAAATTTCTAAAAATGCTTTCCACCTTTTGGCTTATCATTTTTACCTTCTTCTAAAATATCCTCTTCAGTAGACTTAGATTCTTTGTGTATTTCTTCAATTATATTTTTTGATGTATCAATCTCTTCATTTATATGTTCTGTCTTTTTTACTTTTCCAATAACATCTTTATATTTATTATAATCAACAACTATATATACTGATAATCCTATTAATGCTACAACGCATACTCCTAAAGCACCTAATATTATTTTTTCTGTATTTTGAGTATACCATGAAGAAACATTTCCCCAAACATTATTAATCCAATTTGATATTTTTGCCATTACTGTTGGTTCTTCCTTTTTATTTACTTTTATTGTATAAGTAATAGTTTCTTCTTTTGGTTCTTCTCCTTCTTTTACATCTTTAGCATCTTCTGCTTTAACTTTTACTGTAATTATTATTGTATTTTCTCCAGTTTGTAAACTGTCAGCTCCCTGAATATCAACTGTTGCCTCTTTAATATTAGGAATAGCTTCAATTGATAATTTTTCTACCCAATACTCTAGATCTTCTAATGTATATTCCAATTTATCAAAACCGAATGTCGGATTTAAAGGTAATTCTATTAATTCTCCTTCTTGGTTTTCATATTTTACAACTAATGATTTTAGTGCAACTGGAACCCTTTTTCTAGTTACTTTTATAACATAATTTGATGTACTTCCATCTTCTGCTGTAACTTTAACAGTAACTGTATTCTCTCCTTCTTTCAAGTCTTTATTTCCTTCTACTGCTACAGTAGCTTTTGAATCTGTCGTAGTTGCAGTTACATTAACTTCTGATGTTTCATAAGGTATTGTCAATGCATATTCTTTAACATCTTTCTTAAATTCAGGAGTAATTGCTCCTTCTTTAACAGTTAATGCACTTAAAGTACTATCTTTTGATTTCTCTTTTTCAGCTGGAGTTGTATTGTTATTTGGTCTTGATGTACTTCCTCCTGAAGGTTTATTATTAGTACTTCCTCCTGATGAACCACCACCTGTATTAGATGAAGGCTTTACTATTTGTACAGTTCTTGATGCAGATTTATTCTGATCTTTCTCTGTTGCATAATCGCCAACCACTCCTGAAGCAGATATTGTTACACTCCCTGAGCTTCCTGCTGTACAAGTAAATGAGTAAGATCCATTATCTAGAAATCCTGTTTTGCCTCCTGAACCATTACTAACAGATGTAGTTATATTTCCAGCTCCTCCACTAACTGTTACTGTTACTGTGAAAGTGCCACCTGGCGCAACAGATGATTTAGAGGTGCTTATACTCAAACTAGCTGCATCTGATTTAATAGTCATCAGCAGTATTGCAAATATAGATACTACCAACATAAACAATATTTTTTTTATAAAACCTTTTTTCATTTTTTTCTCCTTTGCATACTTTATATATTAACTATATAGTTATTTTACTTGCTCCTGTAATTTGATTTTTTATCTTCACATAATCTGCTGGAGATATTTTTCCATCTTTATTCACATCTGCTGCTTTTTCTGTAACAGCATTCATTGAAGAAGCTCCAGTTATTTTGTTCTTTACTTTTACATAGTCTGCTGGAGATATCTTTCCATCTCCATTAACATCTCCTAGCATTACTAGGTTATATGTTTTTCCTTCTAAACTTATTTTTGCACCTGTTCCAAATACTGAACTTGTATTTTTTCCACCTGTTATAGTTTTGATTGTAGCATCTGGTGCAACTATTATATTGCTATCTTTTATTTGATATTGTTTTATTACCACTAAATATGTTTTACTTCCATCTTTAGCTTCTCTTGCCATATATCCTGTTCCAACTGGTGTATATACTTGATCCATATAATAACCATTGCTTGATTTTTCAGTAGCTCTCTTAGTTATTACAATTTGTGTTCCTTCACTTACATATGTTATTGTAGGTCCTTCTGCTGAAGAATGTAATGCTAAACCACCATTTGCATTTACATATGCTTGTTCTCCACTAACTGATGTCACAGTTGGACTTTTAACTGCTGATTTAGGCATATTTTTATATAATGGAATTTCAAATGTAAATGAACCACTTAATAAGTTAGCATCTTTATATGCGCTCTTCAATGTTGAAGCAATACTTTGTGAGTCAAATAAGTTTTGCGCATATTGATTCACATAGTATGGTGAATATGTTACATTGAATTTTTGATAGTATAAAGTGTCTTGTCCTCTATTTATATAGTTCTTTACTAATCCTATTCCACCTATTATAGATTTCTTAGGTGTATTCCATCCTTGTTTTTTAGCATAAGATAATCCGTTTAATATAACATTAGATTCCCCCTGTCCAGAAGATCCCACATTAAACAAGTTATAATATCCTACATATTGACCTTTATAACCTTTTCCAGCACACATTACTGAACCATTACTTCCTTGTTCTTGTAATATCTTACCTATAATATAAAATGGATTTATATTAAGTTCTTGAGCTGCATCATATATTGCAGTTACTATTTCATCAGTATTTAAGTATGATATTTTGCTTGCCATTGTTTTTACTTGTGCTTTTGTTATATTCTTATCATTTGATAATAATAAATACTGAAATATATTAGCATCATTTAATGAATTTCTAGGATCCATTGTATGTTCTATTGCGCCTCTTGAAGCACAAACCCATACTCCTGTATCTTGTTCTTTTCTTCCACATATTGAACAAACCCATGCATTAGAATAAGAGCTAGGTACTACATTTTTAGGAGAACCTCCATGTCCTTGGTACTCACTATTTATAACTGTTTCCCAATCTTGTCCTGTTTCATATAGTTTAAATGTCCAATTTGGATGAGCTTTTGCTAAAGATTGCAAAAGTGTTTTGTATCCAGGATATGTAGTATCGAAATTTGATGGCAAATTATTTGAACTATTTTTATATGTATATGTAGCTGCATATGTTTTATTCATTAATTGTGGAATAAAGCTAAACATTGAATATATCATAACAAAAAGAATTAAAATACATAGATTTCTTTTATGAAAATTAAAATTGATTTTTCTTTGCATTTTTCTCTCCTCTTTCGTAATTTTAATTGTAATTATACATATAAAGTATATCGCAACCAAAAAATCAAGTCAAGACAAAACCATAAAAAAATATTGGTATTTTTAAGGAATTTTGTCATTTATTTGTAATATAAAATAGGTCTTAGCTTTTAACTAAGACCTGTGCTTTTATTAAGTACTAGTTGCATCCGCATCCTCTACCACATCCGCATCCGCAATTTGTGAATAATAGTAAGAATATTATTATGAAGAATAGTATTGAGCAATCATCTCCACATCCTCCAAATAATCCACCTAATCCATTATTGCATCCACATCCGCAACCACAATTTCTTTCGTCTGGCATAATGTTTACCTCCTTAAATATATGTTATATGGTATAGTATGCAGATACTAAAATTTGTGTTACAACTATCGCAAAACTTTAATCTTGATTTTTTATTTATTTAGGTGTATATATAAATACAGAAATTTTTAAAATGGAGGTTTAAATGAAAAAGATAGTCATTTGGATAGTAATGCAATTTTTATACAGAGGTATGAAAGTCTTGTATAAAAACGATACCCGCATTAAAAATGAATTAGATGGTTGGAACTCTAATAAAATTATATGTCTTAAAGTTTTACATGGTCCATCCATAAATATAGAATATACTTATGGAAAAGGTCTCAAAAAAACTAATAAAGAAGCTGATATTTTAATAGTTTTTAAAAGCATCAATTCTGCATTTTTAGTTTTTATAGGCATGCAAAGTGTAAAACAAGCATATCTTGAGCATCGTTTTTATTTAAAAGGCGATATTTATGAAAGTATGAGGTTTGTTAGATGTGTTGATCTTGTTGAAACTTATCTATTCCCTCGTTTTATGACAAAAAGAATATTAAATCATAGTGAAAAGAAATATAAACCAACATTATTGATTTATATGAAATCAATTTTTACATTTTAGGAGGATTAATATATGTATTTTGAATTTACTAATAAAACAAAAATATGTGCTGGAAAAGGTTCTTTAGACCAATTAGAATTTGAATGTTTACAGCACAACATGAAACATCCATTAATATTAACAGATGATGTATTATACAAGTTAAATTATATTGATATTTTAAAAAAACATTTGACACTTGAGTATAGTTTATTTACACACATTCCTGTTGACTCTTCTATTCATGTCGTAGAAGAAATTAAAGAATTCTATGTAACAGAAAAATGTGATGGAATAATTGCTTTAGGTGGCGGGAGCGTTTTAGATACTGCAAAAGGTGTATTCTTAATGCTTTCACAAGAATGCGATTCTATTGATGAAATACTAGGATTTGAAAGCTTGAAAAAAGGTATATATATCCCCTTCTTTGCAATTCCTACAACTAGTGGAACAGGAAGTGAGGCTACATGTGTTGCAGTCGTAAGTGATCCAGAAAGAAAAGTTAAATTGGAAATAATTTCTCAAAGTATACAAAGCGATGTTGCTTTCTTAGATCCAGTTTTTACAGAAAATCTTCCTCTAAAAACAACAGCATCTACTTCAATTGATGCACTTGTACATGCAATTGAAGCTTATTCATGTTCTGCTAAAAATCCTTTGAGTGATTCTTATGCAATCACAGCAATGAATTTAATTTACAATAATCTTTTATCTGTTGTAGATAAACCTAAAGATAAGGACTTAAGAATGAATTTAGCTTTAGCATCATATTTAGCTGGAGCATCTTTCTCTAATTCAATGGTAGGAATAGTTCATGCAATAGGACACGCTTTAGGTGCTGTATGCCATATTGCTCATGGTGATGCGATGAGTATGCTTTTAATTCCTTGTATGAAATATAATTTAAGTGTTAATGAAGAATTATACAGTGACTTATTATTATACTTAGGAGAAAAAGAATTATATGCCTCTACTCCAAAAAAAGAATTAGCTAATAAAAGTATTGAAGTTATTTCAAAACTACTTAGCGATTTGCATGAAAAAGTAGACTTGCCTATTTCTTTAGAAAGTGTCCAAAAATTGAAAGAAAATATTGAAGAAGTTGCAAATAAAGCTTTAAATGATGGAGCTTTAATTGTAAACAATAAATATGCAAGCTATGAAGATATTTTAGATATTTTAGGAGGAAAATATGGATATTAAAGACTTAGTTATAGAACAAAGAAACTTTTTTAAAACAAATGAAACTAAAGATATAAAGACAAGAATTAAAACTATCAAAAGCATCGAAAATTGGATTATTAATAATGAAAATTTAATAATAGATGCCCTAAAAAAAGACTTGAATAAGCATGAAACTGAGAGTTATATGTGTGAAATAGGATTAGTTCTTAGCGAACTTAGATATCAACTTAGACATATTAAAAAATGGGCAAAAGATAAAAAAGTCCCTACTCCCCTTGCTCAATTTTATGGGGTTAGTTATGAATCATATGAACCTTATGGAGTTGTCTTAATAATGGCTCCTTGGAATTATCCTTTCATGCTATCATTAGAACCAACGATTGGAGCTATAGCTGCTGGAAATACGGTAATTATTAAACCTAGCGCATATGCGCCAAACGTTTCTAGTGTAATAAAAAAAATGATTGATGAAACATGTGAAAAAAAATATGTTGCTGTAGTCGAAGGCGGTAGAGATAAAAATACTGAATTGCTAGAACAACGCTTTGATTATATCTTATTTACTGGAAGTGTTACTGTTGGTAAATTAGTTATGGAAAAATCAAGCAAATATTTAACTCCTGTTACTTTAGAGCTTGGTGGAAAAAGTCCTTGTATTGTTGATGATAGGAAACATATAAAACTTGCAACTAAAAGAATTGCTTTTGGAAAATTCTTAAATGCTGGTCAAACTTGTGTTGCTCCTGATTATCTTTTAATTAGAGAAGAACTTAAGGAAGAATTTATATCTTGCATGAAAGAAACAATTACTGAATTATTTGGAGAAAGCCCTATTGATAATGAGCAACTTGTAAAAATCATTAACGAAAAACATTTTAATAGATTAACTAGTTTATTAGAAAATCAAAAAATTGTATTAGGTGGAAACACAAATTCTGATACTCTTAAAATTTCACCTACTGTAGTTGATGATATAACTTCTGACAATCCATTAATGCAAGAAGAAATATTCGGACCTATACTCCCAATTGTTACATACAAAGATTTAGACGAAGCAATTGAATTTATTTCTAATAGAGATAAACCTTTAGCATTTTATATATTCTCTAGTAGTAAATCTGTACAAAACAAACTTTTAAAATCATGTAGTTTTGGTGGCGGATGTATAAATGATACAATCATCCATTTAGCTACTAGCAATCTAGGATTTGGTGGCGTTGGAAATAGTGGTATGGGATCATATCACGGTAAAAAAAGTTTTGATACTTTCTCACATACAAGAAGTATTGTAAAAAAAGCTACATGGATAGACCTGCCTTTAAGATATTATCCATATAATTCATTAAAAGAAAAACTAATTCGTTTATTTGTTAAGTAGAGAGAATTATTTATAATTCTCTCTACTTATTTTAATTTTCCTCTCTTCTTCGATTATTTATTGTTGACAAAACAATTTTCCATGTTATAATACCATTAGTAACGTATTATGTTACTAATTATTTTGGAGGTTTAAATAAATGAATGCAAGGAAAATTCCAAAGCCCGAAAGCCATTATACTTTAGACAAAAATATGTCTTTAGATAAAATTAACCGGGCAAAAAACAATGGTAATTTCTTAAGCGCTAAAGTACTCAATTTTGATTCTAGAAAAAATTGTATTATAGTTGACTTAGGAAATAATTTTAAAGGTGAAATTCCTTTAAACGATTTTTCTATTTACCCAGTTACACGTGCAAATGACAGACTTTCTGCTTCTGTTTATTCATTAATAGGAAAAAACATTTGTGCATGCGTAAAAGAAATTTAGACAATAATACAATTATATTGTCTAGAAAAGCAAATATGATTAAAGCACTTAATCGTATAAAATCCTTAGAGGGTGAAACTATTAGTTGTACAATAACTTCAATGAACGAATATGGATTATTTCTAGATTCTGGTCACGGAATTACTGGACTTCTTCATATTTCTAGACTCATTTCAACTAAGGTAAAAAGTCCTTCTGATGTAGGATTTTCTGTAGGTGAATCAATTAAAGCAAAAATATACTCAGTTGATTGTAAAACACGCCGAGTAGAACTAAGTTATAAAGATCTATTTTCAAATCTTGCACATGAATTGAATACTGGTGATGTTATAGAGGCAATTTCACTTTTTCCAGTAAATGAATCTGAATCTGGATATTATGCGTATGTAAACCCTAACACTCCTGCCTTAGTAAATGCACCTAAGCATAGAGAAAGTAAGATTCCATATGGTTCAAAAATAGTCGCAGCGGTAAGAGCCTATAGTTCCAATTATCCTGACAAATTACGTCTTGATTTCATTTCATTTATTCATTAATCAGATTTGAACTCCAAGCAAAAAGACACCACTTTTGTGGTGTCTTTCATTTTTACTTTAAACTTCTTCTCCATAATATGCTTTTTTGTATATTTCTTTTATTTCTTCAACTAATGGATATCTTGGGTTTGCTCCTGTACATTGATCATCATGTGCTCTTTCTGCCAATCCTTGTAAGTTTGCCATAAATACATCTTCAGGAATTCCGCAATCTTTAATTGACGTTGGCATATCTAAGTCTTTCATCAATTTTCTTATAGCTTCTATTAAGTTACTTACACTTTCTTCATCAGTCTTTCCTGCTACTCCAGCAAATTTTGCTGCTTTTGCATATTTCTTATCAGCTATAAAATATTCATATTTTGGGAATGCTGCAAATTTTGTTGGCTTTTCAGCATTATATTTTATTACATATGGAAGAAGTATTGCATTTGCTCTTCCATGTGGTATATGGTATTCTCCTCCTAATTTATGAGCCATACTGTGGTTCAATCCTAAGAATGCATTTGTAAATGCCATACCAGCTATACAACTTGCATTATGCATTTTTTCTCTTGCTTCTATATCATCTGCTCCATTATCATATGCTCTTTTTAAGTAATCAAATACTATATCGATTGCTTGAAGTGCTAATCCATCTGTATAATCACTTGCCATATTAGATACATATGCCTCTAAAGCATGTGTTAATACATCAAGTCCTGTATCTGCTGTTGCACTCTTTGGAAGTGAAAGTACAAATTGAGGATCTATTATTGCAACATCTGGTCTTAATGCATAATCTGCTAAAGGATATTTAATATTTCCATTTTTTCTGTCTGTTATTACTGAGAATGCTGTTACTTCACTACCTGTTCCTGAAGTTGTTGGAACAGCAACAAATTTTGCTTTTTCTCCTAAGTTAGGGAATTTTACAACCCTTTTTCTTATATCCATGAATTTTTGTTTTAATCCATCAAATGTAGCATCTGGATGTTCATAGAATAGCCACATACCTTTTGCAGCATCTATCGCTGATCCTCCACCTATTGCAATAATTACATCTGGATTAAAGCTTTTCATTTCTTCTACTCCACGCATTATTGTATCAACATCTGGATCTGGTTCTACATCTGAATATATTTTAGAGTGACAATATTGTTCTCTTTTTCTTAAATAGTATAGTGCTTTATCAACATATCCTAATTTAACCATTGTTGGGTCTGTTACTATAAATGCTCTTGATATATCATTCATTTTTTCTAAATATTGTATTGCATTTTTTTCAAAATAGATTTTTGGTGGAATTTTAAACCATTGCATATTAACTCTCCTTTTTGCAATTTTTTTCTTATTTATTAAGTTTTGTGTTGATACATTTGATGTTGTACTATTTTTTCCATATGAACCACAACCTAATGTAAGTGATGGTGTATTTGTATTATATATGTCTCCTATTGCTCCTTGTGCTGATGGAGAATTAACAATGATTCTTCCAACTTTCATTTCTGTACCAAATTTTTCTATTATTTCATCATCTTCACTATGGATTATTGCAGAATGTCCAAGTCCTCCAAACTCTAACATTTTTCTACATTTATCAAATCCTTCTTCATGGCTATTTACAACAAAGTATGCAAGTACTGGTGACAATTTTTCTCTAGATAATGGATAATCAGGTCCAACATCTTCAAGTCTTGCTAGTAATATCTTTGTTTTTTCTGGAACTGTTATTCCAGATTGTTCAGCTATCCATGATGCTGATTTTCCTACAACATTTGGATTTAAGGCTTGTTTTTCAGGGTTTATAACAAAGTTTGATACTTTTTGTATTTCTTCTTCATTTAAGAAATAGCAATTATTTTCTTTCATATATTGTTCGAATTCTTCATGTATTTCATTATCAACTACAACAGCTTGTTCAGATGCACATATCATTCCATTATCAAATGTTTTTGATAACATTAAGTCTGTACATGCTCTTTTTAATTTTGCTGTTTTCTCTATATAACATGGTGCATTTCCCGGTCCAACACCTAATGCTGGTTTACCACAACTATATGCTGCTTTTACCATTCCAGATCCACCTGTTGCAAGTATTAATGATACTCCTGGATGATTCATAAGCGCATTTGTTGCTTCTATTGATGGGAATTCAACCCATTGTATACAGTTTTCTGGTGCTCCTGCTTTTATTGCTGCATCTCTTAATACTTTTGCAGCTTCTACTGAACATTTTTGTGCTGATGGATGAAATCCAAATATTATTGGGTTTCTTGTTTTAGCACAAATTAAAGATTTGAACATTGTTGTAGATGTTGGGTTTGTAACAGGTGTTACACCAGCAATTACTCCTATTGGTTCTGCAACTTCTACATAACCTTCTAGTTCATTCTCTTCAACTATTCCAACTGTCTTTTCATATTTTATAGAGTGCCAAATATATTCTGTTGCAAATATATTTTTAATAATTTTATCTTCATACACTCCTCTTCCTGTTTCTTCTACTGCTGATTTTGCAAGCTCTGTATGATGGTCAAGACCTGCAAGTGACATTTTGTATACAATATCGTTTATTTGCTTTTGGTCTAATTTCATATACTCTTCTAAAGCTTTACTAGCATTATCAACTAGTTTATTAATCATTTCTTGTATATTAACCTCTTCGCTCATTTTATACCTCCTAATTATATTATGCGTAATCTACGCTAATTATATATGATTAATTTATACTTTTCAATGATTATATTTAGAAAAGTATAAAAAAAATTTTAACAAACATAAACGCACTTACTAATTAATTTTAGTAGGTGCGTTTATACTACAATACATATAAATTTTGCCTTTCTTTTATCATTTCCTTGTTGCTTCAAATCCTCCCATTTTATCATTTTCACATTTAACAGTTAATTTTTTTCCACTGATTGTTCCTGTATATTCTAAAAGCCCATCAGAAAACACAAATGTTTTACCTTCTGTAAATCTAACATTATTACGTCCTTTATAATTGTTATATTCATCATAAATAGTCATGGTGCTAAGATCTTTATCCATTTTTACATATCCCGATCCATCTGAAAACCAGTATTCTCCATCAACACCATTTCCTCCATATATCCACCAGAATGCACCTATAATCAATACTATTGTTATAATTGCACTTATAATTCCACCATTATTATTAGAATTATTAGAGTTTGTATTGCTTGTTGTTTCTTCTTTTGGATTGTCATTTATTTTATTACCGCAATTAGCACAAAAAGAACTTTCTTTACTTATTTTTGTACCACATTTACTACAATATATACAATCTCCATTTTCTGATTTGGTTTCATCGGTTTTTGACATATTGTTTGTAGTATTATTACTTTCTCCCCCAACAACATGAAAATTCTTTACAGTTCCATCCCATACGCATTCAACAATTATATCTTTATCTTCAACATTAATTTCTAAAACTTTAGTTTTTTGAACTCCTACTTTGTATTGAACAGCATGTTTGCCTTTTGATAATTTTTGTGTTAAGTTCTTCTTAAAATCAATTTTTCCAATAACTTTTCCATCAACAAATACATTCCATTTAGTATTTACAGCAAATCCTACTTTTGTTACTTCAAATATTACATTTGCTTCTTCCATTTTTCATACTTCCTTCCTAAACAAATAAAACTTTTAATAATTTCTATCACAAGTATATTACAGGTTCCAACAAAAAGCAACTCTTTAACAATATAATTATTTTTATGAAATTTTGAATTTATTCACTTTACTCTATATTTATTATACTTGTTACACATATTTATTGTGGATTTATTTTTTATTTCTGAAATTGGTAATATATACATTCTCAAATCTTCAGTTAAAATGAATATTTCATCTATTTTTGTTTCTATAACAGTTTTGTAGGTTTTCCCTTTAGTTCCTCCACAACTTTTTAAAGCTACTTGGTAATTCCCATGTTTTGTTTTACAAGCACTCGATTTTACTTGTACCTTCTTTAAGACATTATCTTTATCTACTACCAAATCATAATCTTGTGTATCATTTAATGGAATTGATACTGTATATCCATTTGAAGAATAATACGCTATAGCAATTCCTAAGCTAGTATTACCTTTTTCTTTATTTGTATTAAAAACCAATTCTCGTCTCCTTTATTGTTTACGAATTTTTGTTTGGTGCTATGTTTAAAATAAAATGCAACGATAAAGTTGCATTTTGGTGGGCAGGGATGGATTCGAACCATCGTACTCAAATGAGAACAGATTTCTTACTACTATAGTTTTCACTACCATTTAAAATGTTTGTAGTCTGGACTTTCTCTTCATCTTATACAAGATGCCAGGTATAAAGTCTCTACACTCGGAAATTTCTTTCCTAGCTCGGGATTATCATCAGCTTAATCTGTTAAGACTTCCCCGAATTAGCCTAGTTTTCACCATACAATCACTTGTATGGGCTGCAATTTCTGATTTTTTGATTATAAATCAAAGCCTACAGTCTGCCGCCTTTAGCCACTCGGCCACCTACCCAAATATTTAATTTTACCATTAATAAAAAAATGGTGCTCCCTCAAGGATTCGAACCTTGGACCCACCGGTTATGAGCCGGTTGCTCTGACCAACTGAGCTAAGGGAGCATTTCTCAACGCGAAATTTATTATAAAATATTTTTCGCGCTATGTCAATACTTATTTTTAATTTTTTTAAATTATTTTTTCACATATGTTATATACTCATAATCAAAAGGATTTTCTTCGTTTTTTAGTCCTTTTTCTCTTGATACTTCTTTCCATTCTGTATCTTTAATTTCTGGGAACCAAACATCTCCCTCAAAGTCTTGATTTATTTTTGTTATATACATTTTGTTTGCGTATGGCATAAGCAATTTATATATAGTTGCTCCACCAATTACAAAACATTCTTCATCTGTTTCTATATATTTATCTAATTTTGATATATCATCTAAAATTTCAACATTTTCATTATCTATATCCATTTGCATATCATTACATAAAATAATATGTTTCCTGTTTGGTAATACTCTACCTAATGATTCAAATGTTCTTCTTCCCATTATTATTTTATGTCCTGATGTTATTTCTTTAAATCTTTTTAAATCTTCTGGTAAATGCCAAATTAGTTGGTTGTCTTTTCCTATTACATTTTCATTTGCTATTGCAACTATTATTGATAACATATATATCTCTCCTTCTAAACTGCTACATCCATTTTTATTTTTCCTAAATGGTTGTAATCTATTAATTCTATATCTTCTGGTTTAAAATCATAAAAATCTTTTATTTCAGGGTTAATCCAAAGCTTTGGTGCTGGATATGCCTTGTCTCTTCTTGATAATTGTTCTTTCATTCCTTCAACTTGATTTTCATAAATATGAGCATTGCTAATGCAGACTGTAAGCATTCCTGGTTTTAAATTTGTAACTTGTGCAAGTAAATGAATAAATACTGCATATTGTGTTACATTAAATGGATGTCCAAGTGGTATATCATTTGATCTTATTGTAAGCATACAATTTAGTTTTCCATCAGTTACATCCCAACAACTATTAAATACACATGGATATAGAGCTCCAGTATCTAGATGTGGTATTTGCCATAAGTTTATTACCATTCTTCTATCTTGTGGATTTGTTTTTAATTGATGTATTAATTTATCTACTTGTTTATATTCTCTAACAACCCATCCATATGATGTTCCGATTGTTCCATCTTCCATTTCCCATTCATCCCAAATATGAACATTTTGTTCATGTAAATCACTTATCTTATTTGATTGTTTTTGGAATATCCATAACAACTCTTTTACAGCAGCTTTAAATGCTACAAATTTTGTTGTTAATATTGGAAATTCTTCTTCTAAATTGAATTGTAATATTTGGTGTGGTAATTTATATGTTGAAATACCTGTTCGATTCTGGTCATAATACCCCTTTGTTAGTATTCTTTCTACTAAATCTAAATACTGTTCATCATATTTGCTCATATTTAATCCTCCTTATATTTATACATCCTTTATTCTTAAAAAAATAGGGCGGAAATAACTTCCGTCCTAATACTTTTATTAGTTATTTTCTCCTCTACCTTCTGGAAGTGCTGGGACATCTAATACTACTCTTATCTTCATTACATATGATATTGTTCTTACTAATCTGCTATTTCTTATTCTTTCCCATAATGTAGGTTTAACTTCAAATCTTGTTTCTTCGATATAAGAATCCTCTTCTACTACAGGTTGTTCTACTGTTTTTTGTACTTTTTGAACCTTTTCAACTTTTTCAACTGTTTCTACTGGTGTTGGTATACCTTTTAGAGCTTCTGCAACTTCAATTCCTATATAACTTAAAGCTTTTGATTTGTCTTCTATTCTTTCCATATCTATTTCAATATGAAGATTACTTTCAAGGTTTGAAATTCTAGCTTTTATTAATTTAACAGCATCATCATAATTTGCTGGTTTTTTAGTTTTACATTTTCCAATTATTGTTAAAGCTTCTATAACATCTTCTGACATCACATTGCTTATTTGTTTTACTCTGCTTTTCCATTCTTTGTCTTTAGATTGAACCGCTTCAAATACATCTTTTAATTCACTAGCTTTAGATATGTTGTTTTCTCTTTGTCTAATTAATTTTTCAATTTGTTTTGTGTTTTCTTCAAATTGATTTGTTGCATATTCAACTAACCCATATGATGCTTTATAAACACTTGCTGGGAAATTCTTCTTTTTTGGATATTCAATTAAATATGTTTTTATTGAATCTATTAAATCCTTAAAATAAGCATCTTCTTCTAATTGAATAATTTGCTTTTTACTATTTGGATTTATCATTTTTTGTACTTTATCAATATTTGATAAAATTTTCTCTTCTGTAATTATCATTTTTACGTTTACTATGCCTGGTCTATGAAAAAAAAGCATTGTAAACACCCCTCCTTTGTCCTAGGTAATCTATAATTCTACAAAATGTCTAATAGGACATAGAACACTTGTAATATATTTCAGTCTTATTTTAATACATTTTAAAGTAATATGTCAATAGTCAAAAAACATTTTAATTAATTGTAACAAAATTGTAATGTTTCTACTTGTTTTTCTCTATTTCAGCATAACGTTTAATCTTCATTGTTGTTGTTTTTACAAACTCATCTTTCTTTATTTCTAAGTTTTTAATTGCCTTATATGAAGTTAATTTATGGTTTACTTCTTTTATTTTTTCCCAAATAATATCATGTATTTGTTCATCAGTTAAATCTTTTCCATGCTTTTCTTCAATTTCCTCATGATTTGGTATAACTTTTACAGAAATAACTAATTCTTTTTGTCCTTCTACTTCTTTTCCATATACCATACATTCCTTTATCTCTGATATGTTTCCAAGCATTAATTCTATTTCTTCAGGATATATGTTTTTACCATTTTGAGTTACTATAACATTTTTACTTCTACCTGTTATAAATAGGAAGCCGTCATCATCTAGATATCCAACATCTCCTGAATGGAACCATCTATTTCCTTCTTCATCAACTTTTATAACTTCATCTGTTGCTTCTTTATCTTCATAATATCCAAGCATTAATGTTTCACTTTTTATTAATACTTCTCCTTCTCCATTTTCATTTGGATTATCAATTTTCAACTCTGCACATACAACAGCTTTACCTGCTGAACCTATCTTCGGTTCAAACTCTGGTGTTAATGCTGCAATTGGAGCTGTTTCTGTTAGACCATATCCTTGTAAGAAGCTTATACCTATATCTTGTACCCATTTTCCTATCTTTGCATCTATAGGAGCTGCTGCAGATACTATTATTCTGATATTTCCACCTAGATTTTCATAAATCTCGGCAAATACTTTTTTCTTTATATCTACTCCAACACTCTTTAAAGCATTTGTTACATGTATCATAGAATTTACAAGTCCTGCTTTTCCACTTTTCTCAATTGTTGCATTTATCTTTTTATATAAATTCTCTATTAATAGTGGAACTGCAATCATTGCTGTTGGTTTTGTCTCTTTTAAGTTTGGAACTATGTATTTAAGCCCTTGACACACTGCAACTGAGCAACCATTAGCAAATGGTAGTAAGAATCCAATTGAAGATTCATATGTATGATGTAAAGGCAATACAGAGAATAGTCTATCTTTTTCAGTTAATTTTACATATGGACTTACTGCATTAACGTTTTCAGCTAAATTTCTGTTACAAAGCATAACACCTTTTGCATTTGAAGTTGTTCCAGATGTGAATATTAATACTTTGAATTCTTCTGGATCTATTTCTATTTTCATGAAAGAATCATCTCCAGATGCTATCATTTCTTTTCCTTCATTAACTACAGTATTAAATCCAACTTCTCTTCCATTTAGTTTTTCATCTGAATTCATTTGAATAAAATACTTAACTCTTGGTAAATTATCTTCTACTTTCTTAATAACCTCTTTTTTCTTTGCAGAATAAATAACTGCTGTTGCTTTTGAACGTTCTATTACGTTTTCTATCTCATTTGCTGGTAATTCTTTATCTACTGGAACAGCAACACCTACTCCACAAAGCATAGCCATATATGACACATACCAATTGTATGTATTTTCACCTATTATAACTATTCTCTCATCTTTAAGATTATATTTATTTGTAAGTGCAGTTCCTAATGCAATTACATCATCTGTTAATTCCCTAAAAGTAATTTCTGTAAATGGTTCCTTTGGATTAAATTTTTCTAATATACATACATCATCTGCATATTTTTCTCTTGATCTTATAAATATTTCCTTTATTGTTTTGTAATGTGATTGTTCATAATATTTACTTTTACCTTTTTCTTCTTTTTGTTTCTTTGCTAAAGCTTCATAGTCTACTTTTACTTCATCAATGTTTTCTACATTTTTCATTTTTAGTTTTGGAAATTTAAAATCTGGTATGTTAAAATCTTTTAATATTCTCATTTTATATATTCTCCTTTTTTGTATGGTTTTCCATAGAATAGACGACCAAAGGTCGTCGTTATTTTAATATTTTTTATTATATATCATTTCTTTTAGTTATGCAATATTTATATTCTATATTAGTTTTGATTGTTTTTTATATATTTAACAACATCTCCTATAGTAGCAATATTTTCTGCTTCAGAATCATCAATTTCGATATCAAATTCTTCTTCTATTTGCATTACAAACTCAACAATATCTAAAGAGTCTGCTCCTAAATCATCAACAAAAGTAGATTCCATTTTTACATTTTCTTCAGCTACTCCTAGTTGTTCTACAACTATAGCTTTAATTTTTTCAAATATTTCTTGTTCACTCATTACCTTCACCTCCTGAAAATTTACCATGCTATCTATTTTACTATTTAATATTTTAACACAATTTCTCTTTAATGTCTTTAGACTGAGAGGTCAGTATAATGTAAAAAAAGAATAGACAAAAATATCTATTCTTTACTTATTCCTCTTATTACAGTATTTATAAACCCATCATAAACTCTTTCAACATCTACTTCTTTGTTCTTTTTTAATCGATATACAAGACTAGAACATGTTACTCCAAAAACACCAGATGCTAGTGCTTCAACATCACCATCATAAAACTCTCCATTGTCTATTCCTTCTTGAATAAATTCTTCTATGATTTTTATGTATTTAAATACAGCCTTTTTGCACTTAATATTTCTTTTTTCGCTTCCCCATATTTGAGAAAAAATAACATTTAGAAAATCTTCATATTTAACAGTAACCTTTACTTGTATTAATATAACTGCTTTTATCTTTTCTAATGCTGTTGTACAGTTTTTGGTTTTTATTTCTATATTATTTTTAAGCAAATTTATTCCTTCTTCTAATAACAAATCAAATATATCTTCTTTTTTTGAAAAATGATAATACAAAGAACCTTTTGCCACTCCTGCAACTGCTGTAATTTCCTCTACACTTGCATTATCATATCCTTTTTCAGAAAACATCTTTATTGCCGTATTAAAAATTCTTCTTTTTGTTTTATTCATAAGTCTTACTCCATATTAACTTTTTTATCTTAGCCTTATCTTATATCACCACATATCCTTTTTCAGAATTTGTAAGTGTAATACAATCTGTTTTACCTATTAATACTGTATCTTCAATTCTTATTCCATATCTTCCTGGCAAATATATTCCCGGCTCATCAGTTACTACCATATTTTCTTTTAAAAAGCTCTCATTTTTTGAGTTTATATATGGCATTTCATGTATATCCAATCCTACACCATGTCCTAATCCATGTATTAATACATAATTATTTAGTTTGAAGCTATCATCTACTCCTCTCGAAAGTGTCTTTATATTATAGTTATTTCTCATTAAGTCCAATACATTTTTTTGATTTTTCAAAACCAAATCATATACTGGTTTTATTTCTTCTAATATACATCCCATAAATATTGTTCTTGTCATATCAGAGCAATATCCTTTATATTTGCATCCCATATCTATTAGTATAGGATCTGCATGTCTTACCTCTCTATCAGAAGGTATCCAATGTGGCATTGAAGAATTTTCTCCGAACAGCAACTATTGGGTCAAATGAAACATCGTCTGCTCCATGTGTTTTGAAATATACTTCTATTTCTAAAGCTATTTGTTTTTCTGTCATTCCTTCTTTTATATATTCAAGAAGATGCTTGAAACAATTATCTGTAATTTCACAAGCTTTTTTTATTTTTTCTATTTCTTCTTCATCTTTTATCATTCTTTGCTTCTCAATTATATTTTCAGTTTCAACCATGTTGTTTACTCTATATCTTCTTTTTAGTTTCTTATATTGTTCATATGTTACATAGTTTTCTTCAAACCCTATATTCTCGCAGAACACAAAGAAATTTTCTGCTTCTTCCTCAGATACATCTCTTACATCTGCAACTATTATTTCATCATCTATTGTAAGGGTTCTATTGACATCTTCTAAATACATTGTGTATGTTAAGAAGATATTTTCTTTTCTTGTTATTAATAATGTCCCTTCTGATTCTATATTTGTAAGATACCTTATATTAACAGGATTTGATACTATCATCCCTTCTAGGTTTAAACTTTTTAATTTTTCTCTTAAGGCACGTATTTTATAATTCAAAACCTCCACCCTCTTTCTAGACCTAATTTATATTATATATATTATTAATACATTCCTAATGTAAAAATCTTCATTAGTATAGTAAACAATATACTAAATGGTACAAATGTTGTTATAACTGATGATATTACAATAAATGGTCCAAATGGTATATATGTATTTGCATTTTTCTTACTAATTATCATAAATACAATACTTCCAATCGCTCCTATTAAAAATGCTAACACTGATATTACTACTATATTTTGTAATCCAAAATATAGTCCTAGTGCTCCCATTAATTTTACATCACCCATTCCCATTGCTTCCTTACCTGCAATTAGTCCTCCAAGTAATGTAATAACTAAGAATATGCCTCCACCTGCAAACATTCCAATTAGCATGTTTAGTGCTATATTTATATTAGTAAATCCATATAAAAATACAAATACTAATCCTATCTCAAACATCAACAAATTTAATCTGTTTGGTATTATCTGTTCTTTCAAATCTACAACAAATGCACATAAAAGCATTGGTAATAATATCATATATTTAATCAAATCTAAATTATCATTAAATTCTGAATGGAATCCAAATTTATATAATAGCGCAATATATCCAATTACATTAACAGCTATTAATAAATAATTTGGAAGCATTATTCTTTTATATTTCAAAAAACTCTCTTTTGAAAATATCTTTTGTTCTTTTATAAAACACCTATTGCAATAATCAATAAATTGAGCTATTAACCCTCCAATTATTGTAAATAAAACATAGTATAATATATGTACATCATTAAAATACATTTTTATCTCTCGCTTTCTTTCTCTACCTTTTTCAAATATCTTTTTATTATGAAATTTTCTAAAGGTCTTTTTACTCTTGTTATAAATATATCTTTTTCACCAAGTGGTTTTGTAAGAATTGTATACATTCCCATTCTATTTCCACCGAAGAACATCTGTCATTATTTGGTCTCCTACTGCTGCAACATTTTTGGCATCTAATCTTAATAAATCAATTGCTCTTCTAAATCCTTTTTTAAAAGGTTTTTTTGCAAAATTTATATATGGCAATTCTAATTCTTTTGCAACCCTTTTTACTTTTTCTATTTTATTAGTGTTTGATAATATACACAGCTTTATGCCTTCTTCCCTTAATACATCGCACCATTCTTTTGCACCTTCTAATATTTTCAAATCGAAATCAATAAGTGTATTATCTACATCTAATAAAAGTCCTTTGATGTTATTCGTTTTTAAAAATTCTATTGTTATATCTTTTACATTGTTTAAATATATATTAGGATAAAAAATCATCTGCCCCTCCATTTATGCCTATATATTATCAATATCTTTAATTAATGTCAAGATTTTGTATTCAGACAAATTCTGTCAAATTATGTATATATAACCTTGATTAAGTCATTTTCTTCATATATAATTAGTTTAAATTATAATTAGGAGATAAAATTAATGAAAGAACAAATGATAAGGAAAAATAATATGAGAATTTTCCCAATATATAAGATGTTTGCTTGGGACTTATTATTTCACTATGCAATAATATTTTTATTTTTAACTCAAGTTAAAGGTTTTACTGCATCACAGATATTGTTAGCAGATTCTTTTTATGCTATTTTCCGTGTCGCCTTCCAAATACCTTGTGTTAATATAACTGATCTATTTGGAAAACAAAAATCATTGTTGATTGGAAATCTTTTTGTCACTCTAAGTATTTTAATGATAATTGTTGGTAATGGATTTCCTTTATTAATACTATTTAATCTAGTTCAAGCAATTGGATATAACTTAAAAGGTCTTTGTGAACCTACAATTTTATCCGATTCAGTTCCAGACTCATCATCTTCTTCTAAAATTTATGCAAGAATAAATGGTAAAGGAAGTAGCTTATATTATATATTTGATGCAATTTCTTCTGCTACAACTGGTTTCTTATATGTAATTAACCCATATTTTCCAATGATTTTGTGCTTTTTATGCTGTGTCGCTTCAACAGTTATATCACTTGCTTTTAGCGAACCACCTGCAAATGTTAAAAATATTAAAAAGGAAAGTACAAATTTCATCTCTTACTACAAAGATATTCTTAATACTTCAAAACAAATACTAAAATCAAACCGTTTAAAATCACTACTTCTTTTCACTTTGTTTTTTGGTGCAATCTTATCTTTCTGGGGAACATTAAGAAGCAGTATCTTAGTAGATATTGGCGTCCCCGAACAATATTTTGGAATAATTCTTGCAGTTATGCAAATAATATCTTCAATATCATCAAGAAATCAGCACTGGTTCCATAACAAATTAAAAAACAGAGCACTTACTTGGTTCTCACTTTCTTTATCAATTGCATTTATATTAACAGGACTATTAGTAACATGTAATATTAGTTTCTCAGTATCTTTTGCTATAACAGCACTTACTATTGCTTTAGTTGGCATTATCAAAGGACCTTATTACACACTATCCGAAAAATATTTTAATAGCTTTTCTAATCCTGAAGTTAATACAAAAATATTTGCAGTTAAATCGCTTCTTGAAAACCTAGGACGTGTTATATTATCATTCTTTGCTTCATGCTTACTTGATATAACCACTACATCTTATGCATTTATAATAATAGGTGGTACAGCTTTTGTAATATTTATATTTCTTCTAAACTCTATGAAATCTAAAGTTGGATTAAATCCAGAAGAATATCCTAAAGAAGATTTAATATTTTCAACTGAAGATATATCTAGAAAAAGCAAGTAATAAAAATTACTTGCTTTTAAATTATATCTTATTCACAAATTATTTACAAAATCTATGGTTTCCAATTACAACAGTTAAAGGTCTTGACCAAATCCATTTGCTTGTTGCAGTTCTTGGATTAAAATAGTATATCGCTCCATATGATGGGTCCCATCCATTTATTGCATCTTGTGCAGCTTTTCTTGCTGTTGAATTAGGGGTAAGATTTATTTGTCCGTCACTCACAACATCAAATGCTCCTCTTTGATATATAACTCCAGCTACACTATTAGGAAATGATGAATTTTTAACTCTATTTAATACAACAGATGCAACTGCTACCTGACCTGTATATGGCTCTCCTCTTGCCTCTGCATATACAAGCCTTGCAAGTAAATTCAAATCTGAACTTGAATTAGTTGTACTATTGGTATTAGATGATGAAAAAATCCCCATTGCAGCAAGTGTTTTAGGCCCTGCTATTCCATCTACTGAAAGTCCATTTTTAGATTGGAACCATTTTACTGCTGATAAAGTTTGAGAACCGTAAATTCCATCTACATTTCCGTTATAATATCCCCATCTCTTTAATTTAGTCTGAATTTGCCTTACTTCATCGCCTCTAGAACCATATTTAGAAAGTGCATATGAAGAGTTTATATCTTCTCTAAAAAAGATATTGTATGATAAATATGACATTATAGAGATTATAAGTATAGATATCAATATAATGTTTTTTGTTTTATTATTTCCTAAAATTCTTTTCATAAAAAACCACCTTTGGAAATTATTTTCTCCAAAAGTGTTTTTTTTATTCTTTAAATAAAAAAAATGCTATGGGCAGATAGCATTTTTATTTAGTTGATATGTATGCTGCTATAATTGCTATTACAAGACTAATAGGTATAACTATTGCTGCTATTATAACAGCCTTTTCACTAATTAGTTGATTTATAACTACTGATAATGAGCAACATAGCAAAAGTCCTGATATATATAATACCAAATCTGCTATTTTTCTTTTTTTCATAGTATCTCTCCTTTACAAAATTATTTGTATAGTATCTAGTTTCAAGCTAGATATAATACATTTCTATATTATAAACTAGCTTCTGCCCAGCTAGATTGTATTTTTGGCAATGCCATTATAAACACATTATAACATCTTTATATAAAATTGTAAATAATATATAAAACAAAGAAAAAAACACTATTGGGCAGTAATAGTGTTTTTTCTTTGTTAGTTATTATCGACGATGTCTACAACCTCCTCAATGGTATCTATTAAGTATTCCTTATTGAAAGGAATAATCTTATGATGAGATTCATTTGAATCATCGACAAAACAGAATTTCAGAATTACAATTTCATCATTTTCTGGATAGATTTTGGCTTCGATTTTATTGTTACCAAATACATTACTGAAATATTTGCCTTGCTCCTTAAGCTTAATTTCTTTAAACTCATTTGCATTTAGCTTATCAACTTCATACTTTGCAACATTATCCTTTTCTTTATCAAGCTTATATTTAATTATCCAAAGGAAAATCAGATCTATTAAAGCACCAATGCAAAAACATAAAATTATGCCATAAGCTATTTCAGAACTTTTACTAATAGTTATCGCTATAATAAAAGCACTAACCCAAAGGAAAGCTGATCCAACTCCAGTTATGACTACATCCACTTTTTTCATTACTGAAAACTGGTCTTCAAGCTTTTGAAGTTCTGTTCTTTTAGCCTTTTCAGCCTTTTTTGCTTCCTTTTTGGCTTTTCTTTCAGCCCTTCTCTGCTCTTCTGTGTTTGTAACCATTGTCATGGTCCTCCTCAATACAAAATTATTTGTATTAAAAACTAGCTAACTGCTAGTCATAATACATTAATATATTACAAACTAGCCCTGCCCTTAGCTAGATATAATTTGGATTACTCAAATCTTTTTATATTTTAGCATAATTATGTATATTTGTAAATAGAGTTCAATTTCTGAACCCTATTTCAACTTATGCAAATTCGGGGACAAAATGTCCCAAGAAGAAACGTCCCTTTTGGGACACTTAGAATATCCCTACTATTTCTCCATTTTCATCTATGTCTATTTTCTCTGATGCTGGTACTTTAGGAAGCCCTGGCATTGTAAATATATTTCCTGTAAGTACTACTATAAATCCTGCTCCTGATTTTAGTATTACATCTTTTACATGAATTTTAAATGGATTCTCACATAATAAGTCTTTTGCATCATCTGAGAAAGAATATTGTGTTTTTGCAATACATACTGGCATATTTCCATATCCATTTTTCTCTAAATTAGATATTATCTCTGAGGCTTCTTCTGTATATTCTACTCCTTCAGCTCCATAAATCTTAGTTGCAATTTTTTCTATTTTTTCTTTTATTCCATCTTCTAATTCATAGCAATAATTGAAGTTTGATGGTGTATCACACAAATCTACTATTTTACCAGCTAAATCTAAAGCACCTTTTCCTCCCATTGCCCAAGCTTCAACTAGACTTATATTAACACCCTTTTCTTGAAGTTTTGTTCTTAAATAATTTATTTCATTATCTGTATCTGTTATGTATTTATTTATTCCAACAATTACATTTAATCTGAAAACATTTTTTAAATTATCTATATGTTTTAATAAGTTATGAATTCCTTTATCTAGATATTCAATACTTTCTTCTTTTATATCTTCAATAGCCATTCCACCATGATATTTAAGTGCTTTAATTGTAGCAACACAAACAACTGCATCTGGTGTTTTTGGAAGGTTTCTACATTTTATATCTAAGAATTTTTCTGCTCCTAAATCTGCCCCAAATCCTGCTTCTGTTATACAGTAATCTGCAAGTTTCATTCCCATTTTAGTTGCAATAACACTATTGCATCCATGTGCTATATTTGCAAATGGTCCACCATGAATAATTGCTGGTGTATTTTCTAATGTTTGAACTAAGTTTGGTTTGAATGCATCTTTTAAAAGAACTGTCATTGCACCTTCTGCTTTTAAGTCTTTTGCTGTAATTTCTTCTCCTCTTTTATTATATCCTATTACAATATTTCCAATTCTTCTTTTTAGATCATCTAAGTCTTCTGCTAAACAGAATATTGCCATTATTTCAGATGCAACTGTTATATCAAATCCATCTGTTCTTGGAACGGCATTTTTCTCACCTGATAAACATATTTCTACTTTCCTTAATGCTCTATCATTTAAGTCAACACATCTTTTCCATATTACTTTATCTATTTCTAATTCATTTCCTTGGAAAATATGATTATCAATTATTGCTGATAATAAATTGTTAGCAGATGTTATTGCATGTATATCTCCTGTAAAATGAAGATTTATTTCGTCCATTGGTGCAACTTGTACATATCCTCCACCTGTTGCTCCACCTTTTATTCCAAATACTGGTCCTAAAGATGGCTCTCTTAATGCAAGTATTGATTTCTTACCAATTTGCGATAACCCATCTGCAAGTCCTATTGATATTGTCGTTTTTCCTTCTCCTAATGGTGTTGGGTTAATAGATGTAACAAGTATAAGTTTTCCATTTCTATCATTTTTTCGATCTTCAAATAATTTGTTAGAGATTTTCGCTTTGTATTTTCCATATTGTTCAATATAGTCCTCATCTACTCCTAATTTCTTTGCTACTTCTGTTATATTTTTTAATTTCGCATTTCTTGCTATTTCAATATCTTCCACTAAAAATCCTCCTCTTTAATCTCATTATCTTTATTTACTAAAATAGTAATCTTCTTTTCAGCATCTTCTAAATATTTGCTTGCATCTTTTGAAAGTTTCATTCCTTTTTCAAATTCTTTAATAGATTCATCTAAGTTTAATTCTCCGTTTTCAAGTGCTTGAACTACTTTTTCTAGCTCTTTCATTGTTTCTTCAAAATTCAAATTGTTTTCCATTTTCTCCCCCTTATTCCTCTATATCAAAACTTCCGTTATTAACATTTATATAATAGTATCTTAATGCACGTGTTGTATCATTACTCCTTACAGATACAATTGATTTACTATTGCTAGTTCCTTCATAAGAAAAATATACAGAATTATCTGTTCCCCAATCTTTCTTTGCTATATTAATCGCTTTTTCTTTATCAGTTTCTTGCTTTTGAATTGTTTCTTTATCTACTTCTTGTTCAGGATCTGCAATAGTTGTATTTTGACCTACATTATTAGATGGCAAATTTGTGTTTTCAATATTAGTATTTTCAGTAGTATTACTTTCATTATTTTCATTAGTATTCTCTACTGTGTTTCCTATCTCATTTTCTTGCATCACATTCTCTTCTGACCCAGCAGTATTTAATATTGTTTCATTATTACTTTTTTTCTTTATTAATATTAGTTTTATTGTTAATACAATAGTTATAATTAAAATTACACCTATAACAATTGATACTATAATTAATCTTTTTCTTTTATCTTCCATAATTCTCTCCCCTATATCACTTTTGTTTGTATATTTCCATCTATAAATTTCAAATCTATTATATCATCCTTTTTTACATCTTTTACACTTTTTATACTCTTTTCATCTTTTTCTGCTATAGCATATCCTCTTGTTAAAGTTTTTAATGGACTTAATGTATCCAATTTGGAAATAACTTCTACAGCATTTGTTTTTAAATCTTTTATCTTATTAATTGTAGTATTTTCTAAAACTTTAATGTAATTATCTATATCAATATATAGCTCTTTTATTTTAGCTGTAGGATCTGTAAACACTTTTGATGCCATACACTTTTCGTATCTTAATTTCATATATTCTATTTTTTTCTTTAATGCATTTTTATATCTATTTCTATATGTTTCAATTTTTATATTTACTTCTTCTATATCCGGAACTGCAAGTTCAGCTGCAGCAGATGGTGTTGGTGCTCGTAAGTCTGCTACAAAATCTGCTATTGTAAAATCCGTTTCATGTCCTACTGCTGAAATTATAGGTATTTTAGAATTATATATTGCTCTTGCTGTAATTTCCTCATTAAATGGCCATAAGTCTTCGATACTTCCTCCACCTCTTGCCAGAATAAGTACATCTGCTAGTTTTTTCTCATTCATTATTCTAATTGCATCTGCAATATCAAGCTCTGCCTTTTTACCTTGTACTGGTATTGGAAATAACCTAATATGTACATTTGGATTTCTTCTTGTTGATACATTTATTATATCTCGTATAACTGAACCAGTTTGTGATGTTAGTACCCCTACTGTCTTTGGCATGAATGGTATTTTCTTCTTATGCTCTTTATCAAAATAGCCCTCTTTTTCTAATTTATTTTTTAATTCTTCATATTCTTTATATAAGTCTCCCACTCCATCTTCTTGCATTGCTTTAACATATATTTGATATACTCCATCTCTTTCAAATACAGCAACACTTCCTAATATTAGTACTTTCATACCATCTTTTGGCACAAAACTCAAAGTAGCAGTAGATGATTTAAACATAATACACTTTATTAAAGAATTTTCATCTTTTAGCGTAAAATACATATGTCCTGTATAATGGTGTTTAAAATTTGATATTTCACCTTTAACATAAACACTGTTTAAATACTCATCTTCTGCCACTCTATCTTTTATATATTTATTTAAATATGTTACTGTGATTGGTTCTGGTCTCAAAGAGTTAACCCTCCTTAACAACACTTGCAAGTATGCCATTTATAAATGAATGAGATGTTTCTTCTCCATACTTTTTAGCAAGCTCTACTACTTCATTAATTACAACTTTATATGGTAATTGTTTATATGTTATTTCATATATTGCAAGCTTCAAAAGTGCTAAATTCACTTTTGAAACTCTTTCTACTTCCCAATCTTCTTTTAAATTTTTAGATATTTTGTCTAAAATTGTTTTTGACTCTCTGCCTATTCCATTCACTACATCGCTTATATATTCTTGCACTTCATTAGAAATAATTTCGTTATTCTCAAAAAATAGTTCAATATCTTCTCTATTTATTTCTTTTTGAATTTCTATTTGATATAGTAATTTAAATGCTAATTCTCTTGCTTTAGATCTGTTCATTATTTTCCTCCAATTGGCTTTTTCTAGTATCTTATTTATTAAAACTTATCTATATATGATTTTAACTTATCTTTTACAAATTCTTTATTGTGTTGAACATAATTTCCAAGAAGTATTCCACCTACTATAACTAAAATCCATAACAATAATTTATGAAGATTTAATAGTAGTGCAATTATTGCTATTAATCCTCCAATGATTGCTCCTTTATATTTCATTAAAAAATTTTTAAATTCATCCATAATTACATCCCTTTATTCTTTTATATTTGGTTCTTTTTTAACACTTACATTTTTTATTCTAATGTTTACTTCAGTTACATCTAAGTCTAAAGATTTTTTAATTGTATCTTTTACATTAGTTTGCAACTTATTTGATAGCTCTTTTATAACTGCATCTGGATATACAAATAAAGTAATGTATATCTTAACATGACTTTCACTATCAACTTCTACTTTCGTCATTACATTTTCTGCACTCTCAAAAGATCTCACAACTGCATTTGTTAAGCTTTCAATTGTATCTCTTGAAACTAATAATTTTCCATTATCATTTTCCAGAAGTATTCCCTCTTTATTTTCCATTTTTTCTTTTGAAAAAGAATTGAAAAATATTGATTTAACTGCAAGTAATATTAGAACAATAGAAATTCCTAACATTATATTGCTTGCTACAGAATCTTGCACTAAAAATGTTATTCCATCTAGAGCTAAATCTATATTTAACCATCCAAATGTTAATATACATATTACTAATGATATTATTAAAATTATTATTGAAAATAGTACTAAATTAAATTTATCTAAAAATTTCATTTTTTAATTCTCCTCTTCTTCGTTTATTGTTTCCTCTTTTTCTTCTATTGTTTTTACACCTTGTACATGAACATTTACATTTGATACATTTAATCCTGTCATTGCTTCAACAGCTTTTTTTACTCTATTTTGTATTTCAAATGCTACATCTGGTATTCTAACACCATATTCTACTATTATATTAACATCTATCTTTACTTCCTTTTCTCCAACTTCAACTTTTATTCCTTTAGATAGATTTTTCTTTCCACTTAAAACTTCTGAAATTCCTCCTGCAAATCCTCCTGCCATTCCAGCAACTCCATTTACTTCAGAAACTGCTTTTCCTGCAATTACTGCAACTACATCATCAGCTATTTGTATAGATTCATTTGATTGTTCAACATTATCATTTAATTCTTCATTTTTTATATCTTGTTCATCCATTTTATTACCTCCTAAATAAAATTGATATACTTATATTAATCTATATAAGTATATCAATTAACTGATAGTTTTACAACTATTTTTTTAAATTTATTTACATACTTCTTCAAATATATTACTTAAGCATTGCATACTTAATATACATTGATCTAAAGTATTTCCTGTTGCACCTACCTCTATAATGCATGAACCTGTTGTTAAATGCTGGTTATATCTTGAATTTCTAATTATTATAGGTCTAAATAATCCTGGATACATTTCATTTGCTTTTTGTTGAATCTTTACTGCCATTTTCAAATTTTGTTTCCAGTTTGGATGTTCTAATCCTCCACCATCTGTGCCTATTACAAACATCATTTGTGCAGCATATTTATCATTTATTTTAACTGTTGGTGCATATTCGCTACTGCTTCCTACAGCATCTCTATGTAAGTCTATTACTATTTGAGTATTTTTTCCTGTCAATAAATTTTGTATTGTTTCTAATGACCTCGCATATGACCCTGAATATGCAGGATAATCATGATATGTTGTGTTATGTGTTACATTAAAGCCTTTCTTTTTTAAATAATTTGTAAGTTCTGTTCCAACTCTTGCAACACTTTTATTCAAATCTGTGGTCCTAAAGTTTCCACTTGCTTCATACTCATATCCGTTTACTTGGAGTATAACTCTCACATGTATGTGTATGATATATTAAAACATCTTTTTTATTAGTTATTTCTATATTGGGTTCTAGCATTTCTTCTGTTATATCATAATCACTCTGATTATTTATTTTTACATTTCCATATGCTCCTGTAACTTTTGGTGTTATATTATTCTTTTCCACCGTTTCTGTGGTTGCATCTTTTGGAATTTCTCCTATTTGCTTTGCTAATTCTTCAGCATCATCTATTGTCAGCTCCTTTTCATCAATAACCAAATCAGTATTTTCAAAGATTGACCTATCAAATATACCTGCACCCATTGCTAATATATCTTGATTTGATATTATTTTTCTTTTAGTATCATCTGCTTTTTTGTATGAAAACAAAGACATCGATACATCTAAGCAGTCTAAAAAGCTATTTTTATTTATCTTATCCACACTACTCTCGATTCCCTTTTTAATTTTTTCTTGTTTATTTATATTTGCTCCATTGATTAAATGCATACATATATATATCAAACAAATTACAACACCTAATTTGATAGCATATTTAATAATATCCTTAACGTTTACTACCGCAATATTCATATGTAACTCTCCTAAAAATAATCACTATTAATATATATTCATTAACTATGCCTAATATGTGAAAAAGAGCTACTTAGTTTTACTAAATAGCTCTACTATATTCATCATTTATTACTTTAACTTTTCTATTATATCTTCTATTTTCATTTGTTCTTGTGTTCCTTCTTGCATATCTTTTATAGTTAATACTCCAGATTTTATTTCATCTTCTCCTATTACTATAACATATGGAATCCTAAGTCTATCAGCATATTTGAATTTTGCTTTTATCTTTCTATTGTCAAAATATATTTCTGTATTTATTCCAGCATTTCTTAAGTCATTTGCTACTTCTATAGATTTGCTTAAGTCATCTACCATTGATATTACTAAAACATCTGATATTGATTTCTTGTCTGTTTTAATTAATCCTATATCATTTAGTATAAAGAATAGTCTTGTAAGTCCTATTGACATTCCTACACCAGGTAATTCTTTATCTGTATAATATCCTGCTAAATCATTATATCTTCCACCAGAACATATACTACCAATTGATTTGTAGTCATTTAAAAATGTTTCATATACTGTTCCTGTATAGTAATCTAATCCTCTTGCTATACTTAAATCTATCTCAAAAGCTTCATCTGGCACATTAAATAATCTTATATGTTTAATTACCTCTTTTAATTCTTCTACACCTTTTGTGTATAATTCATTATCTATTCCTAAAGCTTCTAATTTTTCAATTTTTTCATCAGTTGTTCCATCTATTTCTATAAAGCTAACTATTGTATTAATACTTTCTTCTTCCATTTTATAGTCATCTTTGAATATGGCAATAACTGTTTCTTTTCCTATCTTTTCTATCTTATCTATCGTTCTCATTATATCAACTGATTTTTCTTTTACATTTGCAGCTTCAAATAATCCATTTAATATTTTTCTATTGTTAATATGTATTGAGAAATTTTCTAGTCCTAAACTCTTAAATGTTTCATACATTATTGCGGGTATTTCTGCATCATTTATTATATTTAACTCTCCATCCCCAATTACATCTATATCACATTGATAGAATTCACGAAACCTACCGACGCTGAGCTCTTTCTCCTCTATATACTTTTCCTATTTGATATCTTCTAAATGGAAATGTAATTTGGTTATAGTATTCTGCTACATACTTTGCAAGAGGAACTGTTAGATCAAATCTTAATGTTAAATTACTATCCCCTTTTGTAAAAGTATATAATTGTTTTTCTGTTTCTCCTCCTGCTTTTGCAAGAAGCACTTCTGAACTTTCAATTACTGGTGTATCTATTGGTAAAAAACCAAATTTTTCATATGAACTTCTTATTTTATCCACCATTTGATTAAATAAAACTTGCTCATTTGGAAGTAGTTCCATAAATCCTGATAATGTTTTCGGTTGCACTTTATTCATAATATTCTCCTCTCTAAGTTTTAAATTTCACATCTGTCCCCTTTGGGACAAAATGTCCCACTAAGAAACGTCCCTTTTGGGACATTAATATTCTTTTGGTCTTAATTCTAAATATATTGGTTCTTCTTCTTTTACCATTGTTGATTTCCCATGTCCTGGATAAATTATTGTGTCTTCTGGAAGTGTCATAATTCTTTCTGTTATGGAATTTATTACATCTTCAAAACTTCCTGTAGGTAAATCTGTTCTTCCCCATGTTCCTCTAAATATTGTGTCTCCTGAGAAAAGCATCTTCTCATTTTCTAAGTACAAACAAATTCCACCTTTTGTGTGTCCTGGTGTATGAAGGACTTTAAACTCTATATCTCCTATATGGATTAAATCGTTATCATTTAGCCTAGAGTCTGCTTCTAAACTAATTCTTCCAAGCCCAATATAATCTGCTAAATTGACATTAGGATTTTTTAATCCTTCTGCATCTTCTATATGGATTAATACTTTTCCTCCATATCTTTCTTTTAGTTCTTTTACTCCAGCTATATGGTCTCCATGGCAATGTGTTAGTAATATATATTTTACATTTGCTTGTAGTGTGTCTAACATTTCTGCAATTTGATTTACATTTCCACCTGGATCAATTACCATTGTTTCTTTCGTTTTCTCATCTTGAATTATATAGCAATTTGTTTCTCCCACCATTGGAAGTTCTAATTTAATTCTCTTTAGTATCATTTTTACCCTTCCTTATTTTTTACGTTTTACTTCATATACACTATCAACTTTTCTAATAGCTTTTATAACATTACTTAATTGATCTATATTTTCTA
The DNA here is from genome assembly GCA_948437895.1 of uncultured Clostridium sp. GTDB lineage: Bacteria > Bacillota > Clostridia > TANB77 > CAG-508 > CAG-452. The sequence continues at coordinate 46,955 of CAOJKK010000009.1, forward strand.
CTTCAACTGTAACCTCAATAGTTGCAATTCTTTCTTTACTTGTTTTAGTATTTACTCCCATTATATTAATTTTTTGTGAAGTAATTTCTTTTACAACATCTGAAAGAAGTCCTGTTCTATCATTTGAGAATATTTCAATATCAACATTATATGCTCCTTCAGTCTTTTCATTATACCATTCAACATCAATTATTCTATTCTCATCTTGTAGTAAGTCTTCAATATTTACACAGTCAGTTCTATGAATAGATACTCCTCTTCCTTTTGTAATATATCCTATTATTTCGTCACCTGGAACTGGATTACAACATCTTGAAAATTTAACTAAGCAATTGTCTATTCCTTTTACAATTACACCTGATTTTGGTGGTTTTCTTACAGTATTTTTTCGTGCTGTTAATTCTTGCAGTTTTTCTTCAATTATTTCCTCTTGATGTTCTTTTTTATATTCTTCTAAAAGTCTTGTTATTATTTTACCTGGTGATATTGCACCAAACCCAATGCTTGCAAACATATCATCAGTATTAGTATAATGATATCTTTCAAGTACATTGTTAACCCATTCAGTTTTAAATAAATCTGCGTGGCTCATTCCGATTCTTTTTATTTCTTTGTCAAGAGTTTCTTTTCCTCTTATAATGTTTTCTTCTCTTTCTGCCTTTTTAAACCATTGTGATATCTTAGTTTTTGCACTTGAACTTTTTACGAATTTTAGCCAATCTCTACTTGGTCCTTTTGGAGTATCTGATGTTACAATTTCTACTATATCTCCACTTTTTAATTTTGTAACTATTGGCATCATTTTACTGTTTATTTTACATCCAATCATTTTATGTCCAACTTCTGCATGGATTGAATATGCAAAATCTATTGGTGTTGCATCTCTTGGAAGTGTTTTTATTTCTCCTCTTGGTGTAAATACATATACCTCATCTTCAAATAGCTCTGTTTTTAATGTTTTTAAGAACTCATCAGGATCTTGCATATCTTTTTGCCATTCTAGTGTTTCTCTAAGCCATGCAAGTTTATCTTCTGTAACTACTACATTAGATTTTTTACCTGAGTTATTGTTTGCTTCTTTATATGCCCAGTGAGCAGCTATACCAAATTCAGCTATTTGGTGCATGTCCCATGTACGTACTTGTACTTCAAATGGTGTTCCATTTGGTCCAAGAAGTGTTGTATGTATTGATTGATACATATTTGGTTTTGGCACTGCTATATAGTCTTTAAAACGTCCTGGCATAGGTGTATATAAATCGTGTACTACACCTAGTGCTGCATAACAGTCTTTTACAGAATTTACTATTATACGAAGTGCAAATAAATCATATACTTGGTCTAAAGTTATATTATCTCTTTTCATTTTTCTGTATATACTATATAAATGTTTTGCTCTTCCTTTTATTTCCGCTTCTATGTTTTCTTTTTGTAATGAGACTTGTATTTCATCCATAATTTTTTCTATAAATTCTAAACGTTCTTCTCTCTTTTTCTCTATTCCTTCAACAAGTTCCCTATATTCCTCTGGATATAAATATCTAAAACCTAAATCTTCTAGTTCCCATTTTAAAGAATATATACCAAGTCTATTTGCAAGTGGTGCATATAGATCCATTGTTTCTTTAGCATTCGCGATTTGTCTATCTCTTTTTAAATGTTTTAAAGTTCTCATATTATGAAGCCTATCTGCAAGTTTTATAAGTATTACTCTTATATCTTTTCCCATTGCTAAAAACATTTTTCTATAGTTTTCAACTTGTTGTTCTTCTATACTAGAATATTGGATTTTACCAAGTTTTGTTACACCATCTACCATATCTGCTACTTCTTGTCCAAATTCTTTTACTAAATCCTCATGTGTAACTTCTGTATCTTCTACAACATCATGTAATAGTGCTGCACATATTGTACTATCATCTAATTCTAGATCTGCTAATATATATGATACAGATAACGGATGTATTATATACTCTTCTCCAGACATTCTTTTTTGCTCTTTATGATTAGCTTTTGCATAGTCATATGCTTTTTGTATTAAGTCACTATCTGATTTAGCATTGTTTTTTTTCATTTTCCCAATGACTTTTTCTATAGTAATTTCTTCTTTGTTTTGCATATTATTTCCTTTCCATCCTAAATTGATTTCATTATATCTTTTATATTAATTTGGACAATTTCTTGATTTCCAAAGTTATTTATTTCTAGCACTCCTGCTACATCTATTTTATCCCCTAATGTATATTCTTCTGATAAATTACCTAAATTAAATCCTATTGCATTTATTAGTAAATTATCATCTTTTAAAGTTAATTTTAGATGTTTTCCTTCTGATAAAGCTCTTATAGAATCTATTTTTAGATTTTTATATACAAATATTGGTGTTTTGTTCTTCTCTCCAAATGGTTCTAGTTTTTCTATTTCTTTAACGGTTTCCTTACTTATATCTTTTGAAGTTATTACTCCATCTATTTTTATAACTGGTATAATATCTTTTATATCTTGTTCAATTGCGATTTTCTCAAATTTTTCTTTAAATTTATGATACATATCTTTTTTTAGAGAAACTCCAACTGCCATTTCATGTCCACCATATTTCTCTAAATACTCACTAGACGCTACTAATGCTCCATGCAAGTCAAATCCCGGAAGGCTTCTTCCTGAACCTTTTCCTTCATCTCCCTCAAAACATATAAGTATTGTTGGTTTGAAGAATTTCTCTGCTATCTTTGATGCAACTATTCCAATTACTCCATGATGCCACTCATCTCCACATAGCACTATACTGCTCAAATTATTTATATCTTCTTTTTCAAGTTCTGAAATTGCTTGTTCAAAAATCTCTTTTTCTTTTGTTTGTCTTTCTGCATTGTATTTATTAAGCTTTGTTGTTATTTCTTTTGCTTCTTCTATATTATCTGTTAAAAACAGTTTTAATGCTTCATTTTGATATCCCATTCTTCCACATGCATTAATTCTAGGAGCTACTCCAAATGAGATTGTAGTAGAATCCACTTTTTTATATCCTGATTCAATTATTAATGTTCTAAGCCCTATGTTTTTAGTTTGCGCAATTAACATTAAACCTAATTTTGCAATAACTCTATTTTCATCAACTAATGGAACTATATCTGATATTGTTCCAACACATACTATATCTAAATATTTTAGATATTCTTTATCATCTAATCCTAATCTTATAGATATTGCTTGTATTAATTTAAAAACAACTCCGGCACCCTGCAAGTCCTCTGAATGGATATTTATTATCTTTTCTTTTTGCATCAATTACAGCTAGTGCATTTGGAAGTTCTTCTAATTGCTCATGGTGGTCTGTTATTATTGTATCTATACCAAGTTTGTTACAAAGTTCTATTTCCTCTACTCCTGATATTCCACAATCAACTGTTATCATTAGTGTGTATTTTTGATTAACTATATCTTCAATTGCTTCTTTATTTAATCCATATCCTTCTTCTAATCTATTTGGAATATGGTAACCTACATCTAATCCTCTTTCTGCCAAGAACTTCTTAAGTACGGTCGTACTTGTTATTCCATCTACATCATAATCTCCATATATGATTACTTTTTCTTTATTTTCTATTGCTTTTATTATTCTATTTACTGCTATTTCCATATCTGGCATTAAAAAAGGATCATAAAAGTCATTTCTTGTAGGATTTAAAAATATTTTTATTTCTCCATCTTCAACTATATCTCTATTTACTAATATTTTTGCAAGTAATTTAGAAACATTAAATTTATTTGATATTTCTTCTACTTTTTCTTCCTGAGCTTCATAATATTCCCACTTCTTATTCATAAAATCTCCCTAAAATAAACAATTTGTTTTATTATATATCTTTTTCTTATATTTTAAAAGGGGTTTTAGTTATTTTTTTGTTGGATTTAAATTACTAATAAACCAGAACTTCACAAAAAAATACCAACTAATTTTATAAAAAATTAGTGGTATTCTTTAATAATATCTAATTAGTTAATTTTTCTATGTTTGCTCCCTTAGCTCCCCATGGTGCTCCTTCTGGTATTGGATTGTTACCTGGTGCAAAATATATGTTTCCCATGACTCCATATGGTGCATCAAATGCTCGTGGCCCAATATATACTACACTATTTGGTATTGTAATAGAATTTGTACCATATGATGTTAATACACTTTCCCAGAATGCCAGTTCTTCTATTCTCTCAAGACCCTCTTGCAGTATTATTTCCTTTACAGTACATAAGTAAAAAGCACAACTATCTATAACCTTTACTGAACTAGGTACAGTATAAGAAGAGGTTTCTCTCAATTCAGGATATTGTATTAATCTAGTCTTATCTTTGTTAAATAGTATTCCATTCTCACTACTATAATTTTTATTATTTTCATCAACTTCTATTTCCACAATAGATTTAAGAAAGGCTCCTTCGCCTATACTTTCTACACTTTCTGGAATTATTATCTTAGCTAACTTAGACACATCATTTCCACTAGCAAACGCAAGGTTACCAATAACTCTTAAACTGCTAGATAAGTTAACCTTCTCTAAATTAGGACAGTCATAGAAAGCTTCATCTCCTATCCTCTCTACTGCTCCTAGTGTTATTTCATTAATCCTATTGCAATTATAAAATGCTTTATTTCCTATAGAAGTAATTGAATTTGGAATAATTACTCGATCCATCCCTCTTCCACTTAATAAATTGTCTCCAACACCTATTATCTTTTCATTTCCTATTTTATATGGTATTGCTATTTCTTTTATTTCTCCACCTAAATTACATTTCGTTATTGTTCCTTCTCCATTTGTTACCCAGTTTTTATCTCCTGTTCCTAAAAAGAATTCATAATTATTATCTATTATATTGCTACAATCTATTTTTTCTCTTGCTAACTCCTGTCCTGTTATTGATTTTATTACTAGCTCATAATTTCCTTTTTCTTTAAAATTATATTCTTTACTATCATTTAGTCCAATACCATATATACTTGCTTTTATATCTTTTATAGTTCCATCTTTGTATATATATGCTATCCAAGAATTCGAGCATATCTCTTTTTCTGTTGTCTCTCCAAAGTTTTCCTCGTAAAACAGCTCTATAAACTCCTCTTCTGTTGTAATATTTATATCCATCTCTTTATTAGCAAACTCTATTAACTTTTGGTATAATTCTGCTTTTGTACTAACACCATTCATCTCTATTCCGTAAAAGAATTCTTCCATAATTGCCTTTACTATCTCTTTATTTGCTTCATCTTGTATCCACTCTTCTAAATTATCATGTACTACTGTTCCATTATTTTCCTTTACATTAGCATAATTTATATAAAATGTTAAAAATCCTTCTATTATCTC
>CAOJKK010000010.1 GCA_948437895.1 uncultured Clostridium sp.
ATGTATAATGATATAAAAATAAATATAGTAGATACACCAGGACATGCTGATTTTGGTGGAGAAGTAGAAAGAGTTCTAAAAATGGTAGATGGAGTTCTTTTATTAGTTGATGCTTTTGAGGGAGCTATGCCTCAAACAAGAGAAGTTCTAAAGAAATCCTTGGCATTAAACTTAAAACCAATTGTAGTAATAAATAAAATAGATAGACCAGGTGCAACACCATATAAAGTTGTAGATCAAGTATTAGAACTATTTATCGAACTAGGAGCGAATGATGATCAATTAGAGTTTCCAGTAGTATACGCATCTGCAAAAGAAGGAATAGCAAAACTTGATTTAGATGAAGAATCAAATAACATGAAATGTATTTTTGAAACAATTATAAATAATATTGAGCCACCTAAATGTGATGAAAATGGACCAATGCAAATGTTAGTTTCAAATATAGATTATGATGATTATGTAGGAAGAATTGCAGTAGGAAGAATTGAAAGAGGAATAGTAAAAGAAGGAATGCAAGCTGCAGTATGTAAAAATGATAAAACAGAGAATGCCAAAATAGTAAAAGTATATACATATAAAGGATTGAAGAAAGAAGAAGTAGAAGAAGCAAAAGCAGGAGATATAGTAGAAATATCAGGTATAACAAATATAAATATTGGTGAAACAATATGTGATGTAAATAACCCAGAAAAAATAGAATTCGTGAATATTGATGAGCCAACAGTTACAATGACATTCTCTGTAAACAATGGACCTTTCGCTGGAAAAGAAGGAGAATTTATTACATCAAGACATATAAGAGATAGATTATTTAAAGAATTGGAAAGAAATGTTTCTTTAAGAGTAAAAGAAACAGATACACCAGATTCATATGAAGTAGCAGGACGCCGGAGAACTTCATTTATCAGTTCTTATTGAAACAATGAGAAGAGAAGGATTTGAACTTTTAGTATCTAGACCAAAAGTTATATTCAAAGAAATAAATGGAGAGAAATGCGAACCAGTAGAATTGCTAGTTGTAAACGTTCCAGATGATTGTATTGGGAATGTAATAGAAAAACTAGGAAGAAGAAAAGCAGAAATGATAAATATGGAACCTGCTGAAGATGGACATACAAAAATAGAATTTAGAATACCTTCAAGAGGTTTAATAGGATATAGAACAGAATTCTTAACAGATACTAAAGGTGAAGGAGTAATGAACCATGTATTTGACTCATATGAACCATATAAAGGAGATGTAGTATCAAGAGTAAGAGGAACAATTGTTGCATTTGAAAAAGGAAAAGCAATAACATATGGATTATACAATGCACAAGATAAAGGAGACTTATTCATAGGACCAGGAACAGAAGTATATGAAGGAATGATAGTTGGATTGAATTCAAGAGGAGAAGATTTAGCAGTAAATGTATGTAAAGAAAAACATTTAACAAATACTAGAGCTTCAGGATCTGATGATGCATTAAGACTTGTTCCACCAATACAAATGTCATTAGAAAAAGCAATAGAATTTATACAAGATGACGAACTAGTAGAAGTAACACCTTCAAGCATAAGACTAAGAAAGAAAATATTAAATAACAAAGAAAGAGAAAGAGCAGCAAGAAGATAAAAGGAGAGTTGATCATATGGCAATGAAAAGATTCGAGAAAAATTTAAAGATGTATACTAGCAATGGTAGGAGAAGAGCTGGAATGTTTTCCGATATTAGAATAAAAAATGTAAATGAAAAGCATCCTGCAGATAGTGATACAGAAAATAGAAAAAGAATTTTAGATGAAATAACAGAAAGAGTTTCTAATGGTGAAGATATAGATAAGGTTGTAGGCGAAATAGCAAGCAAGGATGAAATAAAACAACAATTTGATTATTATATAAAACATGGAATTAAAGATTTATCAGGAATATTCAAGAGTTGGTATGAAAGAAGAGAGCATAATAGAGAAACGTTACAAAAGATAGAATTTAGGGAAATTGGATAATTTTTTTAAAGGAGGCTTTTAATGGAAGAAAGAAGAATTACTACCAAAGGAAGTAAATATAGAGCTGGGAGTATTTCAAACCAAGTACCAATTTACTATGAAAAACAAGATCCAGCAAGTAGAGATAGAGAAAATAGATCCAGAGTAGTAGCTGCAATAGGACAACTTATTGATGAAGGAAAAAGCTTAGATGAGGCAGTAAGTATTTTATTATCTAATGAAGAAGTTTTAAAACAATTCAACTATATGAGAGTGCAAGGTATTAACTTAGGAAACTCATTTAAGGGTTGGTATAATGGGTCAAAGAAAAAGACAGAAAGGAACTTTAATGCATCAGGAAAAGCTAATGAGTGTAGATAAGGAAGATAAATATGAGAAGTATACAGGAAATTAAAGAAAAAGCATTGAATGAACATATTCCAATTATAATGGATGATACATTAGAAGTAATAGAAAAAATCCTATTAGAAGAAAGACCTAAGAGAATATTAGAATTAGGTACAGCAACAGGATATTCATCTATTTGCTTTTCAAACATACTAAATAATGATGTTTATATAGACACAATTGAACTTAATGAGGAAAGAGCAAATGAAGCAATAGGTAATATAAAAGGATTAGGACTTCAAGATAAAATAAATGTAATAATAGGAAATGCTGTAGATATACTTCCTACATTAAATGAAAAGTATGATATTTTCTTTATAGATGCAGCAAAAGGAAAATATCCTATATTCTTGAAAGAGGCATTAAGACTTTCTAAAAAAGGAAGTATAATATTAGCTGATAACATATTGTATAAAGGCTACGTTATGAGCGACTATAACAAACATAAACAAAGAACGGCTGTAAGAAATTTAAGAGAATACATAAAAGAAAGCACAGAGGATGAAAATTTGAAAACAGAGATTTTAGAAGTAGGAGATGGACTAGCGATAAGTAGAGTAAGGAGATGGGTGAATGAATAGAGCATTTGCAGAGAGAATAAAAGTCGAAAATTTAAATCCAATATATACAGTAAATGACACAGAAAAGGAAGGTGTATATAGAGAATTTGTTGATTCGCAAAAGAAACATTTTGAGTCATATATTAATTTTTTAAATGCTGAATTATGCACATTAAAACATTATGGAATAGTTTCAGATTTTACTAAATTTTTAGCACGCATAAAATCTATAGAAAGTTCAATAAGAAATGACAATTCAAAAGCTCTAAATGATGTTTTTGGAATAGAAGTGAATGCTGCAACTCCAGGAGAATCCGATTTTGTTGTTACACTTTTTAGTGATACATTAACAAGAACTAGAGAAGTGGTGCACAATAAAGAAAATAAATATATAGCACATCATTATTCAGGATATCCAAATGCAGGAAATATTGTTACTAAACTTGAAGAAATGTTTGAAACAACGCATGAACCCACAAGTATGTTTGAAAAATACATGAAAAATATACCTGATAAAGTTAAGGAAGAAATGTCTGAAGGAGATATAGATAGATTAAAAAATTATTTTGACAAATTTTGTGTGGATTTAAATGGGTATACTACAGTTATAAAAAGAAATGTAAGTGGTGAGAAATTAAGAGAGTTAAAAAAGGATTTAAGGAAAATAGAACAAGAATATCATAAAATAGAAAAACTAAAAAATGGAGCGAATTATCATCAACCAATCATTGAAGGGCAATTTAAAACAATTCAAACTGCAATAGAGGCAAATATTGGATCTGCTAGTCATGGTGACTATAAGGGAGAAGATATGAAAATGATACAAAAGGAATATGATCAAAGAGGTGGAATTCCTTTATCAAGATTACCAATAATGTATAGGTCAAATTTAGAAACAGATGAAAATGGTGACCCTATTCCACCAAGAATATTATCTTCTGATGAGACAGCTAAAGCACTATATCCATCACTTATTGTTAAGAAAAAGGGAGAAAGAGGAGTAAATAAATGATAAAACCAGAATTATTAGCACCAGCAGGATCTTTTGAGAAAGCAAAAACAGCTTTTAAATATGGGGCAGATGCAGTATATATGGGAACTGCAAAATTATCTTTAAGATCAAGAGTGAATACTGAAAATGATGATCTTGCTAAAACAATAGAATATGCACATTCAATCAACAAAAAGGTTTATGCAGCATTAAATATATATGCAAGAGATAACATGTATGATGAAGTAAAAAAACAAGCCGAACTTTTAAATGAGTTAAGAGTAGATGGAATTATTGCATCAGATGGCGGAGTTATAGAAACATTAAAAGAATATGCACCAGATGTAGATATACATGTTAGTACTCAAACCAATGTAGTAGGATATAATAGTTGTAAATTTTGGTATAAAAATGGAGCTAGAAGAATAGTATTGGCAAGAGAACTTAATAAACAAGAAATAGATGAAATAATGAAAAACAAACCAGAAGACTTAGAAATAGAAATGTTTATACATGGTGCAATATGCTATGCATATTCTGGAAGATGCCATTTAAGTGATTTTTTAGCTTCCAGATGTGGAAATTTAGGAGATTGTGCTCAAAGTTGCAGATGGGCATATAACATATATTTAGAAGAAAAAAATAAACCAGGGAACCTAATGCCTGTTGAACAAGATGATAATGGCACATATATACTTTCTTCAAAGGATTTATGTTTATTAAAAGAGATACCTGAAATAGTAGAAATGGGTATAGATAGTCTGAAAATAGAGGGAAGATTAAAAACAGAATACTATTTAGCAACAGTAATAAATACATATAGAAATGCAATAGATGATTATATGAATAATCCAAATGAATATGATTATACAAAATATTTAAAAGAAATAGAAAAAACTAAAACAAGAGGATTAACAACTTTCTATTTTAATGATAAAAATAATAAAGACTTCCAAGAATATGAAGGAAAACAATATAATCCAGATTATGAATTTGGAGGAAAAGTCCTAGAGATTAGTGAGGATAGAAAAACAGTTATAGAAATAAGAAACAGATTACAATTAGGAGATATTATAGAAATAATAATACCAAATAAACTAGAACCTGTTAGTTTTAAGATTGAAGAAATGTGGGATGCAGAAACAGCCAAGGAAATTGACCATGTAAATCCAGGAAGAGAAGGGCAAAAAGTAATTTTAAGACTTCCGATAGATGCAGAAGAAGGCTGGATACTAAGAAGAAAAAAGTAAAGGAGCTTTAATGAAGAGAACAAAACTAAAAGATAGAGTATTACCTAAATATACAAAAGGTGAAGAAATATTTAATATGACTTCTCATATTGTGGGTGCTACTTTTGGATTAATAGTAACAATAGTGTGTATTGTTGTTTCAGCAATGCATAAAGATGTATATGCAATAGTTAGCAGTATAATCTATGGAATCAGTATGATAGTATTATACACTATGTCTAGCATATATCATGGATTATCACCTAAAGTTATAGGAAAAAAGGTAATGCAAATATTAGATCATTGTACTATATTTTTGCTTATTGCAGGCTCATATACACCATTTATGCTTTGCACATTTAGGGAGTACAATCCAGTTATTGGATGGGCAATGTTTGGATTAATATGGGGAGCAGCGATACTTGGAATAATATTAAACGCAATAGATCTAAAAAAATACAATAAATTTTCAATGATTTGCTATATAGCTATGGGATGGGCTATTATATTTAGAGTAGATTTATTACCGAAATTACTAGGAAGAAATGGAGTAATATTACTAGTTTCAGGAGGAATAGCCTATACATTAGGAGCAATACTTTATGGATTAGGAGTAAAACATAAATATATGCATTCAGTATTTCATTTGTTTATTTTATTAGGAAGTGTTTTGCAATTCTTTTGTATAGTATTTTATGTTATATAGAGACAAGGGTGAAACTCCCATTTTGTCTCTATTTTTTTACAGTTTCAGTATTGCATAAATGCTGAGTTAAATATATAATTAAAAGAAAAAACGAGAGGTATGTAATGGACGAAAATGATAACTTATTAATTCCAAATTTGCAAAATGAAACAGAAGAAATCCAAGAGATTTCATTAAGACCAAAGACTTTGAATGAATATATTGGACAAACTAAAGTAAAAGAAAATATGAAAGTATATATAGAAGCAGCAAAAAAAAGAGGAGAGCCTTTAGACCATATTTTACTATATGGACCTCCAGGGCTTGGAAAAACTACTCTTGCAAGTATTATATCTACAGAAATGAATACTAATATTAGAATAACATCAGGACCTGCAATAGAGAAACCAGGAGATTTGGCAGCACTTTTAACAAATCTTTCACCAAATGATGTTTTATTTATAGATGAAATTCATAGATTAAACAGGAGTGTTGAAGAGATACTTTATCCTGCTTTAGAAGACTATAATTTAGATATAATAATTGGTAAAGGGCCTAGTGCGAGATCAATCAGATTAGATCTTCCAAAATTCACATTAATAGGTGCAACAACAAGAGCAGGTTCACTTACAACTCCACTTAGAGATAGATTTGGCATAATGCATAGACTAGAATTATACAATCCAGATGAATTAAATACAATAGTAAGTAGGTCAGCTAAAATTTTAGGTGTAGAAATAGATAATAAAGGCTCGGCGGAGATTGCGAGACGCTCTAGAGGAACACCGAGAATAGCGAATAGATTGTTAAAAAGAGTAAGAGATTATGCAGCTGTTTTAGGCGATGGTAGAATTACAGAAGAGATTGCAAAAATAGCACTAGAAAAATTAGAGATAGATGAATTAGGATTAGATAATATTGATAGAAAAATATTAAGAACAATTATACAAAGCTATTCAGGTGGACCAGTAGGAATAGAAACACTTGCTTCAACAATAGGTGAAGAAACTGAAACAATAGAAGATGTTTATGAGCCATATTTATTACAAATGGGATTTCTATCAAGAACACCTAGAGGAAGAATTGCAACACCTAATGCATATGCACATTTAGGTTTGGAATATAGAGGAGAATAAGATGAAGTTATTATTACATACATGTTGTGCACCTTGTAGTGTATATTGTATAGATAGTTTAAGAAGTGAAAATATAGAACCTACTGTATATTGGTATAATCCTAATATACATCCATATATGGAATATAAGGCAAGAAGAGATTGCTTAAAGGAATATACAAAATCAATCAGTGTAGAAGCAATATTTGAAGAGGATTATGGATTAAGAGAATTTTGCAAGAATGTAGTTGATGACTTGGAAAATAGATGTATAAACTATTGCTATAAAGTAAGACTTGAACAAACAGCAAAATATGCAAAAGAAAATGGGTATGATAGTTTTTCTACAACACTTCTTGTTAGTCCTTATCAAAACCATGAAGCATTAAAAGAAGTGGGAGAAGAACTTGCTAAAGAATATGGACTACAGTTTGTTTATAGAGATTTTAGAGTAGGATTTAGAGAAGGTCAAACGAAAGCAAGAGAACTTGGACTATATATGCAGAAATATTGTGGATGCGTATTTTCAGAAGAAGATAGATATCAAAAACAAATCAAAAGAGATAAAGAGAAACAGAAAATATAAAACAAGAATTCAAGGGAGAAAAATGAGGAGATTATTCAGAGTAAGTTTTGATATATTAATAACATCAATAGTTCCAATAGTTTCATGGTTTTTATTAGGAATAATATTAGACAAAAATTTGGTAAATATATTTACATTAACGTATCCGCTTCAATGTTTAATGGGAATAATAGTAGCGGTATTTGGTGTTGGAGCAAATATTAGTATTTATAAAGATAAGAATAAAAATGCAGCAGATAATGGAATTTTTTATGGAACTATTTTTAGTATATTTACTTTTGGATTTATAATTATAAATAGTGATAAATATATAGTGTTTATGAATATGGAAAAAGAAATATATAAAACATTTTGTATGTATTCTATTATTCAAATATTTTGTCAAACAATTTTACAGTTAATACTAACGAAACTTTATTATAGAGAGGAAAATAAGAAGGCAAATAAAATAGCATTGTTATTCAATTTAGTAAATTTTATCTGTTTAATAAGCATAACTATTACCACAAAAAATCAATTATCTACTGCATTAATAACTTCTATTGTAATACTAGTAATAGATATGGTTTTACTTATAAGAAATATAGAAAAAATTGATTTTAAACTTAATTTAAAAAATTGCCTAAAATATAATTCTGTATCTTTAACTACAAGTAGTCTGTTTTTTTTAATGTATTTATTTGGTTTTAGTAGTTCTTTTGAATATGGACAAAAGTATGTTCTAGCAATTACCTTTGCTACATTAGTAACTGATATGCAATGGGACATTGATGATGCAATAAGAACTGTTGCAAAAGTAGATATAGCGAAGAAAAAGTTTAGATATAATGAACATTTAAGAAATGCTATTAAACTAAATTTCATACTGGTTTTATCGGTGCTATTAATGTCGCTAATACTATATCCGTTCTATAAACCAGATTTAAAAATTGTAGCAATATTTATTTCATTGCATATATTAGATTTTATATTAACTCCATTTGCGACAATAAAAACTTGCTTTTTGCAGTTAGAAGACTCAGCGTTTAAGATGACATCAAATATGATAATTGCTTATACAATTAGGACATTAATGTCATTTGTACCAACACCATTTTGTACAATTATTGGACAGACGTGTGCTAGCTTTTACGAATTAATATGTACTAAGATAAATTATAGAAAATATGAGAATAAAATAGAGGATAATGAATGTTCTGAAAATGATATAATAATTAATGAAGAAGAAAAGATAAGTTAGGAGGAATAAAATGTTAGAAAATAAGTTAGGAATAACTAATCCAATAGAATTAGCAGAAATAGAAGAAAAAATAACAAAGAAAAAAGCAATTGAATTATTCGAAAAAGGAATATTAAGTTCTTTTGAAGTTGGAACTTTCAAAGGACTGGCTGAAATTCATAAGTATTTATTTAATGATGTTTATGAATTTGCAGGGAAAATAAGAACTGAAAATATTTCTAAAAGTAACTTTAGATTTGCTTCAGCAATGTACTTACAAGAGGCTTTAAATAAAATCGATAGCATGCCACAATCAAATTTTGATAATATCATAGAAAAATATATTGAAATGAATATAGCTCATCCATTTAGAGAAGGAAATGGGAGAAGCGCAAGAATTTGGTTAGATATGATTTTAAAAAAAGAGCTTAATAAAGTAATTGACTGGAGTAAAATAAATAAAGAAGATTATTTATTAGCAATGGAACGTAGTCCAATAAAAAATACTGAAATAAAGTTTTTACTACAAAATGCTTTGACAGATAAAGTAAGTGATAGAGAAGTATACATGAAAGGTATTGATGCAAGTTATAATTATGAAGGATATAATTTATATAGTGCAGAAGACTTAAGATAGATTGGTAAAACAAAGTATTAAGAATTTCTTAATACTATAATTGAGTAATAGACAATGAAGTTGTGAGAATATATAATTATTATTAAATAATAATTAGGATGGTAAAATGAAATGAACAAGACAAAGAAACTAATAAGAAATTTAATATTATTTTTTGCATTAATTATATTAACATTTTCTATTATATTAAAAGATCAAGATGTGTCTCAGATATTTAATATATTAGGAACAGTGAAAAAAGAATATATATTAATTGCAATAGGTTGTATGTGTATATATATTATTTGCGATGCAATAAATATAGGAAGAACACTAAAGGCCTTAAAAGAAAAAAGTACATTTTTAAGGAATATAAAATATAGCTTGATAGGATTTTTCTTTAGCTCAGTGACACCTGCTGCAAGTGGTGGTCAGCCTATGCAAATATATTATATGCATAAAGAAAAAATATCAGTTGCAAGTTCAACCTTAGCACTTTTAATAAATTTAACATGTGTTCAAATAGTTACAATTTCGGTTGCATTATTTAGTTTGATTTTTAACTATCAATATTTAAATAAATTTTTGGTAGGGTTTTTCATACTAGGAATAACTCTTAATTCAAGTGCATTAGCACTATTACTTATATCTATATTATCAAAGAGAATGACTAGAGGATTAATTAATATTACTATAAAGATCTTAAGATTATTTAAGGTAAAAAATATTGATGATAAACAAGAAAAACTAGAAAATGAGTTGAAAAAATACCAAGACAGTAGCGAATATATAAAAACTAATAAACTAGTGATCTTGAAAAACCTTGTAACTACATATACTCAATATATAGTATATTATAGTATTTCGTATTGGGTATATTGTTCATTTGGACTTTCAGGACATACTGCTTTTGAAATAATAACTATGCAATCAGTATTGTATGCAACAGTTTCTGGAATACCATCTCCAGGAGCAGTAGGGGTAAGTGAAGGTGGATATTTAGCAATATTTGAAACAGTTTTTCCAGGAACAATACTTAATAGTGCAATGTTATTAACTAGAGGAGTTAATTTCTACTTATTTGTAGCAATTAGTGCTATAATAGTTATAATAAATGCAATGAGAGAAAAACAACAGCAAGAAAATGAAATTTATGAAATAGAAGAAAAGGAGTAAATTACTGTGAAAGAAATATACAAAGAATATAAAAATAATATTAAATACTTACTTAATAATAAAGTATATATTTTTTCTATAATACTTGTTGCGGTATTATCATATGGATTTGCAATAACCAATTTTTCAGTAGGAATAGATGATTTATGTTTTGATAGATATGTTACAGGAAGCTATATATTATCTGCTGGTAGATGGGGAACAACAGCTCTATATGCAATAGCACAAATATTTAAATTTACACCGTTTTGGTTAGAAATGGTAGTTACTTTGATAACTGTAGGAATGGGGATTGTATTTGCAGCATTTTTAAAAAAGGAATGTTCTAATAGATTGAAGAACATACATTATATAATAGCAACATCAATACTTATTTCATATCCAATATTACATCAGTCTTTTATATATCAGAGTACAAATCTTTCTGTAATTATAAGTAATTTAGTATTGATGATAACTCCTATAATAATATATGAGAGTTTTTCAAAAAACAAAAACTTAAAACTATATTTTTTAATTGCAATAATCTTACCATTTTTTATATCAATGTATGAATCATGTTGTCAAACATATATATGTATGATGTTCATAATTGCATTTATTAGAATATTTAACAATAAAAAAGATAAAAATGATGATACAAAGTTTGTCATAAAATATATCTTATTAAGCATAATTATCCTTACTGGAGCCTTAATAATAAATTCTGGTATTTGTTATATAATAAAAAACATATTAAATAATAAAGGATTATTAGAAATAGATTACTCATCAAAAGGAATACCATGGCTAAACTTTAAGAATAATAATGTGTTAGAGATGTTAAAAAATAACGTTGGAGTAAAAATAGCAGAAGATTTTAGAAATTTGTCATATATTAGAAATTTTATTATTTTAGCATTAATTTGTTTGTTGTTTACTATCATAGAGGCAGTAAAGAAAAAGAAATTTATATTAATACCATTAATGATATGTGTAATATTGTCTAATTTTATAATAAATCTATTGCAGGTTAGAATATTATATAGAATAGATACATCTTGGAGTATAGCAATAGCATTTTTTGCTGTATTTATATTAATGAATATAAACGAAAAGACAATTAATAATATAATGTCTGCATTATTTTGTATAATTATATTATTTCAAACAAAACAAATGAATCAAGCCTTCTATAATGATTATATAAGATATCAAAAAGAAGCTAATTATGCATATAGTTTAGCAAATGGAATAATAGCTAAGTGTGAAGATACAAATAAACCTTTAGTATATTTATATAAAAAACATGATGGAACTCATCAGAACCAGATAAACGCTGATAATGGTTGGAGTTTAATTAATTGGTCATCTTGGGCATTTGGAGAGCCAGGTTCTGAAATGACAAAGTTTATAAACTCATTAGGATACAATTTTAATATTGCTACAAATGAACAAAGAGGAGAAGTAATAAATGACTTGAATAATTCTAGCTTTGAATTAAAGAATGATGAAAATATATATGAAACAGATAAATATATTGTGATTGTAATGGATATTAATATTTAGGAGGTAATTTTGGACAAGTTAGTTTTAATAGATGGAAATAGTATAATAAACAGAGCGTTTTATGGAATAATGGGAAATAAAATGCTAATGACAGAAGATGGAACATACACAAATGCTGTTTATGGATTTTTAGCAATTTTATTTAAAATATTAGAAGATATAGAACCTAAATATCTAGCAGTAGCATTTGACTTAAAAGTACCTACTAAAAGGCATGAAATGTATGATAAGTACAAAGCAAATAGAAAAGGTATGCCAGATGAACTAGCTGCTCAAATGCCAATATTAAAAGATGTTTTAAGAGCTATGAATATTTGTATAATAGAAAAAGAAGGTTATGAAGCAGATGATATACTAGGAACACTTGCTAAATGGGGACAAAAGGAAAATTTAGATGTTACTGTTTTAACTGGTGATAGAGATAGTTTTCAATTAATTGATACAAATATAAAAGTAAGAATTCCTAGAACAAAAATGGGAAAAACTGAAACAGAGGATTATACAATAGAAAAAATAAAAGAAGAATATGGTGTTGAACCATTGGATTTAATAGAAGTAAAAGGACTTATGGGAGATACATCTGATAATATACCAGGAGTTCCAGGAGTAGGAGAAAAAACAGCATTAAATCTAATAAGAGAATTTAAAAATATAGATGGAGTTTATGAAAATATAGACAAGCAAAAAGGAAAATTAAAAGAAAGATTAGAAGAAAACAAGGAACTTGCGTATCTTTCAAGAACTCTAGGTACTATAGATATAAATGCACCCATTGAAAAAGACTTGGGAGTATTAGAAAATGAAGAATGGAACAAAGAAGCAGTACTAGAAATATTTAAAAAACTTAAATTTAATAGATTTATTTCTAGATTTAATTTACAAAGCGATTCTAATAATGACACTTCAGAAAAACAAGAAGAAATAAAATATGAAAGAGATATAGATGATAAAACATTAGGAAACTTAAAAGAAGAAATATCAAATAGCAAAATAATGTATTACTATTTGGAAGATAAAAATTTCATAATATATTCTGAAGCAATGAAACAAGCATGCTATATTAACAACTTGAATGACTTTAAAGAAATATTCGAGAACAAAGATATTTTAAAATGTGGATACAAACAAAAAGAAGAATATATTAAATTATGGAAAAATAACATTGATGCTAAAAACTTAATGTTTGATATATCAATTGCAGGATATATATTGAACTCTAATATAAACAAATACACAATTGAATACTTAGCAAATGAATATTTAAGTTTTGATGTTAATGAATATTTATCAAATGAAGAAACAGTAGAAGAAAAAACAAATCAAATAAATCTATTTGACAGTATAGAAGATAATAAAGAAAAGTCAGATAATAACTATGTGTATGCATATTTAATATATAAGCTATATAATGTTTTAAAAGAAAAAATGAATAGCGAGAATAGTTTAGAACTATTTGAAAAAATAGAAATGCCACTTGTAGAAGTTTTAGCAAGTATGCAATATGAAGGAATATATATAGATAAAGAAGAGCTTTTAGAATATGGAAGAGAACTTCAAACGAAAATAGATGTACTAACTAGAGAAATATATGAATTAACAGGAGAAGAGTTTAATATAAATTCTACAAAACAATTAGGAGAAGTTTTATTTGAAAAATTAAAACTAACTGTTAAAAAGAAAACAAAAACAGGATACTCAACAGATGTAGATGTTTTAGAGAAAATAAAAAATGAACATCCAGTAATTGAAAAAATATTAGAATATAGACAACTAGTAAAACTTAATTCTACTTATGTAGAAGGATTAATTCCATATATAGATGAAACAAGTAGAATTCATTCTAAATTCCATCAAACAGTTACAACAACAGGAAGAATTAGTAGTACAGATCCAAATCTTCAAAACATACCAACAAGAATGGAACTTGGAAAGAAACTAAGAAAAGTATTTAAACCAAAAGAAGGAGCAATATATGTTGATGCAGATTATTCTCAAATAGAACTAAGGGTACTTGCTCATATTTCACAAGATAAGAATATGATAGATGCATTCAACAATGATGAAGATATACATCTGCAAGCCGCTTCTAAAGTATTTAACACACCAATAGATGAAGTTACAAAGCAGCAAAGGTCAAATGCTAAAGCAGTTAATTTTGGAATAGTATATGGTATTAGTGATTTTGGACTTGGAGAACAACTGGGAGTATCAAGAAAAAAAGCAAAAGAATATATAGAACAATATCTTGAAAAATATAATGGTATAAAAGAATTTATGACAGACATAGTTGAAGATACAAAAGAGAAAGGTTATGTAGAAACTCTTTATCATAGAAGAAGATATGTTCCAGAATTAAAATCAAACAACTATATGGTAAGACAATTTGGCGGAAGAGTAGCAATGAATACGCCAATACAAGGTACTGCTGCTGATATTATGAAACTTGCAATGATAAATGTATATAACAAGTTAAAAGAAGAGAATTTAAAATCTAAAATTATTGTTCAAGTGCATGATGAATTACTAATAGAAACAAATTTAGATGAAGAAAAACAAGTAAAAGAAATATTACAAACAGAAATGGAAAATGTAATTAAAATAGATGTTCCATTAAAAGCTGAAGTTTCAGAGGGGTATTCGTGGTACGAAGCGAAATAAATAATATACAAATACAAAAGAAGAATTGAAAAGGAGCAAATAATTGAAAAAACTAATTAAATTTTTAACAATATTAATAATACTTTTAGCAATATATTTTATCCTATTTAGAATATTAGAAGTGGATAAAGAGGTAATGAAAAAGATATATCCACTTAAATATAGTGAATATGTAGAAAAATATGCTAAAGAATATAAAATAGATCCATATATGGTATATGCAATAATAAAAGCGGAGAGCAATTTTAATGAAAATGCTAAATCTTCTAGTAAAGCTATTGGATTGATGCAGATAATGGAAGCTACAGCAATAGAAACAGCAAACAAAATGGATTTGAATGTAGAAGAGAAGGATTTGTTTGATCCAGAATTGAATATAAAAATAGGACTTAAATATTTTACGGATTTACTAAAAAAATATGATGATAATTATTATCTTGCAATTATTGCATATAATGCAGGAATAGGAAATGTAGATAAATGGATAGATGATGGTACTATAAAAAAGGATGCATCAGATATAGAGAATGTTCCTTTTAGAGAAACAAACAATTATGTAAGAAAAATATTAAGAGATTATGATATATATAAAGAATTATATAAATAATAAATGTGCAGATGAACAAATTAATAAAATATATAGAGATTATTACAACAATGTTCTAATCTCTATTTTTATATATACATATAATTAAAAAATACTTAAATTTTATTGTTATAACAAATCGTTTGATATATAATAGAACAAATAATATATTGTAAGAGTAAATATTTAGAAAGGGGATAAAAAGTATGTCAATTTTAGTAACTGGTGGAGCAGGATACATAGGAAGCCATACAGTAGTAGAATTATTGGGCAGAGATGAAGACATAGTTATAGTAGATAACTTTGTAAATAGTAAACCAGAGGTGTTAGAAAAAATAAGAAAAATAACAGGGAAAGATTTTAAGTTTTACGAAGTTGATTTATTAGATGAAGAAAATTTAAATAAGGTTTTTGAAGAAAACAATATAGAATCTGTAATACATTTTGCAGGATTAAAAGCAGTAGGGGAATCTGTTCAAAAACCAATCGAATATTATCATAATAATATAACAGGAACATTAATTCTATTAAAGTTAATGAAAAAATATGGTTGTAAGAAAATAGTATTTAGTTCTTCTGCAACAGTATATGGAGAACCAGAAATGATTCCTATAACTGAAGATTGCAAAACAGGAGGAACAACAAATCCTTATGGAACAACAAAACTATTTATAGAAAGAATTTTGCAAGATGTTTATGTAGCAGATAATGAATTTAGTATAGCTTTACTAAGATATTTCAATCCAATTGGGGCACATGAGAGTGGGTTAATTGGAGAAGATCCAAATGATATACCAAATAATCTTATGCCATATATAACTGGAGTTGCATCTGGAAAGTTAGAGATATTAAGTGTATTTGGAAATGATTATCCAACAGAAGATGGAACAGGTGTAAGAGATTACATACATGTTGTAGACTTAGCTAAAGGACATTTAAAAGCTTTAGATAAAATAAGAGGAGAAGCGGGTGTACAAATATATAATCTAGGAACAGGGAATGGATATTCAGTATTAGATTTAGTAAAAACATTTGAAAAAGTAAACAATGTAGAAGTAAAATATAAAATAGTAGGAAGAAGAGCAGGAGATATCGCTAAGTGTTATGCAGATCCTTCTAAAGCAAAAAGAGAAATAAATTGGGTAGCTGAAAAAGGAATAGAAGATATGTGCAAAGATGCATGGAATTTTATAATTACAAACAAATAGTCTAGAAAGGAAGAATAATGGAAAAAGTAAAAAAAGTATTAAATCATATATTTATAGATGGACTAACAGGAATGGCATGGGGACTATTCGCAACATTAATAATAGGTCTTATATTAACACAAATTGGAGGATTTATTCCTAATAAATTTGGAAGTTTGATAGTTACAATAGGAAAAATAGCGTCAGCTTTAACAGGGGCAGGTATTGGAATAGGAGTTGCTACTAAATTTAAATCAGGTACATATGTAACAGTTTCAGCAGCAATAGCTGGTATGATTGGAGCGTTTGCAACACAGATACTTGCAGGTAAAGTATTTACAGATGCAGGAGTAATTGTATTTTCAGGACCAGGAGAACCATTAGGAGCATTTATTGCAGCATTAGTAGGAATAGAAATAGGAAATCTAGTAACAGGAAAAACAAAAGTAGATATTATTTTAGTACCACTTGCAACAATACTTTCTGGAGCGTTAGTTGGATTATTAATAGGTCCTACAATATCTAATTTCATGACAGCTTTAGGGGCATTAATAAATTGGTCTGTTGAAAGACAACCAATATTAATGGGAATACTAGTATCAGTAATAATGGGTATGATTTTAACGCTTCCAATAAGTTCTGCAGCAATTGCAATTATATTAAACTTAAATGGATTAGCTGCAGGTGCCGCAACAGTTGGATGTTGTGCGAATATGATAGGATTTGCAGTAGCTAGTTTTAAAGAAAACAAATTTGGAGGATTAATTTCACAAGGACTAGGAACATCAATGCTTCAAGTACCAAATATAATGAAAAAGCCAGTGATTTGGCTTCCAGCAATAATAGCAAGTGCTGTGCTTGGACCTTTATCCACCACTGTATTTAATATGACAAATAATGCATCAGGTGCAGGAATGGGAACATCAGGATTAGTTGGTCAATTTATGACATGGCAAACAATGAGTGGAATAGAAACACCAATAATATTATTAATTAAAATATTAGTATTACATTTCATACTACCAGGATTAATTGCATGGTTTGTATCATATATATTAAGAAAGAAAAATATAATAAAAGATGGAGATATGAAATTACAATCTGATAATTAAAAGATAATAAATAAAAGCCTCATCTGTTTAGAGTAACAGGTAAGGCTTTTTGTTTTATTTATTTTCTAATAATTCGTTCTTTAAATCCCATAATTTTTGCGATAAATCTACATAGTACTTATGTGGATTTTTTATACGTTTAACTTCGTTCCATAATGTATCTAATTCTTTTTTAGCGTTTTCAGAAATAGTTTTTAAATCAGGTGAATTATATACAAGATTTCCATTATCAAAAATTAATTCTTGAAGAGGTCTTACGGTATAATTAGTTAGTTTTTTCTTTTTCCAAGGAGATGTTGGATCAAATATTGTATATTCATCCTCAGGTATTATGTCATCATTTATAGTAATTACATCAGCTAAAGCTTTGTTAGTATTTTTATCGTAAAATCTATATACTTTTTTAAATCCAGGATTTGTTATTTTAATAGTGTTATTAGATACTTTTATTTTAGGAATAATTTTTCCTTCTTTTTCAACTGCTACTAGCTTGTAAACTCCGCCAAATACAGGATTGCTTTTAGCAGTGATTAGGTTTTCACCAACACCGAATAAATCTATTTTTGCGCCTTCTTCTAATATTGAAGTAATTACATATTCATCAAGAGCATTTGTTCCACATATTTTACAATCTTCAAATCCTGCTTCATCTAGAATTGTTCTAATTTTTTTAGATAAGTAAGATAAATCACCGCTATCTAATCTTACAGCTTTAGGTCTATATCCATTTGGCACTAATACTTCATTAAAAACTTTAATTGCATTTTGAATACCAGAATTTAAAGTATCATATGTATCTATTAGCAAAGTACAATCATTAGGATAAGTTTCAGCATATGTTTTAAATGCTTCATACTCTGAATCAAAAGCTTGTATAAAACTATGAGCCATAGTTCCACTTGCAGGAGTATTCCATTCTTTTGCTGTTAAAACACAAGAAGTTCCGTACGCATCCACCTATAATTGCTGCTCTTGCACCGAAAACAGCAGCATCAACACTATGTGCTCTTCTTGCACCAAATTCCATTACAGGACGACCTTTTGCAGCATTTACAATTCTACTAGATTTTGTTGCAATTAGTGATTGGTGATTAATTAAGCAAAGCATTGCTGTTTCTAAAAGTTGTGCTTGAATTAGTGGAGCTTTAACTGTAATTAGTGGTTCATTTGGGAATACTACAGTACCTTCTGGAACAGCCCAGATATTACCTGTAAATTTAAATGTTCTTAAATATTCTAAAAAGTCATTTGAAAACATTTCTTTATTTTTTAAATAAGCGATATCTTCATCATCAAACTCCAAGTTTTTAACATATTCAATAATTTGTTCTAAACCTGCAAATATAACATAACCACCATTATCTGGTATTTCTCTAAAGAATACATCAAAGTAGGCGATTGTATCTTGCATATTTTTTACAAAATATCCATTTGACATAGTAATTTCATAAAAGTCTGTTACTAATTCTAATTTTCTTTTATCCATTATATCTAACCTCCAATTGTATTTTAATATTTGGAATTATTATATCACTGATGTCAAGAAATGAAAAACCACCATACTTAAAAGTATGGTGGAACCCTTTATTATTTCAGATTTGGTTCAAGTTCAACAAGAAGTTGACGGCAACTGTATTCAGTGGTAATTTGAGAATCACTGAATTGAAAATCTGATACTCCTACAAAAGATGTATCATCATCTTTGATTTCAGTAGAACATTCTCCAGGCACTTTTCTGAAAAATGCAACATGTATTTCAGAAGATTTTCCATGACATTTTTCAAAGAGGTTTAACTTTTTCTGAATTTTTTCCATGGGAATTTCCATAAAAAATCTTGCGAACATGATTGGGTTTTTAGTTGAGTATGTCATAATTATGACTCCTTTAAAAATTTATTTGATACACGAAAAGCGTACCTTATGTTAATTATACCACTTAATTTGCTTTTGGTCAATTTTTACAGTTGACATGGGTTTAATATATAGGAATATTAAAGAAAAATATATTAATTATTAATATTCTATTAAATTATGTATTAATTCTAATTTATATGATATAATTAACAAAACACACAATCAGGGGATGAAATAACATGAAAAAAATATATATAGTACTTACTCATACAGGAACTACTTTATCAAGTATTATAAAATATTACACTAAAGAAAAATATTCTCATGTTTCAATAGCTTTAGATCCTGAGTTAAAAGAGCTATATTCTTTTGGAAGATTAAATCCATATAATCCATACAAAGCAGGATTTATACATGAGGAATTAAATAAAGGAACTTTTGCCAGATTTAGAAATACTATAGGGGCAGTTTATTCATTAGAAGTAACAGATGAACAATATGAAGAAATATCATATTTAATAGAACAGATGAAAGAAAATAAAGAGAAATATAAGTTTAATATAATAGGACTATTTTTAGTAAGTATAAATAAAAAATATGAAAGAGAAGATAGATTTTATTGTGCAGAATTTGTGAAGTATATATTGGAGACAAGCCTAGATACAAAGCTATTACCTGAAATAGTCAAACCTATGGACTTTTTAGAATTAGATAATATGACTCTTATATATGAAGGGCTTTTTAAGAAATATGAATATACAGAAGAAAGTGAAAATAATGAATTTTATGAAACTGATGTGATTGCCTAGTATAAAAAAGAATGGAGAGTAAATGTATGAAAATAATTAAATATGTTGAAGCTGAAAAAGGAGCAAATAGTGATAAATGTAAAACATTAGAATATTCTTTTGGAGATAATGATATTGATCTTGGAGTGGCGATAATTATGGGGAGATATCCAGAAGAGGGGTATTGCATGAACACAGAATCTAAAGAATTAATATATGTAATTGAGGGTGAAGGAGAATTGAACTTTGAGAATAAAGTAATTCCTTTTTCAAAAGATGATGCTATTCTAATAGATAAAAATGAAAAATATTATTGGGATACCAACTATTGCAAAGTCTCAATGAGCTGTACACCAGCATGGAAACCAGAACAACACAAATTAGTTGAATAAAAACAATAAAGAGAAGCTTTGGAGGAATAATTTGATTAGAAAATTAGCAGATGGAGATATTAATGAAGTTATGAGTATTTGGTTAAATACAAATATATTAGCTCATGAATTCATAAAAGAGAATTATTGGAGAGAAAACTTTGAATATGTAGAAAGTGAATTGAAAAAAGCAGAAGTATATGTATATGAAGAAAACAATGAAATATATGGATTTGTAGGAATAGTTAATGGATATATTGCTGGAATATTTATAAAAGAAGATAAACAGTCTAAAGGATTTGGAAAAGAACTATTAGACTACTGTAAATTAAAATATGATAATTTGTCTTTAAAAGTTTATGAAAAGAATAGTAGAGCAGTAGCTTTTTATAAAAAAGAAGGTTTTGAACTAACTGATAAACTAGTAGATAATGATACTAAAGAAGTAGAGTATTTAATGTCATGGACTAAATAAAAAAGAAATTATATTATTTACTATATAGTTTCTTTTTTTATGCAACTATTTAGAAAAAAATCTAAATAGTTATTGACAAATATAAAACGATTTAGTATAATCTATTTAGAAACATTTCTAAATAGTGAAAACAAAAGAAGGAGAGTGAGAAGGATGGGAATGTCAGAAACATTAAAAGCAATATCAGATCCAGTAAGAAGAGATATTCTTGAAATGCTGAAAATTGAGAGAAAATCTGCAGGAGAAATTGCAGAGAAATTTAATTTAACAGGTGCAACTGTTTCATATCACTTATCCCAACTTAAGAAGGCAGATTTAATAAGTGAAAGTAAGTATAAAAACTATATATATTATGAAATAAATACATCAGTTTTTGAGGATGTAATTTCTTGGATATATGGATTAGGAGGAAAGAAGAATGAAAAAAATTAATTGGAAAGTAATAGCTATAACAGGAGTTATATGTTTATTACCAATAATATTGGGAATTGCAGTATATGATAAATTGCCAAATGAAATTGCGATACATTTTAATATAAATAACGAACCAGATAATTTTGCTCCAAAAGCTTTGCGTGTATTTGGATTACCGATTTTAATGTTATTATTACAAACAACATGCTGTATAATAAATGATTTGAATTCAGAAATAAAAGGTAGTAAATTAAAACTTGAAAAGGTTGTAAAAGGTATTATTCCAGCATTAAGTGTTGCTTTATATATTACTACAATTGTATATGCGCTAGGTAATAAGTTGGATATAAGAAAAATTGTATGTTTTATAATTGGAGTAATGATAATGCTTATAGGAAATTATTTTCCTAAAATGGAATATAGTAAAGCTAGGAAAGGAATACGTCCAAGTAGTTTTGCAAAGAATGAAAAGGTGTATAGAAAGATTAGTAGAACAATGGGATACACATTTGTAGTTTTAGGAATGCTATTTATAATAAGCATATTCTTACCAACTATGTATTCAGTAGTTGCTTTAATATTAACTGTAGTATCATCTATAGTAATTAGTATATATGCAATATATTTAAGTGAAAAAACAGCTTAAATATATTATGATTATAGTAAAAGTGGTAGTTCTTTATAAAAAGAATTCTATCACTTTTTTTGTTCTTGAAAAAATGAAAAAAATTTTAAAAAACTATTGACTTGGAGCTAACTCTAAGTGATATATATAGTATATAAATTAAATGAGAGGTGAAGAAATGTTAATATCAGAAGTAGCTGAAAA
This sequence comes from uncultured Clostridium sp., assembly GCA_948437895.1. Lineage (GTDB taxonomy): Bacteria > Bacillota > Clostridia > TANB77 > CAG-508 > CAG-452. The sequence continues at coordinate 22,375 of CAOJKK010000010.1, forward strand.
ATATGAATTAACACAAGATACACTAAGGTACTATGAAAAAGAAGGGCTAATTGGACCAATTCAAAAAGGAGAAAATGGAATAAGAAATTATACTGAAAATGATATACAAAGAATAGAGTTTGTAAAATGTATGAGAAGTGCTGGATTAGGAGTAAATGTTTTAAGAAAATATATAAAACTATTTGATGAGGGAGATAATACTTTACATGAAAGAAGGGAAATACTAGTAGAGCAAAGAAGACTATTAAAAGAGAAATTAGATGCAATGCAAGAGGCATATGATAAGTTGAACTTTAAAATTGATTTATATGATAAAAACTTATTAGAAAAGAATTTATAATAAAAAATACATAAAAATCATTGACTTAGAGCAAGCTCTAAGTGATAAAATGAAAGAGATAAAAGAAAGGGATGATTCTAAATGGAAAAATCAAAAGTATATTTTACTAAGGAGATTACTCCAGAAAACATTGTTAAAATTTATGAGGTACTTGAAAAACCTCTAGAAGGAAAAGTAGCAGTAAAACTTCATTCAGGAGAAAAAGGAAATCAAAACTATATAAGACCAGAAATGGTAAAAGAAATGGTAAAACATGTGAATGGGACAGTTGTAGAATGTAATACAGCTTATGAAGGAGCTAGAGATACAACAGAGAAACATAAAGAATTAATGAAAGAACATGGATGGACTGAATATTTTGATGTAGATATTATGGATGCAGAAGGAGAGGATAAAATATTAGAAATTCCTAATGGAAAAGTAATTAAGAAAAATTATGTTGGAAAGAATATTGATAATTATGATTCTATGTTGGTTTTATCTCATTTTAAAGGACATCCAATGGGAGGATATGGAGGAGCATTAAAGCAATTATCAATAGGTGTATCTTCTGGTTATGGAAAAAGATATATTCATTGCGTTGGAAAAGAAAACGGAAGTTATGAGGATATGTTCCAAGTTGACCAAATAAAATTCTTAGAGGCTATGGCAGATGCAGCAAGTAGTATTACAGAAAAATTCAAAGGAAATATTGTATATATAAATATCATGTGCAACATGAGTGTAGACTGCGATTGCTGTGCAGTTGCAGAAGATCCATGTATAAAAGATATTGGAATACTAGCATCTTTAGATCCAGTTGCAATAGATAGAGCTTGTATTGATTTAGTTGAAAAATCAGATGACAAAGGCAAAGAACATTTCTTAGAAAGAGTAAATTCAAGACATGGAACACATACAATCGAAGCAGCAAGTGATTTAGGCATGGGTAGTATGGAATATGATTTAATAGAGATTTAGGAGGAATATATTATGATGGAAAAAGTAGAAGGAATGAAAAAAGATAATCGTTTATTAGAAGTGTTATCTAGTAAAAAGGCAAAATATGCAATAGGAACAGTGCTTCTTAGTGGATTAGGAATAGCACTTCCTAGAATATTTCATGTTTTAGCAGGGGCAAGCGCAGGTGCAACATATTTACCAATGCACATAGCAGTGCTAATTGCAGCATTAACATTTGGAGCACTTAGTGGAAGCATAGTAGCAGGAAGTTCAATTATATTTAGTTATTTATTAACAGGAATGCCAAGTTTGGCAAGGTTACCATATATGCTTATAGAATTAGTAATTTATGCTGTTTTATTAGGATTGCTTAATAAGAAATTTAATAAATATGTATCATTAACTACTACAATCATATTAGGAAGAGTGTTATATGCAGGAGTTCTATTTGTAGCAATAAATCTTTTAGGATTTAAAACTTATGGAATATCTGTAATAGAAAGTATAAAAGCAGGATTACCAGGAATTCTTATTCAACTTGCATTTGTTCCATTTATTGCAAAAGCAATAGAGAAAGGAATTAAATTACATGACTAATTTAGAAAAAGTAAAAAACATACTACTAGAGAAAAATGCTTCTCTAGTAGTATGCTATAAAGATGGAACTATTAAAGAATATTATCAAGATAGAATAAAAGATATAAAAGAAATTCTAAAACAAGACAAAGATTCTCTAAATGGTGCTATAATTGCAGACAAAGTAATTGGGAAAGTTGCAGCATCTATTTTAACAGTAGCAGGAGTAAAAGAAATTTATGCATCTGTAATCAGTAGATTTGCAATACCAGTTTTAGAAGAAAATAATATAAGATATGAATATGATAATAAAGTTGAATATATAAAAAATAAAGACAATACTGGAATGTGCTTAATGGAGAACAAGTATAAAGATGAGAAAGATATAAATGTTGTATATAATGAAATGTTAAAATTATAGAGAAAAAATGGGGAAAAAGGGGACAGACACCTTTTTCCCCATAAATAGTGAATAATTTGGTTAGATATTGCTAATCATAAAAGCAAGTAATTAGTTGAGAATTACTTGCTTTTATGATAATATATAACAAACAAATAATATAATAGGAGGGACTATATGGATATAGAAGATTCAGAATTAAAAGAATATTTAAATAAAATGAGTTGTAGAGGATGTTATAATCAATGTTCTTTAGGTAGTCCAACATGTGGAAGAAGTAAAGTGTTTATAGAAGAAGCAATTGAGAAATTTAATAAGAGTAAAGATAAAAATTAATAACTTTGAACAGATTTAAGTAGTATTTATTAACCTACTAGGTAGGCATTAATGCTGTAATGAATTTGTAATATAAATGTAACAAAACAGCTTACCCTTGGTAATACTAATTTTGGCAAGAAAGTCTAAAAATGTTGTTGCAATTGCAACAACATTTTATTTTTTTTATGATATAATTCAAATCACATTAACAAGGGGGAGATATTCAAATGAAAATTATAAAAAGAGATGGAACAATTGTCGCATATAATCCAGAAAAAATAAGAATCGCGATTCAAAAAGCAAATAATGAAGTAGGTAGAAGAGAGAGAGCTACAAAAGAACAAATTGAAGAAATTATTAAATATATAGAAGAACTTGATAAAGAAAGAATTTTAGTTGAAGATATACAAGATATTATTGAAGAGAAGTTAATGTCTATTGAAAAGTTCAAATTAGCTAAAAAATATATTACATATCGTTATACGAGAGAATTAGTTAGAAAAGCTAATACAACTGATCAATCAATTAAAGAATTAATCGAAGGCGAAAGTGAATATTGGAATAATGAGAATTCTAATAAAAATGCTAAAGTTGTAACAACACAAAGAGATTACTTAGCCGGAATCACAAGTACAGATATTACAAGAAGATTCTTACTTGCGGATGATATTGTAAAAGCACATGATGCAGGAATTATACATTTCCATGATGCAGATTATTTTGCTCAAAATGCTTTACACAATTGCGACTTAATAGATTTAGATGACATGCTACAAAACGGTACTAATATTAATGGTGTTATGATTGAAAAACCACATAAATTCTTAACAGCAATGACAATTGCAACACAAATTATAACAGCAGTAACTTCTAGCCAATATGGTGGAGCAACAGTTACAATGACACATTTAGCCCCTTTTGTAAGAGATAGCTATAATTTCTATTATAAAAAATATGAGGATAGAAAATTATCTAAAGAACAATGTGAAAAATTTGCAAAAGAAGATTTGAAAAAAGAAATAAGAGATGGTGTTCAAACATTCCAATACCAAATTAATTCTATGACAACAACAAATGGACAATCTCCATTCTTAAGTGTATGTTTCTATTTAGGAGAAACAGATGAATACAAAGAAGAATTAGCTATGATTATTGAAGAAATGTTAGAACAAAGAATAAAAGGAATGAAAAACGAAAAAGGTGTATATATAACACCAGCATTTCCTAAACTTCTATATGTTCTAGAAGAGGACAATATTAAAGAAGATAGTAAATATTACTATTTAACAGAACTTGCTGCAAAATGTACAGCAAAGAGAATGGTTCCAGACTACATATCTGAAAAGAAAATGTTAGAATTAAAAGTCGATAAAAATGGAGATGGAAATTGTTATCCTTGTATGGGATGTCGTTCATTCTTAACACCATACGTTGATCCTAAAACAAATAAACCTAAATATTATGGTAGATTTAATCAAGGTGTTGTAACAATAAACTTAGTTGATGTTGCATTATCATCTAGCAAAGATATGGATACTTTCTGGAATATATATGAAGAAAGATTAGAATTATGCCATAGAGCACTTCAAGCTAGACATCAAAGATTAATGAAAGCAACTAGTGATGTTGCGCCTATTCTTTGGCAACATGGTGCACTTGCAAGACTTAAAAAAGGTGAAAGCATACATGATTTATTACATGGTGGATATTCTACTATTTCACTTGGTTATGCAGGACTTTATGAGTGTGTAAAATACATGACAGGTAATAGCCATACTGATAATGGTGTAGGTAAAGAATTTGGTTTGCAAGTTATGCAAAAACTAAATGATAAATGTAAAGAGTGGAAAGAAAAAGAAGATATTGATTATAGTGTATATGGAACACCAATTGAATCAACAACATACAAATTTGCAAAATGCTTAAAAGATAGATTTGGAATTGTTGAAGGTATAACAGATAGAGACTATATAACAAACTCATATCATGTACCTGTATTTGAAGAAATAGATGCTTTCTCTAAATTAAAACTAGAGAGCGAATTCCAAAGATTAAGTCCTGGTGGAGCTATATCATATATAGAAACACCTAATTTACAAAATAATTTAGAATCTGTATTACAAGTTATTAAATTTATTTATGATAACATCATGTATGCAGAATTGAATACAAAATCTGACTATTGTCAAAAATGTGGATTTGATGGAGAAATATTAATTGATGATAATCTAGATTGGTATTGTCCAAATTGTGGAAACAGAGACCATGATACTTTAAATGTAGCAAGAAGAACATGTGGGTATATAGGAAGTAATTTCTGGAATAAAGGAAGAACACAAGAAATAAAAGAAAGAGTATTACATATAGATAACAAAGATGATGAATAATAGAGGCGATAGAACTTATGAGATATAACAAAATTAGAAAAATGGATATTTCAGATGGACCAGGTGTAAGGGTATCAATTTTTATGCAAGGATGTACATTTAATTGCAAAGAATGTTTTAATCCAGAAACACATGATTTTAATGGCGGTAAGGAGTTTACAGATGCAACAATAGATAGAGTATTAGAATTATGTGGAAATGAAAATATAAATGGACTATCAATTTTAGGCGGAGAACCACTTCATCCTAACAATATAGAAGGAACTACAAAACTTGCTAAAGCATTTAAAGAAAAATTGCCTAATAAGGATATATGGATTTGGTCAGGATTCTTGTTTGATAAAGATTTAAAAGATAAAGAAGTTATGAAATATACAGATGTATTAGTTGATGGTAGATATGTAGATGAATTAAGAAATCCTACATTAAAATGGAAAGGTTCTGAAAATCAAAGAGTAATTGATGTTCAGAAAAGTTTAAATAACAATGAAGTGATTTTATATGCATAAATTTTAATATATTACTTGCCAAATTTACTCGAATAAAGTATAATCTTAAAGAAATGAGGGAGTAGTTAGCATATAATATGTAATAAAGTCAACATACTGATATATAAATATCTGGCTTTGTTTTAAATAACGAGACTTGTTTGCAAACACAAAATGCAGACAAAGTCTCGTTTTGTGTATATTGAAAATGAGGTGTAAAATGAAGTTTTTAGAGATATTTCTTATAGGAATAGGACTTGCTATGGATGCATTTGCAGTATCTATTTGTAAAGGTCTTTCAATGAAAAAGATTAATTACAAAAAAACAATTATAATTGCATTATATTTTGGAATATTCCAAGCAATAATGCCTGTTATAGGGTATTTCCTTGGTACAACATTTGAAAGTTTAGTTACACAAATAGATCATTGGATAGCATTTATTTTACTTGGAATTATAGGAATTAATATGATAAAAGAAGCATTTTCAAAAGAAAGTGAAAATTGTAATGATAAAGTCGATTTTAAAACAATGATACTGCTAGCTATAGCAACAAGTATTGATGCATTGGCAGTAGGAATTACTTTTGCATTCTTAAAAACAGAAATATTATCAGCAGTTACAATGATAGGTATTATAACATTTATATTATCTTTGATAGGTGTAAAAATAGGAAATAAATTTGGAGATAAACATGAGAAAAATGCTGAAATACTTGGAGGAATAATATTAATCTTAATGGGCATTAAAATACTAATAGAACATTTGGGAATAATTAAATAGAGATAGGAGAGAAAATATGTTTTTATCAATAGTTTTAATAATAATAGGATTTGCACTACTAATTAAAGGTGCTGATTTTTTAGTAGATGGAGCAAGTAATGTAGCTAAAAGATTCCATATACCAGAGATTATAATTGGACTAACAATTATATCAATAGGCACATCAATGCCAGAGTTATTTGTTAGTATAACATCGGCATTAGATGGATATCCAGATATGGCAATTGGAAATGTAATAGGAAGCAATATTGTTAATTTGCTATTCATATTAGGATTATCTTCAATTATTAAATCAGTAGCATTTAAAAGAGAAACAAGACTAATAGAAATACCAATATGCCTTTTTGTATCAATTGCATTTATGATAATTTGTAATATTGGACAAGATGTTTCAAGATTAGATGGGATCATACTAATTGCTTTATTTATACTATTTATTATATACACAATAGTTATGGCGTTTAAAGGAGAAGAGTTTGATAAAGAAGATGATAATGTTGAAGAAGAAAAAGAAGCAAAGAAAGGTTCAACCTTAAAAGATATTTTGTTTATAGTTTTAGGAATCGTTGCATTAAAAGTTGGTGGAGACTTAGCTGTAGATAATGCGGTAAATGTTGCAAAGATTTTAGGCTTAAGTGAAAAAATAATAAGTATAACAATACTTGCGATAGGGACGAGTCTGCCAGAATTAGTTACAAGTGTATCAGCAGCAATAAAAGGTAAAAGTGATATTGCAATTGGTAATATCTTAGGTTCTAATATATTTAATATGTTACTTATAATTGGTACATCATCATTAATAAAACCAATTGTATATAACATGAGCTATAATAAAGATTTAATTATACTTATAGCAGGAACAGCTATACTATCATTATTCCCACTGATTCCACCAAAAAATAAAATGAGTAGAATGAATGGAGTTATATATGTAATTATGTATTTAGGATATATGGTAAGTTTGTTTTATGTATAAAATCATGGATTGGGGAAAAAGGGGACAGACACTTTTTTCCCCAATTTTTATATTGAGTAAGAATAGCTTTTTTATAAAATTTATGATATAAGTAATATATAAATTAAGAAAAAAGAGGAAATATAATGAAAAATAAAAAAGTATTGTTAGGGATGAGTGGAGGAGTTGACAGTAGTGTAGCAGCAGTTCTACTTAAAGAACAAGGATATGATGTAATAGGAGTTACAATGAGGCTTTTCGAGAAAAAAGATGATATAGGGTGTTGTAGTTTATCATCTGTTAAAGACGCTAAAAGAGTTTGTGATTACTTGGATATTCCACATTATACATTTGATTTTAAAGAAGAATTTAATAAATATGTAATACAAGATTTCTGCAACTGCTATGCAAATTGCAAGACACCTAATCCATGTATTGAATGTAATAAATATCTGAAATTTGGATTAATGTATGAAAAAGCAAAAGAATTAGGATGTGATTATATATCTACAGGGCATTATGCAAAAGTAGAGTTTAGTGAAAAATATAACAGATATGTTTTGAAAAAGGGAGCATCTATTAAAAAAGACCAAAGCTATGTTTTATGGAATATGCCAAAAGACTTAGTAGGTAGAATTCTATTTCCTTTATCAGATTATCCTGATAAAAGTGAGATAAGAAAGATAGCAGAAAAATACAATCTTCCCGTAGCAAATAAAAAGGATAGCCAAGATATATGTTTTATACCAGATGGAGACTATAAAAAGTTCTTAGAAGAGAATTCTGACATAAAACCTAAAAAAGGAAATATAGTAAATTCTAAAGGAGAGATTTTAGGAAAACATAATGGACTATACTATTATACAATAGGACAAAGAAAAGGACTTGGAATATCAAATCCTGTACCATTATTTGTTTTAGGATTTAATAAAGATAGAAACGAAGTAATAGTAGGAGAAGAAAAGGAATTATATAAAAAAGAACTATTAGTAGAAGATTTAAATATAGTTTTATTTGATGAAATAACTAAAAGCTTAAGAGTTATGACAAAAACAAGATATTCAGCAAGAGAATTTCCTAGTACAATATATATTCTCGAAAATAATACAGCAAAGATTGTTTTTGATGAACCACAAAGGGCAATAACTCCAGGACAATCAGCAGTATTTTATATAGATGATATTGTAGTTCGGAGGAGGAAAAATAGTATAAATGAAAGAAAATATACCAGATTTTTTGTATCAAATGTTATTAAATGAATATGGGGAAAATTTAACAAATAAAATAATAGAAGGATCTTTTGAGAATAGACCTACTACATTTAGGGTAAATACATTAAAAGCAGATATAAAACAAATAGAAGATAAGCTAAATGACTTAAGAATAGAGTTCAGAAGAGTACCGTGGAATGAAACAGCATTCATTATTGATAATGTAAAAGAAAATGAAATTAGAGAATTAGATATGTATAAAAATGGTGAAATATATCTTCAAAGTTTATCATCTATGTTACCACCTATAATTTTAAACCCTAAAGAAGGGGATAACATTCTAGATATGGCTGCAGCACCTGGAGGTAAAACTACACAAATGGCTAGTATGTCAAATAACAAAGCAATGATTACAGCATGCGAAAAAAATAAGATAAGAGCTGAAAGATTAAAATATAATTTGGAAAAGCAAGGAACTTCAAGAGTTACAGTTATGTTAAAAGATGCAAGGAGATTAGATGACTTTTTTTCATTTGATAAGATATTGTTAGATGCTCCTTGTAGCGGAAGCGGAACATTAAATTTTAATAATGATAATATAGAAAAGATTTTTAGTAAGGAATTAGTAGATCGTTCTATAAAAACTCAAAAAGAACTAATAAGAAAAGCAGTTAAAGTTTTAAAAGTAAATGGTGAACTTATATATTCAACTTGTTCTATTTTAAAAGAAGAAAATGAAAGAGTAGTAGAAGAAATATTGAAGATGGGAAGCATGGAGATTATACCAATAGATAGTAAATTTTTTGAAAACGTTCCGCTTCTCCCTGTGAGTATAGAGGGAACAATATGCGTTTGCCCAAGTGAGTTATATGAAGGATTCTTTGTAACAAAATTAAAAAAAATAAAATAAGTTTAATATATAATAAAAAGAAAAGCTCTCAATTGAGAGCTTCTTTAAGTATTAGGGCGTGTCCATATAGAAAATGAAATACCTCTTGAAGGTATTTTTCTATATTTGCACCTTTTCGCAAGGATTTTCAAAAAGTTATTTGAATTTTTTATATTAATCTTAGGAGTTAATCCATTTTGAATGATAATATCAGTAACTTCATTTAAAGCTGCTATTAGAAATTCAAAAGGAATAGATTCTCTAATCTTAATATAAATAACTCCTGATTCATCCACTAAGAACACACAAGAAGTGTTGTTCTCAAAGGTATACTTATACCGTGTTGTTGAATTTGCTTTGGATATAGCATAGTGCATAATTACACCCCTTTCTTTGTAGTTATATAATTATACTATATTTAACATAAAAATACAAATATTTAATTCTATTCTTAGGGGAGCTGTAGAATGTATAACACAAAAGCAATAGTTGTAATTTTACAATTATTGCTTTTTGTGATATAAATATTAAAGTATATAAAAAGGAAAGTGATTATATGAAATATTTAGTAGTATCAGATATACATGGGTCATTACATTATGCTAATAAGATTAAAGAAATACACAATAAAGAGAATCCAGATAAAATAATACTTTTAGGAGATCTATATTATCATGGACCAAGAAATGAATTAACAAAAGAGTATAATCCAATAGAAGTATCAAATATTTTAAATAGTATGAAAGATAAAATTTTATGTACAAAAGGAAATTGTGATGCGGAAGTAGATGAAATGATTTCAGAATTTAAGATTGAAGAGTCAATTAAATTAGAAATTAATGGATTAAAAATCTTTTTTACACATGGACATAAATATAATATTGATAATATTCCAAAAAGTATAGATATTTTGGTATATGGACATTTTCATACAGGATTTATAAAAGAAAAAGATGGAGTTATATGTGCGAATAGTGGATCAATATCATTACCTAAAGATAATACAAAGAATAGTTATTTAATTATAGACGAGAAAGAAATAATCTTAAAAGATCTTGAAGGAGAGGTAATAGATAGCAAATTATTAAGATTAGTATAAAATGTTGAAAAAAATCGATTTATACATTATAATAACTTTATCTTAAAATTATATTAAAAGGATAGAACTATGATGAATTTACTTTTATGTGGAAATAAAAAGGTTTTCGACGGTGCACTTACTGAACTTATTTCTATTACAAACAAAACAAAAGAATCAATAACTTGTTATATATTCACAATGGATGTATCAAGAATAAATCCAGAATATACTTGCATTGAAGATGAACAAATAGAATTTTTAAATAAGGTTGTAAAATCTAAAAATGAAGATAATCAAGTTATAAAAATAGATGTTACAGATTTGTATGAAAAAGAATTTGGAAAGTGTAAAAACGAAGGAGCATATTGTACACCATATACATTACTTAGATTACTTGCAGATTTAATACCTGAAATGCCAGAAAAACTTTTATATCTTGATATAGATATGATGGCAAATGATGATATATCAAAACTATATAATATAGATATATCAGAGTATGAATATGCAGCAGTAAGAGAAAAATATGGTTCTTGGATAATAAGAAGAGATTATATAAACGCAGGAATGCTATTATTAAATATGAATAAGATAAAAGAAACAGGACTTTTAGTAAAAGCAAGGAATCTTATAAAAACTAAAAAAATGTTATTTGCAGACCAAGATGCAATATTCTGGTCAACAACTAAAAAACTATTACTTCCAAGAATATATAATGAACAGGGAAAGTTTAATAAAAAAGAGACGGTTATATGCCATTTTGCTAAAAGATTATTATGGTTACCATATCCACATACAGAAAACTATAAACAATGGCAAGTAGAAGAAGTTCATAAAGTTTTAAAATGTTATGCATTTGACAAAGATTTAGAAGAATATATGAAATTGAAGAAAGAATTTGAAACACAAGAAGAAAGGAAAATTTTAATATGAAAGAAGAATTAAATAAAATACCAATATTTTTTGCAATAGATGACGCATATACACCACTTCTAGGAGTTGCATTAAGATCTTTGATTGATAATGCAAGTAAAGATTACTATTATTGTATAAAAATATTACATACAGATGTAAAAAAAGAACATATGAAACAAATAAAAAAGTTTGAAAATGAGAATGTTAATATAGAATTTGTAGATTTAAGTTATTATATTGAAAAAGTTAAGGACAAACTTTATACACGTGATTATTATACAAATACAACATACTTTAGACTATTCTTACCAGAACTATATCCTCAATATGATAAAGTTTTATATTTGGATAGTGATATTATAGTAGTAGGAGATATATCAGAATTATATAATACAGATATGAGTACAAACTTAGTTGCAGCAGCACCAGATGATATAATCCAAAAGAACAAGGTGTTTCAAGATTATGCAGAACTAGTTGTAGGAGTTGCAAAATATCAAAATTACTTTAATGCAGGTGTGCTACTAATGAATTTAGATGAACTTAGAAAGTTTAAGTTCCAAGAAAAGTTTTTGTATTTATTAAGCACTGTAAAATTTTCAGTTGCGCAAGACCAAGATTATTTAAATAGACTATGCAAAGGAAGAGTAACACTTGTTAGCCATGATTGGGATGTAATGCCATATGTAAATGATGAGACAAAACCAGAAGATATAAAACTTATCCATTATAACTTTGCATACAAACCATGGCATTTTGAAGACATTACATATAATGAATATTTTTGGGAATATGCTAAGAAAACAGAATTTTATGATGAAATTGTAAGAATAAAAGACAGCTATACAGAAGAGCAAAAATTTCAAGATAGAGAAGCTGAAAAAGCACTAGCAGAACTTGCGATTAAAGAGAATTCATGTGTTGGTGATGATAGAATAAATAGGGGATAATTTTATGAAAGTTAAATTAAAACATATAAGAATTAAAAGATCTAGTAATGATAATGTAAAAGAACAAGAAGTACCACTAGAGAAATCAGAAGATAGAATAAGAGTTTTAGAAAAAATAAAGGAATTAGAAAAAGAAGGAAAATTCGACATAGATGTAGAAGAAGATCCACCTACAATCGTTTTAACACCAGAAAATATAGATTATCTAAAAAAGAAAATGACAAGCAAAATAAAAAGAGTTTTTGCAAATGAGGTAGGAGAAAGATTTTTAGATAGTTTATTAAAAAACAATAAACTTATTATTAAAGAAATAAAAGGAATGGATAATTTAAAAAATGTAACAACAGGTGCTATAGTAACATGCAACCACTTTAATCCATTTGATAGTTTCTCTATAGAAAAGGTTTTTAGATTATCAGGAAAGATAGAGGATAAAAGGCTATATAAAGTTATAAGAGAAGGAAATTATACAAATTTTCCAGGATTTTATGGATTTCTATTTAGAAATTGTGATACACTTCCACTTAGCTCAAATAAAAGAACTATGGTTGAATTTATGAAATCTGTAAAAGTTATTTTAGAACGAGGAGATTTTATATTAATATATCCAGAACAGAGTATGTGGTGGAATTATAGAAAACCAAAACCATTGAAATCAGGTGCTTTTAAAATGGCGACAAGAAGCAATGCACCTGTTATACCAATATTTATAACAATGGAAGATAGTGATATAATTGGTGACGATGGTTTCCCTGTACAAGAATATACAATAAATATAGAAAAACCAATATATCCAGATGAGAACTTATCTGAAAAAGAAAATACTGAAAGTATGAAAGAAAAGAATTATCAAATTTGGAAAGAAATATATGAAGATTTCTATAAAGTACCACTTGAATATACATGTTATAAAGATGTTTTAGAAGATATTTCTTAATCATTAAAAAATGGAGTTTTTTATGAGTACAAAAAAAGTTATTTATTATAAAGATGAATTGAATGAAGAATTTGCTCCATCTGATTTAGAGCCAAGAGTTATAGATGAGAATTTTAAGTATAGCAAAAATCCTGTATGGGATTTTTGCTCTATAATTTTTCAAAATATTTTAAGTATGCCAATAAAAATAGGCTATGCAAAACTAAAATTTAGAATTAAATATGTAGGAAGAGAAAAGTTAAAAGAGTGTAAAGACACTGGTTATTTTATATATGCTAATCATACTCAAGGGTTTGCAGATACATTTATTCCAAGTATTGCAAACTTTCCTAAAAGAAATTTTCTAATAGTAAATCCAGTAAATATATCACTTGAAGGAACAGGGACAATTGTAGAAATGCTAGGAGCAATACCGATTCCAGGAAATAAAAAAGCTATGAAGAATTTCTTAGAAGTGATAGAAAAAAGAATAGATAACAAATCATCTATTACTATATATCCAGAAGCTCATATTTGGCCATATTATACAAAGATAAGACCATTTAAATCAGTATCATTTAAGTACCCAGTAAAACTAAACAAACCATCTTTCTGTATGACAAATACATATCAGAAAAGAGGAAAAGACAAAATAAAAATGGTAACATATATAGATGGACCATTTTTCCCGAACCAAGAATTAACACCTAAAGAGCAACAGCAAGATTTAAGAGATAGAATATATAATACTATGGTAGAAAGAAGCAAAAGTAGCAATGTTGAGTATATAAAATATGTAAAGGCTGAAATATAGAAGTAGAGAAGATGAAAAAGGATAGATTTATTATACTTCATATTAAAGTTAAAAACTATTTTACAAATTTTACCAAAGAAGCCTAGAAAGCGAGAAAATATCAATTGATATTATAATAAAAGCAACAGGATTAACAAAAGAAGAAATAGAACAAATATAGATAATATGCAAAGAAGCAGCACTAATATAGTGTTGCTTTTTATATATTAACAGATGTATAATATTTTAGAAGAACACTTAAAATATGTGTAATATATGAAAATAAAAAAGTAGAAAGGATTTGAATATGAAAAAAGTAAAATTCGATATTCAAGGAATGACTTGTAGTAGTTGTAGTAGTCATGTAGAAAGAGCAGTAAATAAGTTAGAAGGAATAAAAACGGTAAATGTCAATTTATTATCTAATAATATGACTGTAGAATATGATGAAAAAATTTCAAATGATAATAAAATAATAAATGCTGTAATAGATGCAGGTTATGGAGCAAATATAGCAGAGAATAAACAAGAAATAAAAAAAGAAAAAACAACTAATAGTGAAAATGTAATAAAAGGTACAAAAAAAAGATTAATAACTTCAATATGTTTTTTAATACCACTAATGTATATAGCAATGTACCATATGTTATATGAATGGTTTGGATTACCAATTCCACATATTATTGAAACGTTGTTTCATGGAAATGAAAATGCACTAATATTTGCATTTACTCAATTTCTATTAGTTTTACCAATTGTATATGTTAATAGAAATTATTTTATTATTGGATTTAAAAGACTATTAAAAAGAAGTCCTAATATGGATTCATTAATTGCGATTGGAAGTTCTGCCGCAATTGCATACGGAATATTTGCAATATATATGATTGGTCATGGCTTAGGACATAATAATATAGATTTAGTAAATAGATATTCAATGGACATATATTTTGAATCAGCTGGAACAATACTTACATTAATAACACTTGGAAAATATTTAGAGACAAAGTCTAAAGGGAGAACAAGTGATGCGATTAGTAAACTAATCAATTTAGCACCTAAAACAGCAATAGTTATAAGAGAAGGAAAAGAGATACAAATAAATACAGAAGAAATTTTAATAGGAGATATAGTACTAATAAAACCTGGACAAGGAATTCCTGTAGATGGAGTAATAATAGAAGGAAGTTCATCAATAGACCAATCAAGCATAACAGGTGAAAGTATACCAGTAGAAAAAAGTGTAGGAGATGAAATTGTTTCAGGAACTATTAACAAAAATGGATACCTAAAAATGAAAGCTACAAAAGTTGGAAATGATACTACACTTTCACAAATTATAAAACTAGTAGAAGAAGCTGCTTCTTCAAAAGCACCAATATCAAAACTTGCAGATAAAGTAAGTGGGATATTTGTACCAGTTGTAATAACTATTGCAATACTTGCAACTATCTTTTGGATTTTAAATGGTCAAAGCTTTGAATTTGCATTAAGTATTGGAATTGCAGTACTTGTAATTTCGTGTCCATGTGCATTAGGACTTGCGACACCTGTTGCAATTATGGTAGGAACAGGAAAAGGTGCTCAAAATGGAATATTAATAAAGTCAGCAGAAAGTTTAGAATTATTGCATTTGGTAGATACAGTTGTACTAGATAAAACAGGAACAATAACTGAGGGAAAACCAAAAGTTACAGATATTGTTTCTATGATAGAAGAAAAAGAATTACTTAAAATTGCAGGAAGTATGGAGAAAAATTCAGAACATCCTTTAGCTGATGCAATTATGGAAAAAGTAAGAGAAGCAGAAGGAGAGATAGCCCATGTGCAAGACTTCATATCAATTACTGGTAGAGGAGTTAAAGGTAAAATAGATAATACAGAATACTTTGCTGGAAATATTAATCTCATGAAAGAAAATGGTATTAATACAGATGAAATAGAAAGTAAAGCACAAGAATTCTTGAAGCAAGGTAAAACAGTTATATACTTTGCTAATAAAAGTGATATAATAGGTATAATTGCAATTGCAGACACAATAAAATCTACAAGTAAACAAGCAATAGAAGAATTAAAAAAGAGAAATATAGAGGCTGTTATGATAACAGGAGATAATAAAACTGTAGCAGAAGAAATAGGAAAACAAATATCAATTGATAAAATTATCTCAGAAGTATTACCACAAGATAAAGAACAGGAAGTTTCCGGGCTGCAAAAACAAGGAAAAAAAGTTGCTTTTGTAGGAGATGGAATTAACGATAGCATAGCTTTAGTAAAAGCAGATGTAGGAATTGCAATTGGTTCTGGAACAGATATTGCAATAGAATCTGCAGATATTGTATTAATGAAAAATAGTTTACTAGATGTTGTCACTGCGATTGATTTAAGTAAAAAAGTAATTAGGAATATAAAAATGAATTTATTTTGGGCATTTTTCTATAACACAATAGGAATACCAGTAGCAGCAGGAATATTTTATTCTAGCTTTGGATTTAAATTGAATCCTATGATAGGTGCAGCTGCCATGAGTTTAAGTTCTGTTTGCGTTGTTACAAATGCTTTAAGACTTAAGAATTTTAAATCAAATTTTAAAAAAGTAAATGAGGAGGAAAATTTAATGAAAGAAAACATACAAACAATTTTAATTGAAGGGATGCAATGTAATCATTGTAAAATGACAGTAGAGAAAGTATTAAGTTCAATTGATGGAGTTACAAGAGCGGAGGTTAATTTAGAAAGTAAATGTGCAGTAATTGAGACAAATAAAGAAATAGATGAAAATAAGATAAATGAATTAATAACAGAAGCAGGATTTGAAGTAAAAGAGATAAAATAAGGAGAATAAAATGTCAGAACAATTTTCAAGAACAGAATTATTAATTGGAAAAGAAGGTTTAAACAAATTAAAAAACGCAAAAGTAGCTATATTTGGAATTGGAGGAGTAGGCTCTTATGTTGTAGAAGGATTAGCAAGGGCAGGCGTAGGAAACTTTGTACTAGTAGATAATGATGATGTTGCTTTAAGTAATTTGAATAGACAAATCATAGCAACACAAAAAACAATAGGAAAGCCGAAGGTAGAAGTCGCAAAAGAAAGAATATTAGAAATAAATCCAAATGCTAAAATAGATATATATAAAGAATTTTTTATGCCAGATACTCAAGGAATAATAGATAATTCAGTATCATATATTGTTGATGCAATAGATACTGTAACTGCTAAAATAGAATTAGTATTGAGAGCGAATAATCTTTCAATACCAATTATATCTAGTATGGGAACAGGAAATAAATTAGATCCAACTAGATTTGAAGTAACAGACATATATAAGACAAGTGTATGTCCTTTAGCAAAAGTTATGAGAAAAGAATTAAAAGCAAGAGGTATAAAAAAACTTAAAGTTGTATATTCAAAAGAAGAACCTATAAAAATAAAAAAAGATGAAACAAAACAAAAACAAGTTCCTGGTAGTATATCATTTGTGCCATCTGTTGCAGGTTTAATAATAGCAGGAGAAGTTGTAAAAGATATAATAAAACAAATGTAAATATCTTGTTATATAAACAATGTTAATATCAGTTGACAAAATTTCCAATCAGAATTGATAGAAATCAACTGCTAAAAACAGTATAATTTTAACCAGAAAGGAAAGGGAAGTTCAATGAATTTTGGAGAAAAATTATATGAATTAAGAAAAGAGAAAAAATTATCTCAAGAAGAAGTTGCAGATAAATTAAATGTAACAAGACAAACAGTATCAAAATGGGAAACAAATCAAAGCACTCCAGATTTTGATAAAGTATTACCATTATGCGAGTTATTTGGAATAAGTGCAGATGAATTATTGTCAGGGAATAAAAAAGAAGAGAATAATACAGAGAAGAAAACTAAAGAAGTTGAAATTGAAGAAGAAAAAACGCCTTCAAAACAAGAAATAAGAAGAAAATCTGCTGAAGTAGTAAGTACATCAATATTTATTTACATAGTAGCAGTGGCACTACTTACTATAGCAATACCAGTTTTAAAAATGAATCCTATAGTAGCATCAGCATTGTTTTTGTGTGCTATTGCTTGGGCTACTGCAAGAATAGTAAAACACTATATGTCTATTCCTAAACTTGAAAAAACAAAAGAAGAGAAAAGAGAGAATGAAATTGTTAAGCAAATTAATGGAATAGTTGGTGCGATTTGTACTGCTATTTATTTCATAGTAAGTTTTGCTACAATGGCTTGGTATATAACTTGGGTAATATTTATAATTAACGGATTAATATGCCAAATTATTAAGTTATTATTTATGCTAAAGGAGGAAAAAGAAGATGAAGAATAATGGATTAATAATAACTTTAATAATTATTTTAAGTATTTTAATATTTGGATTAGTAATGTTATTAGTTTTTTGCTTAAATGGTAACTTTAGATTATTAAATGTATTTGGAAGACTTGGAACAAAAAGTGAAAATGTAATATTTGATGAAACTTATGAAATGGATTTAGTTAATAATCTAATGATATTATCAAATGCTGGAGATATTGAATTTAAAGAAAGCATGGATAAGGATATACATATTGTAGCATATGGAGAAAAACCTGAAGATTTAAAAGTAACTTTAGATAATAACGAATTAAAAGTGGACTATTCTGAGTATACTAACAATAAAGTGTTTTCATTTAATTTTTATACAAATGACATAATTGTATATATTCCAAAAGAATATTCAAAAGAAATTAATATAAATTCTAAATATGGAGATTGCAAAATTTTAGATTTAGAAAAAGCTATAATTAATATTAATCAAGACTGTGGAGATATAGAATTAGGAAAAGTAAAAGATATAACAATAGATAGCAAATATGGAGATATTAAAATAGATGAAGTGCTTAACAAATGTACTATAGAATCAAACTGTGGAGATATAAAAATCAATAAAATTGAAATTAAAGAAGATTCATCTATAAAATCAGATTTTGGAGATATAAAAATTTCTAAGACAAATGACATATATGTTGATGCAAAAACAGATCTTGGAGAGAATAAAGTAAGTACAAATAATAGACATTCTGAGATAACACTTAAAATCAAAAATGATTGTGGAGATATAAAAGTAGGAGATTAACAATTAACTTAATTTTTAAATAAAATTGAAAAAAATTCCTAAAACTAAAAAAATTTCTAAATTAAAAACAAGAAAATGCGACATAATATTTACTATAAAATAAAAAAGGAGGAAAACTTTTATGAAAAAAATGGTAAATATTATATCAATTTTTCTTGTTTTATTTTTGCTAGCATTTTCAATTAATGTATATGCAGCATCACTAGATACTATTGATATTAAAACAGACAAGCAAACCGTACATCCTGGACAAACAGTAACATTAACAGTAGACTTTGGTACACAAATGGGTTCGTATGGTGTAAATGTAGCATATGATAATAACCTATTAGATTATGTATCAACACAAGGAGCAACTGCAAATGACACTGGAAGTGTGATAAAAACAACATATCATTATGATGCATCAAGCGGACAAAGTCCAAGAACTAGTATGTCTGTAACTTTCAAAGCAAAAGAAGATATACTAACATCTAATCCAACAGATTTAAGTGTAACATTAGAAGGTATGGGAAATCCAGATGCCTCTATTAGTTATGATGACATTACAACACCTATCGTTAAAAATATTATAGTAGAACCAGCATATGTTGATTATGATATAGCACTTCAATATACTGGAGATATTATAAAAAATGAAGAAAAAGATATGAAACTAGTAGTATCATCAGCAATGGGTAAGAATTATGAACACACAAGAATAATTGCAGAAGCAACAATACCAAGCAATGAAACTGTTAAGCTTCTTGGAACAGATGAACAAGGTCTAGAGCATGACATTATTGATAGTGGATGGGGCTCAGCAGAAGGTGACCCAATAGGTGGCAAAAATGTTAAAAAAGAATTAAATTTAAGAGGTTTATTTACTGGTGCTGGAAAATATTCTATTACATTAAAATTAATTGATAGAGATAATTCAGATAGCGTTATTGCAAGCAAAACTTTTGATATAACAGTAAAAGATGAAGCAGGTACAACTCCACCAGCAGATAATAATACTCAAAAACCAGAAAATACTACTCCAAATGGAACAACTAATAATCAAAAACCAAGTACTTTGCCAAAAACAGGTAGCACAATTTATCTTGCAATCTTACCAATTATAGTAGTACTTGCAGTTGCATATGTCATTTTAAGAAGAAAAGATTAGTATGATAAGAGATTTCTTTTAGAAAACCTAGAAGAAATCCTTATTACATAATAATTATATATAGGAGAGCGGTTGTGAGAGGTGAGAGAAAAAAGAAAGGAAAGCTTAGAAATTTTATAAAGGGTATATTTATGCTGATAATTTTTTTTGCAATTACTTATATATCAGTAGGAATATATAAAGAAAGTAAAATTAAATTAAAAGAAAAATCTAAAAATAAAATTCAAGTAGAAGAAAATAAAGAAACAACAGAGAAAGTAAGAGAGAAAGTAAATATTCCTAATACTTATTTAGATTATGAAGTTACAGCAAAACTAGTAATACCAAAAATAGAATTAGAAACATATATACTAAAGGATTATACAAAAGAAAGAATGGATGTATGTCCTACAAAATTTTGGGGACCAGAGCCAAATGAAATTGGTAATTTTTGCATAACAGGACATAACTACAAAAAAGATAATATGTTCTATAACCTAATAGATTTAGAAATAGGAGATGAATTTTATCTATTAGATAATAAAAATGGAAAATATACTTATACTATTTATGACATATATAAAGTAAAACCACAAAATACAGATTCACTAGAACAAGATACAGGAGGCAAAAGAATAGTTACTTTAATAACATGTGTCAATTATTCAGACACTAGACTTATTATTCAGGCAGTAGAGAAAGGAATATAAATAGTATGAGAAAACATTTAAAAATATATTTAACTATAATATTTTTCATAGCAATTATTACATTTTCAAATACACATTATTGTGCCGAGAAAAAAGAAGGAATTGAAAACTTTCCAGACAGCTATAAACCATATTTATTAGAATTACAAAAGAAACACCCTAATTGGAAATTTACAGCTCTATATACAAATTTAGATTGGAAATATGTAATAGATAATGAAAATAAATTTGGTAAAAATTTAGTACCTAAATCATATTCTGATAGATGGAAAAACACTACACCAGGGCAATATAATGTAGAAGTAGATGCTGGATGGGTAGATTGTTCAAGAAGAGCGATTGAATACACAATGGACCCTAGGAATTTTTTAAATGAAGTAAGACTTATGCAATTTGAAGGGTTGTCTTTTGATGAAAAAACAACAAGTATAGATGGAATAGAAAAGATTTTGTATGGTACAGAATTCTATAACAAAATTGTTCAATATGTAAATTCTTCTGGAAGCACTATAACAATGACAAAAAAATACTCAGACCTCATTTTGACAGCTGGAAGAACATCTAAAGTAAGTAGTTATCATTTAGCATCTAGAATAAAACAGGAAGTAGGACCTTTTTTATCACATAGTTCTATTAGTGGAACAGTTGAAGGTTTTAGAGGCTTATATAATTTCTATAATATTGGTGCAACAAGTTCTTCTGAGCCTATGGGAGCGATAAAGAATGGACTTCAATTTGCTAAAGATGGTAAAGGTGCAAGTCAAGCTACAAAAGATAAATATTTAATACCTTGGAATACTAAGGAGAGAGCCATAACTGGTGGAGGTATATTTATTGGTTCAAGTTATATTAACTTAGGACAAGATACTATATATCTTCAAAAATTTCATGTCACAAGTGATAGTGGAGGAGAACTATTTTGGCATCAATATATGACAAATGTACTTGCTCCATATTCGGAGTCTAAAATAATACACAGTGGTTATGAAAAGTCAGGAATATTGAGTAACAGTATGTCATTTATAATACCTGTATATAACAACATGCCAAATACTTGGACAGAAAATCCAAATATATTAGAAAGTGATTTTACATTAGACAATACAAAAGTATATGCAGATGTAAGTAACGTTTTAAATGTAAGAACAGGACCATCTACATCTTATGAACTACTTACAACTGTTGACAGAACAGTAACAATGACAAGAATTGCAAAAGGCAAGCAATCAGGAGATTTATGGGACAAAGTTAGACTACCTAATGGAATGATTGGTTATGTTTTTCATAGTTATTTAAAAGAACTTCCAAATACACAAATAGAACAAATAAAACTATCAATAGATAATCCTGTTATAAACAAAGGTGAAACAAGAAAAGTTAATGTTCAAATTTTACCAGATGAAGCAAAAGATCATCCAATAGAATTTACTTCTAGTAACAGAGGTGTTGCGACAGTAGATAGCAGTGGAAATGTGTTAGGAATTAGATCTGGTATTACTACAATTACAGCAAAGGCCAAAGAAAACAATGTATTTAGTAGTATAGAAGTACAAGTATATACGCCAGTTACTGATTTAGAGATTAATAAAGAAAAATTAGTATTGCAAATAGGGGATAGTTATACAGTAACACCTATAGTAGTTCCAGATGATGCAAATAATAAAAATGTTATATATTCATCAGATGATGGTAATATTGCTACAGTAGATGATAAAGGATTAATAAAAGCTATTAAAGAAGGAACTACAAAGATTATTGTGAAAACAGAAGAAGGAGATATTACAAAAGAAATTAATATTAGTGTAGTACCAAAGCTTGGAGAAGATGAAGTAAGTTTTGACGAATCTCTAAGAGTACAACAAAATGAAATAACAGGTTGGGATATTAAGAATAATAGTGTTAATAAAATAAAAGAAATGATTAATACTATATATACTGTTGAAATATATAATAATAAAGATGAGTTATTAAGTGATGATCAACTTGTAGGTACAGGTTCTAAAATTAGATTAATAGATGAAAATGGAACAATTAAAATGGAATATGAGATAATCATATATGGTGATGTAAATGGAGATGGAAAGATTAATGCTTTAGATTTATTGGTACTTCAAAGGCATATAATTGAATTACAGAAACTAAATGGAGTTTATATAAAAGCTGGAAATATTAATAAAAATGGAAAAAATCCTTCTGCTTTTGATTTGCTTTTAATACAAAGACATATATTAGAACTTAAATTTATAGAACAGTAAAATAGGTTCTAGGGACTGTCCTGAACCGTAATGGAGGTTATATGAAAAAACAAAAAATATTTTTAATAATAGTTTTAATATTTATATTGTTACTAAATATAAATGTAAGCTTTGCTGATAATGAAATGAAAATTATACCTGATAAAAACACAATAGAAGCGGGAGAAGAAGTAGGAATAAATATAGAGATAGGAAATAAAGAAGTTCAAGCATTTACTTTGGAAATTTATTGGGATAGAGCAGTACTTGAATATATTAGTGGACCAGAAAATTCTAATAATTTAGGTAATAGAATTATATATACTTGGATAAATGAAAGTGGAAAGGATCATGATACGATAAATATAGAAAAATTTAATTTTAAAGCTTTGCAAGATAGTACTGCAAATATTACTATTACAGGAGAATTCTACAATCTAAATGGAGATGAAATTAAAATTGATGATAGTAGTTTTGAAGTGAAGGTAGGAAAAGAAGAAAAAAATAATGAAGAAGCGGTGGAAGATGTTGAAAATGTTTCAGATGACAATACAAATTTAAATATATTAAGATTAGACCAAGAGGGTATTAGTCCAGATTTTAATAAAGATATTAAAGAATACTATTTTATTGCAAATAATACAATTAATGATCTAGGTATTACAGCTATTCCAGAAAATAGGGGAGCAAATGTTACAATAACAGGAAATAAAAATCTAAAAATGGGAGAGAACGTAATTGATATTAAGGTAGAATCAAAAGATAAAACTAAAACTTCAATATATAGGATATATGTAAGCAAAACAAATAATATAGAACTTGCAAATGCAAACTTGGAAACACTTGCAATAAGGCAAGGAGTTTTAGAACCTGAGTTTGATAGTAATATGACAAAATATAAAGTAGAAATAGCAAACAATATAGATAAAATAGATATTTTAGCAATTCCACAAAAAGAAAATGCTAGAGTAAAGATAATAGGAAATGGAGAGATGAAAGAAGGGGATAATCAAATTCAAGTTGTTGTATTAGCGGAAAACGGAACAACTAATAAGAAATATGATGTAATTGTTCATAGAAGAAATCAAGAGGAAGAACAAAAGTATGAAGAAGAAAGAAACTATCAAGCTGAAAGACTATCAACAATATTGGAAGAGGAAAAAGAAAATGAACAAAAAAATAATGAAGAGGTAAAAAATAAATCTAATATGCTTTTTATAGTTATCTTAATTTCAATACTTGCTATTGTGATTGCAGTATTTATTTATAAGTATAAATCTAAAAATGGAAATAAAAAGTAATAATAAAAATCAAAATAGTAAACAATATAATTGTAACTAGGGCTTTGTAAAGCCCTTTTCTAATATATATTTATATAAGGAAAGTATAAGAAGAATGTTGAAGAACAAAGGAAAATCAAAAGAAATTTTAATAATTATATTAATTGCTATAAATGTTGGAATAATGTTTTTTTACCAAAGCAAAAAGAGAGGATTTCATGAAGATGAGATATATTCTTTAGCATCAGCAGTAAATCCATATGACGGTTTAATGCCCGCATATGGAGAAAAAGATACTAATACAAAGATGCTTGAGAAATATGTATTTGATGAAAATATTTTTACTGAAATAAAAAATCTAATCCATTACGTACTAAATAATAGTGAGTTTACTAATGAAATGGATGAACTTAATAGCCAACAAAAACCTATATGGAAGACAAAAGAAGAAGTAGAAGAGTATGTGACATTAAACAAGGACAATTATTTAAATTTAAAATCAATTTATTATAACCAAGCAAAAGATAACCATCCACTAGTTTTCTATATATTAGTGCATGCTTTTAGTATATTATTCAATGGACAATTTACAAACTATATTATATTTACTGTTAATATACTTGCATTTATATTAAGCTGTTTTTTGATAAAGAAAATATTAAAGTTAATTGATAAAGAAAATATTATAATACCAATCTTAATATTTTATGGACTTTCTATGGGGACAATCAGCATGGTAATTTATCAAAGAATGTATATGTTACTAACATTCTTTATATTGCTTTATTTTTATTATAGTATAAAGATATATAAAAATAATTTTACACTAACACCTAAACTAAATTTTGCTTTGGGGACTATAACAATTATTGGATTTTTAACACAATACTTTTTTGCGGTTTTTGCATTTTATATATTTTTATTAATGATAATAAAAATGATTAAAGATAAGAGATACATTGAGGTTATAAAATATATTGGTTTTCATATTTTATATGCAATAATAGGAATTGTTCTTTTTATTCCTTGTATATATCATTTATTATTTACAAATAGAGGAGTTTCAGCTTTAGCGAATACTGAGTATTTCAAAAATTTATATCAATATATAAATCACTTGCTATATGTATTTACAATTAAAAACAATATTGTATTGGAGATAACTATATTATTAGGAAGTTTTATAGGAATAGTATATTTATATAAAAAATCAAATCAAAAGTTTATTGTAGCATTAAGTATAATACCAGCTATATTTTATTTTTTTATAGTAGTAAAATTAGCCTCTTTTCAAGAATTAAGATATATAATGCCAATAATTCCATTTATTTCAATTGATTTGTTTTTGATATTAGAAAATATTTTTAAGTTTAAACATAAAAATATTGTACTAATATTAATATCAATAATATTAGTGATTAATGGCATGATATTTTCAAAACCTAAGTTTCTATTTGAAGAATATGGAGAGTGCTTAAAGGTAGCTGAAGACAATAAGGACAAGTCATTTGTATTTATAAATGACAACTCCTTCAATTATATACAAAGCATACCTGAAATGATGATTTATGAAAAAACAATGATAATAGATGTAAATAAGGGAGAGGAGAAGTATTTTATAAAAGATGATAAGTTAAATAGTGAAGATTCATATATATTGTGCATAAAAACATATATGGACAATGAAAAAATAATACAAGATATTAAAGATAATACGGATTTTAAAAACATTAAATTACTTTATGAAGGTAGTAATTCACATGAAGTTATAAGCAATAATTTCTATTTGTGCTTCAAATAGAATATTATTACAATATAGATAATTTAGTTATAGACAAATCCAACTATTGCAAAATTTGCAATAGTTGGATATTGGCATTAAACCTTACAAAACTGTAAGGTTTATTTTATTATCTTTTATGATATAATACTGTTGGAGTTGATAATAATGCAAAAAATATTAATTGTAGAAGATGATGAAAAACTAAGAGATGAATTAGAAATATTTTTAAATAAGAATGGGTATGAAGCACAAAGCTTAAAAGTGTTTGATAACAGTATAAACGATATTTTAAAGATGAATCCAGACTTAGTACTGTTAGATATAAATTTACCTTTTACAGATGGCGAATTTATTTGCAAAGAAATTAGAAAACAATCTAATATGCCTATAATAATAGTAACAAGCAGAGATAGTGAAATAGATGAATTGGTTTCTATAAATTATGGGGCAGACCACTACATTACAAAGCCTTTTAATATTCAAATTCTTCTAGCTAAGATAGGATCTGTTTTAAGAAGAAGTAATATGGCAGGAGAGATTGCAGAAAAAATAGATGCAAAAGATTTCATTTTAAACACTTCCAAAAGTACAATAGAGAAAGATGGTAAAGTTATAGAATTAACAAAAAATGAATACAAAATACTAAAATATTTAGTTCAAAATAGAGAAGTAATAGTATCAAGAGAAGATATAATGGAATGCTTGTGGGAAAGTGAAAGCTTTATTGATGATAATACATTAACTGTAAATATTACTAGATTAAGAAACAAATTAGAAGAGTTGAATTTAAAAGAATTATTAGTAACTAAAAGAGGACAAGGATATATTTTGTTACAAGGAGATAATATATGAGCTTTAAAGACTTTTTAAAAGATAAGATAATTACAATAACATTATTAATTCTTGGAGTTATGACAATAGAAGTATTTTTAATTCCATATAGATTTGGTAGCTTTATAAAATTATATATTCCAATAGTAATTTTAGGGTTATATTTAATTAGTATTATAATCGAATATTTTACAAAGAGGAGTTTCTATAACAATCTATTAGATACTATGGATAGATTAGATGAAAAGTACTTAATAACAGAAATAATAAAATCTCCAAGTTTTATTGAAGGAAAAATGCTAAAAGAATCTTTAGCACAAATTGATAAATCGATGGCAGAAAACGTAAATAAATATAAATATATGCAAGAAGACTACAAAGACTATATAGAGCTATGGATTCATGAGATCAAACTACCAATAGCAGCAAGTAAAATGGTAGTAGAAAATAATAAAAATGAAGTCACAAAGAGTATAAATGAAGAATTACAAAAGATAGAAAACTATATAGAACAAGCTTTATTTTATGCAAGAAGTAATACTGTTGAAAAAGACTATTATATTAAAAAATGTAATCTAAAAGATATTGTAAATGAAAGTATTAAGAAAAATAAAAATGCATTAATCCAAGAGAAAATAACAATAAATATTCATGATATAAATATGCAAGTAAATACAGATAGCAAATGGATTATATTCATATTAAACCAATTAATACAAAACAGTGTTAAATACAGAAAACTAGATAATAATTCAGAAATAGAAATGCATGCAAAAAAGGGAGCAGAAAATGTTATTTTATATATTAAAGATAATGGGATAGGAATAAAAAAAGGAGAAATTACAAGAGTATTTGAAAAAGGATTTACAGGAACAAA
Organism: uncultured Clostridium sp.; assembly: GCA_948437895.1. Classification (GTDB taxonomy): domain Bacteria; phylum Bacillota; class Clostridia; order TANB77; family CAG-508; genus CAG-452. Next base: position 50,282 of record CAOJKK010000010.1, read on the forward strand.
TGGAAGAATGCAAAACAAAAAGTCTACAGGTATTGGGCTATATTTATGCAAGAAATTATGTGATAAATTAGGGATAGCAATAGAACTAAATTCTGTTCAAAATGAAGGTACAGAAATCAGATTAGTATTTCCTAAAAGCAGTTATATTGATTTGAAATAAGAATTGGGGGAAAAAGGGGACAGACCCCTTTTTCCCCCAATTCGATAAATTGCGAAGTTACCTTACAAAACTGTAAGGTAAATGTAAGCTAAATCGATGGCAGAGAGAAAATAAGAAAGGTATAATGAATTTAATAAAAGTGAAAAGGAGATATATCATGGAAAAAATATTAGAAGTTAAGAACATAGAAAAGTACTATGGAACAAAATCAAATTTGAGTAAAGCAATAGATAATATTAGTTTTACTGTAGATAAAGGAGAATTTGTTGGAATAATGGGTGCAAGTGGTTCAGGAAAAACTACACTTTTAAATACTATATCAACAATAGATAAAGTAACAGCAGGACATATTGTTATTAACGGAGAAGATATAACAAAGCTAAAAGGGAACAAATTAAATAAATTTAGAAGAGAAGAATTAGGATTTATTTTTCAAGATTTTAATT
>CAOJKK010000011.1 GCA_948437895.1 uncultured Clostridium sp.
TAGATAAAGTTCCAAAAAAATATGAAGGATTAGATGGAACAGAACTTGCAATATCAGAATCACAAGAAAGAATGGCAGTTGTAATCAGAGAAAATGATGCAGAAAAATTCCAAAAATTAGCTGCAAGTGAAAATATAGAATCTACAATAGTTGCAAAAGTAACCGAAGAACCAAGAATGAAAATGTATTGGAGAGGAAAATTAATAGTAGATTTATCTAGAGAATTCTTAAATACAAACGGAACAGTAAAAACAGCTGAAGCACAAGTAAATAAACCAGAAGGACTAGAAGATTATTTTGAGGGAAAAAGGGGACAGGCACCTTTTTCACCAAACTGCATAAAAACAAATGGAAGCAATTGTTCTAAAGTAGATAGATGGAAAAATGTTGTTTCAGACTTAAATTGTTGTTCACAAAAAGGTTTAGTAGAAAGATTTGATAGTACAATAGGTGCAGGAACAGTACTTATGCCATTTGGCGGGAAATATCAATTAACACCAACTGAAGCAATGTGTGCAAGAATTCCAACATTAAATGGATACACAAACTCTGGAACAGTAATGTCATATGGATATGATCCTTATCTTTCAGAAATAAGTCCATTCCATGGAGCAGTATTCGCTATAATAGACTCACTTACAAAATATGTAGCTTGTGGAGGAGACTATAAAAAAGCTTGGTTCACATTCCAAGAATACTTTGAAAAATTAAGAAATGAACCTTCAAGATGGGGTAAACCTTTAGCAGCACTTTTAGGAGCATACTTAGTACAAGAAAAATTAGGACTTGCATCAATTGGTGGAAAAGACTCAATGTCTGGTTCATATAACGAATTGGATGTACCTCCAACACTTACATCATTCTGCATCCGGTGTAGTAGATACTAACAAAGTAGTATCAAATGAGTTTAAAAAAGTAGGTTCAAAAGTATATATGTTAAAAACTAAATATACTGAAGATTTAATACCAGACTTTGAAGATTTAAAAGAAAATTATGAAACAATACATAAATTAATAGGAGAAGGAAAAGCAATATCAATAGCTACAGTAAGACAAAATGGAATAGCAGATACTTTAAGTAAAATGTGCTTTGGTAATAAAATAGGATTTGAATTTAGAGCAGATAAATGCTTATTCAAACCACGTTATGGAGCTTTCGTAATTGAGGCATCAGAAGAATTAGATGTAGATAAACTAGAACTTTTAGGAACTACTAGTAAAGAAAAAGAAATAAGAATATCTGAAAATGAAAAGCTTGATTTAGATGAATTAATAAAACTATGGGAAGAACCATTAGAAAAAGTATTCCCAACTAAAGCAGAAAGCAAATTCACAAAAATAGAAAATGTTTTGAGTGATAAGAAACAAGTTTTAGTTGCAAAATCAAAAATAGCAAGACCAAGAGTATTTATACCAGTATTCCCAGGAACAAACTGTGAATACGACTTAGCAAAAGCATTTATAGATGCAGGAGCAGATCCTAAGATTGCAGTATTTAAAAACTTAAAAGAAAACGATATTGAAGAGTCTATATTAGAGATGGAGAAAGCAATTAATGAAGCTCAAATAATAATGCTTCCAGGAGGATTTAGTGCAGGAGATGAACCAGACGGTTCAGGTAAATTCATAGCAACAGTATTTAGAAACCCAAGATTAAAAGAAGCTATCCATAAACACCTAAATGAACAAGATGGTCTTATGCTTCGGAATATGTAATGGATTCCAAGCTTTGATAAAATTAGGATTAGTACCATATGGAGAAATACTAGAAATGAATGCAGATATGCCAACACTTACATATAACGATATAGCAAGACATCAATCAAAACTAGTTACTACAAAAGTTGTATCAAAACTATCTCCATGGTTTAACAAAATAGAACTTGGAGAAGAATTTGTAATTCCAATTTCACATGGTGAAGGTAGATTTGTAGCAAATGAAAATGTAATGCAAGAATTAATAAAAAACGGACAAATAGCTACACAATATGTTGATATGGAAGGAAATGCTACTTATGACATAGAATATAATCCAAATGGATCAGTATATGCAGTAGAAGGAATAACAAGCAAAGATGGAAGAATACTTGGCAAAATGGGACACTCAGAAAGAAGTTACAGAGGAAACATATTAAATGTGCCAGGAAACATGGATCAAAAATTATTCGAATCAGGAGTAGAATATTTTAAATAATGTCCCAAAAGGGACGTTTCCCAATGGGACATTTTGTCCCACTGGAGACACATGTTTAATGAGAATAAAACAGACATAGAGAAATTTCTTCCTCTATGTCTTGTTTTTTATGAAAGTGTTACAATTTCGATTCCTGGAATATCTTTGATAATCTTTTCTGCTGCATCAACATCATCCAAATGCATAAGATAGACTTCTATATCATCCTCTGACAGTTCAATAAGATCAGGTAATGTATCTTCAAGCTTTAAATGAATTTGCCCATAAAATACTGAAACATCTACATATATTTCAGAACAATCATCTAAATATGGTTCAAATGGTTCTAGTGTTGATGTATCTCCAGTATAAATGAAGAAGAAATCAACGCCTTCAATGTAATAACCAAAGCATTTATTCTTAAGCTGAGGAGAATGCTCAGTTAAAATTGGTTCAATTTTAACTGCAGATCCATAATGCTTATCAGGATTGATGGTACACAGATTGTACCAACTAGTTTCATTTCCTTCGATTGTAAGCAAAGTTCTTATATCTGCTTTTACCTCATCAGAGGGAGCAAGTACAGTGACCTTCTTTTGAAGGACAAAGAAACAGTATTGAATCCAAAGACCAAGCCCACCAACATGATCTCCATGTGTGTGAGTTATAAGGACATAAAAGTCATTATAACTTGATAAGTCGAAATTTTTCACTTTCGAAAAGGTTGAAGAGGGACAATCTAATAAGAATAGATCCCGTTTGTCAGTGACAAAATATGCAGATGTATGCTCATCAGCAAAACCTGCACCTCTTCCAAAAAACTGTAAAAACATTGCTGATTATTCCTTTCGTTTTAGAATTAGTAATTTTGCACTGTTCCATAATTCAATGCGTATGGAAATCAAATACCTCCTAAATTTGATAATTCATATATTAACATAAAAAGAAGACGAAATCAATATTTTCCATGCTAAATATAAATTATATTTTACATAAGGATATTATTATAAAATAAGAGGCAATTAAGAAATAAATCCTAATTACCTCTTTTAAAGTAAAACTAAGTCTATTTAACAACTATATTATAAATCTTATTCTTTACATAGATTTCTTTAACAATTGTTTTTCCTTCAAGTAAAGAATCCACTGCTTCATGAACTTTTTCTTTTACAATATCTTCTTCACTATCTAGTGATATTTTAACAGTTGCTTTAACTTTTCCATTTATTTGTACAGGAATATCTTTTTCACTATCTATAGTCTTTGACTCATCATACTCAGGCCACTCTGATTCACAAAGTGGTTTAAATCCTAAAGATTCATTTAGTTCTTCTGTGATATGAGGAGCAATAGGATTTAATAGTGTTAAAAGTAAATGATATTCATCTTTTGTAATACTTTTTTCATCATCATAACTATTTGCTAAAATCATTAATGCTGATACTGCTGTGTTATATGCCATTGTAGTTAAATCATTTTGAACTTTTTTTATTGTTTTATGAATTATAGGTTCTAGTTTTTTAGAATATCCTTCTCCAGTACCTATTTTATCTTTTAAACGAATAACTTTGTCTATAAAACGTTTACAACCTCTTAAAGAATCTGTACTCCATGGAGCATCTTGTGTATAATCACCCATAAACATTTCATAGATTCTTAATGTATCTGCACCATATTCTTTTACTATATCATCTGGATTAATAACATTTCCTTTAGATTTACTCATTTTTTCGTTGTTAGAACCTAGAACCATTCCATGGCTAACACGTGTCCAAATCATTTCTTTTTTAGGAACTAATCCTATGTTATATAGGAATTGAACCCAAAATCTAGCATATAGTAGATGTCTTGCAGTATGTTCCATACCACCATTATACCAGTCAACTCTATTCCAATATTTCATAGCATCCATTGAAGCAAATGCATTATCATTATGTGGGTCCATAAATCTTAAGAAATACCAGCTGGAACCAGCCCAGTTAGGCATAGTATCTGTTTCTCTTCTTGCAGGTCCACCACAATGTGGACAAGTTGTATTTACCCAATCAGTAATATTAGCAAGTGGGCTTTCTCCGTCCTCTGTTGGCTCATACTCAGCAACATCAGGAAGAAGTAATGGTAAATCTTCTTCTTTTAAAGGCTCCCAACCACATTTTTCACAATAAACCATAGGAATTGGTTCTCCCCAAAATCTTTGACGTGAGAATATCCAATCTCTCATTTTATAATTATTTACTTCTCTAGCAATTCCTTCATTAACTAATTTTTCAGTAATTGCTTTTTTAGCTTCTTCGACTGTAAGACCTGTAAACTCTTTTGAATTTATTAATTTGCATCCCTTTCCTAGATAGTCATGTTTTTCAAATGCAGATTTACTAACATCTCTTCCATCTATAACTTGGATCATTTCTAATCCATGCTCTGTTGCATATTCAAAGTCTCTTTGGTCATGAGAAGGTACAGCCATAACAGCACCTGTTCCATAATCTCCTAATACGAAATCACCTAAGAAAATTGGAACTTCTTTGCCATTAACAGGATTAATAGCCATAATTCCATCTACTCTACAACCTGTTTTTCCTTTATTTAAGTCTGTTCTATCCATAGCAGACTTCTTAGCGGTTTCGTTAATATAGTTAGTTACTTCTTCTATATTTTTTACTCTAGGCATTAATTCTTTAATTAATTTACCATCTGGTGCAATAACAAAAAATGTAATACCATAAATTGTTTCAATACAAGTTGTGAAAATAGAGAATTTACCCCCGCCAACTATTGGTATGTCTAACTCAACACCAGTAGATTTACCAATCCAATTGATTTGACCAAGTTTTACTCTATCAGCGAAATTTGTATCATCAAGTCCTTTTAGCAAGTCTTCTGAATAGTCACTCATTCTAAGCATCCATTGTGATTTTTCTTTTTGTACAACAGATGTACCGCATCTTTCACATACTCCACCAGCAGCATCTTCATTAGATAAAACTGATTTACAAGTAGGACACCAGTTAACAGGTATTGTATCTTTATATGCCATTCCGTGTTTATAGAATTGTAAGAATTGCCATTGTGTCCATTTATAATATTCTGGGTCTGTTGTAGAAAATTCACGAGACCAGTCAAATGAAAATCCTAAATCTTTCATTTGTCCTTTAAAAGTACTAATATTTTCTTTTACAGCATCTTTTGGATGAATATGATTTTTAATTGCATATTGTTCGGCAGGTGCACCAAATGCATCCCAACCCATTGGGTATAGAACGTTATATCCTTGCATTCTTTTCATTCTAGCAAGTGCATCTTGTGCAGTATAGCTTCTTACATGTCCAACATGAAGTCCTGCTCCTGATGGATAAGGGAACTCAACTAATATATAGTAAGGATCCTTTTTATCTCCTGTAACTGCTTTAAAAGTTTGCTTTTCATCCCAATAATTTTGCCATTTCTTTTCAATTTCACTATGATTGTATTCCATTTTAATCTCTCCTATCTAAAAATTAAACTTAAAAAAGCTCAAAATGTTTATTCCGTAAAACAATATTTAAAAGATTATATAACAAAAATTAAAATAAATAAAGTAAAAACTGTTAATTTTTACAAATATCTGATATAATAACTTAAAACGAGGGACATTCCTTGTGATATGAGGAATACCCATGACCAAGGTGTGTCCCTCAAACCTTGTATAAAGAAAGAAGGAAAAGTTATGAAAGCTCTAGTAACAGGTGCATCATCAGGAATAGGAAAAGAAATGGCTATATACTTAAGTGAGCAAGGAATAGACTTAGTATTAGTAGCAAGAGAACAGGAAAAATTAGAAGAAGTACAAAAGCAAATAAATACAAAGTGTGAAATAATATGTATGGATTTAGGAGATGCAGAGAATTGTATCAATCTATATAAACAAGTAGGAGATATAGATATATTAATAAACAATGCAGGGTTTGGGATATGCGGAAACTTTACGGAAACAGACCTTATAACAGAACTGAATATGATAAATACAAATGTATGTGCAGTGCATACACTTACAAAACTATTTCTTTCTGAAATGAAAAAGAAAAATTCTGGATATATATTAAATGTATCATCAATTGCAGGATTTTTGCCAGGTCCACAAATGGCAACATATCATGCTAGTAAAGCATATGTACTTAAATTGACACAGAGTATATATGAAGAACTAAATCAAGAAGGTTATGATATAAAGGTTAGCACTTTATGCCCTGGACCAATAAAAACACCATTTTTGGACAAGGCAAATGTGAAGTTTACAACTAAGCTTATGAATAGTAGAGAAGTAGCAAGATATGCAATAGATAGTATGTTTGAAGGAAAATATATGATACTTCCAGGAGTTAATAATAAACTTATTAGAATCTTAAGTAAAATAGTACCAGACAAAATTGCAGCAAGGATAGTAGGAAAATCAGTAAGCAAAAAGAATAGTTAAGATATATAAACTGAGGTGAGAAATGTGAAGATAGGGTTAGCTTTAGCTCGGTGGGGGAGTAAGAGGTGCAGCGCATGTAGGAGCAATTAAGGCAATGCAAGAAAATGGTATAAAAATAGATGCAGTAGGAGGGACGTCAGCAGGTAGTATAGTAGCGGCATTGTATGCAATGGGATATACAACAGATGAAATGATAAAATTATTTAACTATTTTTCTAAATCTGTTATGGCTATATCTCCAAAAGATATATTTCATGGAATGAAAGAAGTAAGAGGCGTAAGATTAGGAGGGATTACTTCTAGCCATAATATAGAACTTGCCATTGAAGAAGCAGCAAAATTAAAGAATATTAAGGATATAAAAGATATTAAAATGCCTATAACAATACCTACTACTGATTTGATAAAAGATAAAGAAATAATATTTACAAATTGTGAAAATTTAAAAGGAGAAGAATATATAAATGATATAGAAATAGGGAAAGCTGTTCGTGCAAGTTCAACTTTTCCTGGAATGTATGCTCCATTTGAATATAAAGAATATCAGTTTGTAGATGGAGGAATATTTGATAACTTGCCGACAATTGAAACTAGAAAACTAGGAGTAGATAAAGTAATATCAATAAAGTTCAAACTAAAGAGTCCAAGAAAACAAAAAACAATATATAATATTGGAATGCAATCATTAGATTTAATGACAGAAAACTTAATTAGAGAATCTGTAAGAGAAAGCGATTATGTTATAGAAATAGACTTAAGAGATGTAAAACCATTTAGTATTAGCAAGTTAGAATTTGCATATCAGCAAGGTTATATACAAACTTTAGACCATATAATAAAGTTGAAAAAAGCATTAAAATGAAAAAATATATTAAATAAAAATCCCTCTTTTGATTTATCATGAGAGGGATTTTAAGTCTAATTACTTTAATTTTAAGTATGATTTTATTGAGAATAATCATATTCAAAAAGGATTTTTCAATTTTTTTCCAAAAAGTAATAAAAAGTATAAAAAATCACTTGAAAAAGTTTACATAACCGTATATAATAAATATAGATGCATGTGTTATTTGCGTGCAAAAAAATAAAAACAAAAATGTCATAAAAATGTAATTTTTATATAACCAAATTGCGCATTTTGTGCTTCCGTATGTATATTAGATAATAAAGCATAAATTTGGCCTATATATATAAAGAAACATGTATTGACAACAAAAGATAAAAATGTAAGAATAATGCTATATAAATATATAATTAGCTATAAAACTAAATTTTATTTGGGAGGACTTAAATTATGTTTAATCTAAAAAATTTAAATTCTGAGAAAATGAGAGTAAAAGTATTAGCAACGATGCTTATATTAACATTAACTTTTGCTAATTTTGCTTTGCTTCGGTTCATATATGGGACAAGCAATAGCAGCAGATATTAATTTATCAAATCAGGGAGATGGGACAAATAGCAAAAATGTAAAATTTGATATTTATCTTGATGAAGCTGATAGAAGTATAAAAGAAAAATCGGTTGACATGAATTCAGAGGATATTAAACTATATATATCAGCAAGTGTTCAAGGTGGGGGTTATTTAAATAATGCACAAATTGAACTTGTAAATACAAATTTTAGATTAAAAAATAATCCAGAAGTAACAAAATTTAAATTAGATTCAATACAATCAGAAAAAGGTATGGCAGCAGGGCTACCAATAGTAGCAAAAAAAGATGAATCATATAATTTAAGTTTATTAGACATGCAAAGCCAAATAAAATTAACAGGAGAATATATAGATGATAAAGGAAATGTAACAGACATAAACACAACAAAAGCAGTAAAGATATCATGGACATCAAATGAATTAACAAAAGAAGATATTGAATTAAATGGACAAGTAATTACAAACAAGATATATAGCATAGATGGAGCAAACAAAAGAGTTGTTCAAGTATTAGTGAAATCAAAAATTAAAGACAGCAAAGCTCCAGTAAAATCAAGTGTTATAGAAATAGCAAATCCTGAAATGGGAGTAGACCCAGAAGAAGTAAAAGTAGCTGGATATACAACTAAGGCTACTAATGGAAAAGCAAGTGTACAATTTGCAAACAGAGAAAATAGTTCATGGGAATATAACGAAGAAGAAGGAAAAACATATATTAATGTTTCAAATAATGCAAGTGAAGAAAATATAGTAGCATGGACAAAAAATGGAGAAGATAGATTTGTAGTTACATATATATATGATGAAGCAACAGTTGTAGCTCCATTTGATTGTAATGTAAAAAATATAGTAGATATATATGGAAGAACAAATGGAACAATAGAAAAAGTAGTTGAATTAAAATTAGAAGAATTAGCAGATATTGGAGATATAGCAAAAGTAGAAAGTAGTGTATCAAAAGATATATACAAAGGAAAAATGTATATAGGTGAAGATACAAGTTTTGAAACAAGAACAAATGTATATGTGCCATATAGCAAATTAGCAGATAAAATAACAATTCAAGACTTAGGAGATAAAGTTTTAGCAGGGGAAAACGAACTATTAGAAGGAATTTCTACATACTATAAAACAACAAAAATTAATAAAGCTGAAGCATTAAAAGTATTAGGAGAGGAAGGAACAATAAAAGTATATAATGCGGAAGATAAAACTACTCCAATACAAGAAATAGCATTATCAGAAGAGGTTGAAGAAGATTATTATACAATTTCATATGAAGAAAATGTAAATAAAATAGCAATAGAAATGAGTGCAGCAGAAGCAGAAGGATCAATAGAAATTATAAATGAAAAAGCAATCAAAACAGAAAACAGAGAAATAGTTCCAACATTAACATCAGTAGCAACAAATACAAACATAAATGTAGCTGATGAAAATACTAATATAATAGTAAATTCTAATGTACAAGCAGTGGCAAGACTATTAGAGCCTGTAACATCATTTGATGTATCATTAGATAAAAGTTCAATATCAGCATTAGCTGAAAATACTATGAGAATAACAGCAGAATTAACAGCAAAAGATGAGAGAAATAAATTATATAAAAATCCAACTATAAATATAGAACTTCCAAAAGAGATAAAAGAAGCTACAATAGAAAATATAACACCTGTAGTTGGAGATAATGAATTAGAAATAAAATCACGTAATGTTATAACAAATGAAGCAGGAAATAAAGTGTTAGTAATAAGCTTAAGTGGACAACAAACAAAGTATTCAACTAACGCAGCAAATATAGTAATAGATTTAAAAATAAAAACAGATGCATTTATGGCAGATAAAAATGTAGAATTAAAAGCTACATCTATTAATAATGGAGAAACAGTAGAAAAAGTAAAAGGAATAAAAATAACATCTAAATCAGGATTAGTAACAAAATCTACTATTAAAATAGGAGAAGATGTAGTAGAAAAAACAAATCAAAACAATATAAATATAAATGCAAAAGGAAATCAAGAGATAGAAGTAACTGCTCAAATGATAAATAACTATGGAGATAAATTAACTCAAAACACAGTTATAGGAAATGTACCAGAAGGTGGAGTATTAAAGTCAGCAATTACAACAAATATGGAAAATGCAATAGTATATTATTCAGAAGAAATAAATCCAAGTGTAGATTCAGAAAGCTGGAAAACAGAATTAACAAATTTAGAAAATGTAAAATCATTTAAAATAGTAGGAACAGAATTAGCACAAGGAACATTAATGACAGTAAACTATAAATATGCATTAAATGCAGAAGCTGAAGGAGCACAAACAAGTACAATAAAAGTAAACGGAACAGTAGCAGGAGTGACAGTAGAAGATATTTTATCATATGTAGCAAATGGTACTGAAGTAGAAAAGCCACAAGAAAAGTCAGGAACAACAACAAATGCAGAAAAGATATCTGTACAAACAGTAGTAACAGCTGGAGGAGAAGAAGTAGCAAATGGTGCAGAAATAAATAATGGACAAGTATTAAGATATAAAGTTAGAGTAACAAATACATCAAGTGAGACTTTAAATAATGTAAAATTGAAAGCAACAATTCAAAATGGTGTGTTTTATGAACTTATAAAATGGGGTGTAATTGTTGATTCATCTAAAGATGAGAGCGGAAATTATATATATGAAAATGCCCAAAGACAATGCTATAAATATGGGGAAAATCCGGATAAAGCTGAGGATATTCACGAAATAGCTTCTATAAAACCAGGTGAAACAAGTGAAATTGAATATCAAACAGTTGCATATATAGACACTATAGACAGAAATAATAAATATTTAAATTTATTAACTATATCAGTAGATGAGGTAGAGACTTGTAGAATAACAGACATAAGAGAAGTAAAAGATGTACCTTTTGCATTAAAAGTTAATTATTCTACAAACGAAGAAAACCTTTTTTATAGCGGTTCATATAAAGATTTTGAGATAGAGGTTAGGAATTTTAAAAATACAGACATAAAGAACTTAGAAATGCAAATGGAGTTGCCTGAAGAATTAGGAATTGATATAGAACATCAATTATATCTTGATACGGACAATGTTGATTTGACTGTAGAAAATGGAGTTATAAAACTATTAGTTCATAAAATAGTAGCAAATGATACATATAAAGTAATTATAACTTTAAATGGTGGATTGTTAGATCATGACTTAAAAGAAACTATGGCTAAATTAGTTGTAACTGCAGATTACGATGAAACCACTTATATATCAAATGATTATGAAAAAATAATACATCAGTCTAAAACAGATTTAGATGCACAATTCAAATCAAGCAAAGATGGTCAAACATTACATTTAGGAGATGAGATAACATATACATTGACATTAGTTAATAGTGGCATTTTAAGCACAGGCAAACTATATATATTTGATAATATGCAAAATGGATTGAATGTAAAATCTATAGTTGCCACAATGAATTCTGGCGACAATATAGAATATAAAACAAATAGCGATGGAAATTTAGAGATAGAGGACTTAGAAATAGGAGTTGGAGAAAAATTAACACTTAAAGTGGTTGCAACATTAGATTCTATAGTAGGTGATACAAATGAAATAACTAATAAAATTGAAATATCTGGCTCAACAATAGATACTATAGAGAAATCTTTAACAAATAAGATAAATGATATAAATAATCCAACAGATCCAGAAAATCCAAGTGAGAATCCAGATGACAACAAAGATGGAACAAAAAGTATATCAGGATTAGCATGGTTGGATGAAAATAAAGATGGTATTAAAGATGCAGACGAAAAAGTATTACAAGCAGTTAAAGTAGTATTGCTAGACAAAGAAGGAAAACAAGTAGCAGAAACTACAACATCACTTGCAGGAACATATAAATTTGCTGATTTACAACAAGGAGAATATACAGTAGTATTTGAATATGATACAAGCAAATATGCAGTAACAAAATATCAAGTATCAGGGGCAAAAGAAGATACTAATTCAGATGCAATATCAAAACAAATAGAAATAAGTGGAGAGACAAAGACTGTAGGAGCAACAGATACAATAAAATTAGAAGATAAAGATGTTGCAAATGTAGATATTGGTTTAATAGAAAATGCTAAATTTGACTTAAGTTTAAATAAATATATAAGCAAAGTAATACTAACAAATAAAGCAGGAACAACAACATATGAATATGAAAATACAAACCTAGCAAAAGTAGAAATATCAGCAAGAAGAATAGCAGGAACAGTAATGCTAGTAGAATACGACTTACAAATAACAAATGAAGGCGATGTTGATGGTTATGTTGAAGATGTAATTGACTACTTACCAGATGGATTGGTATTTACATCAGAAACAAACAAAGACTGGTATATGGATGGAAATAAAGTATTACACAACAAGTCAATTGCTGATCAAGTAATAAAACCAGGAGAAACAAAGACTGTAACATTAGTATTAACAAAAACATTAAAGGCAGATAGCACAGGAACAATAGAAAATATAGGTGAAATAGGCGCAAGCAGAAACTTACTAGGAATAGCAGAACATGATTCAATAGCAGGAAACAAAAAAGCAGGAGAAGACGATATGTCAACAGCAAGCTTAATAGTATCAATAGCAACAGGTTCACCAATAATGTATATAGGAATAGTAATAGCAACTATGACAGTTCTGGGACTAGGAATATATATCATAAATAAAAAAGTACTGAAAGTAAGAATATAGAAGGAGGAGGAAAAGAGAATGAATATAGAAAAAACAAGAATTAAGAGATTTATAATTATATTATTGATGTTTATTGTTTTAGTCTTATTACCTACTTTTATCTCTTCCTTAGGAAGTTATGCATATAATTATAAGACTATAACAAGTTCAAAAAGTAGCGATGAAACTTATGCTCATTTATTAAATGCATTAGATAATCGTGCAAATAGTTATAGTAATTTTCCTTCAATAGAAAATAATAATCTTAGTGGATTAGATGGATTCAACTTGCATTCTCAAGCGGATTCTAGTGATTCTGAAAGTAATTCATGCCATGTTTGGAATAGAGCAGTTGGATACGGGACAGGGAAAAGTTATAGAACTACAGCTTTTTGTTATCATGCTGATGTTTCAAGTCCAGCTAATGGTGTGTTAAGAAAAATTCGTGGGATTTTTATAATTGATGATGGAAAAATGGATTATATATGGACAAATAAACTTAGCAATGCAAATGATAAAAACAGTGCCCATAAAGATAATATAAGTTACAATAATAATATTTATTTTCAAAAAATGTTAGCAAATCTATATGTATCTCAAAACAACTATGATGTAGCGTGGGATTGTGCTAATTACTACATGTATAGCGGGGCTAGGAATACTTGGGTAAAAAAGGCTGCTACAGAGTTATGGGGTAATGAAAATAATGTAGAAAGAATTGCTAATTTTACAGTTCCTAAATCATATGGAGGATTTAGACCTATAATAAATGGATTTAATAATGATTATGCATGGAATCAGTCTGATAATAAAGAGTATAGATATAAAGCAATATTTATATTTTCAGATACTGCTGGTGGCCAAGGAACTTTTTATTATCGTGTTGTTCGTGAGAAAAAGACACCAACAGTTACAGTAAATTTAAGCAAAACAGATACTCTTAATAATAGAGTTAATGGAGCAGAAGTAAAGATAACTGGAGTTGAAAATGTATCAAAAATAAATAGTGGAAATAGCGCAAGTTTAACTATAGGGTCAGGAAGCGTTAAAATAATTCCAGTAAACAATACAGGAAGTTTCAAATTAATAGTTACTGAGACAGCACCAAATGGATATAAAGGAATAGGAACAGTAGAATTAACAGTTAAATATAATACAAGTACTGGAGCGGTAACAAGTATAACTAGCAACAATACTACATATGTACCAAATAGCAGTAATAGTAGTGTAACAATAAAAAATACGCCTCATATAGAGACTTTGAAACTGTTAAAAACAGACTCATTAAAAGGAGATAAATTACCTAAAGCAACATTTAGTATTGAATTAAGTAATGTTACTTCTTTGAAAGGCCATTCAACAGTAAGTGAAGATGGTAAAATAATAATATCAAAAACAACAAATACTAATGGAGAGTTAATATTAGAAGATATAGTGATTAAAGATGTAACAAAACCTGTTATAGTGAAAATTAAAGAAACAACAGTGCCTACAGGAAATGGATATTACTATAAACCAATAGAAATGGAATTTACAATAAAATATAGTAAACAAGGTGAAAAATATACTGTACAAAATGTAAATACATCATCTTCAATTGGAACAATTTCATCTGATACTAATAGTAATATAACTATAGCTGCTAAAAACCAACCATATATAAAATTAGATGGAGCAGTATGGCTAGATGGACAAAGTGGAATAAAAAATATAGAAGGACCTAATGGTAAAAAAGCTACAGCTGAAGAAGGAATAGACGGAGTATTAGTACAACTATATGATATAAAAAATAAAAAGGTAAAGGCAGAAACTACTACAGCTAATGGAGGGAAATATAGTTTTTCAGATGTCGAGATGACAAACGAAGGATATAGCATAATATTCAATTATGATGGAATAAACTATATAGAGACAAAAGCATATGGTAAAGATATTCAAAATTATGGTACAGATTCAAAAGCAACAGAACAAAATAGAAAAACATTTAATGAAAGATTTAAAACAATAAGTGGAGGGAAATCAAATGATGGAACACCATTGAGTTATGAATATAAAGATAAAGTATCAACTTTAAAAGTTGGTATGAATGGAACAAATCCAGAGTCTAAAGATACAAATAAACAATTTAGAATGTCAGCAAAAACAGGAGTATATAAAACAACATCTGAAGGAATAAACTGTGGTCTTGTTAAAAAAGAATTTGATTTAGCATTAGGAACAGATGTAAAGAATGCAAGATTAGAATTAAATGGTAAATCAATCGAATATACTTATGCTCAAGTAATGGATGGAGAAATGGAAGATTTAAAATTAGACGAAATATTACAAGGTAAATCTTCTGATAAGACTAAACAAGATGCTGATGAAAAAATTATATACAATTTATATTTATATGTATCAGACTATAATTACAGAATAGCAGATTATAAAACAGATGCTAAAATTCAAAACCAAGTAAATCCAACTGACAATGAAAATAAAGACTATGAGAATTTGAAAGAATTACAAGCATATGTAACATATAATGTTATATTAAAAGGACAAACTACACAAACTGCAAAAGTAAATAAATTTGAATATTACTATGATTCTGTATATACACCATACAAGATAGATGGCCAAAAGATAGTAGAAGGAAAAACAACATATACAGGAGATAAATATAATTTTGAAATAGATAGTAATAACAGAAAAATAACATTTACAAGTAGAGACAATACTCCAAATATAGAAGGACCTAATTATAGAGTAGTGGTAGATTTAGAGTTTAAAGTAATTAGTGATGATAAAGGTCCTGTAACGTTAAAAAATAATGTTAAGAACATAGCAGAAATTATGGAATATTCAACTGTTGAGGGTGGATTGATAGATAAAGATTCAGCACCAGCAAATGGAATAACACAAGGAGCTATAACTCAATATGAGGATGACACAGATGAAGCAGCAGGAATAAACATTTCTTTAAAGGAAAATGCTACAAGAACAATAAAAGGAACAGTATTTGAAGATATAAATAAAGATGGAACAAACAATGATAATACTCCAGTAAATGATGTAATAGTACAACTTATAGAAATAAAACAGATAAAAGGTAATAATTATGAATACATCTGGCAAGAAACAAGATCTGGAAGTAATACTGTTAAAACAACAGGAAGAAATGGATATCAAGGCCAACAATATAAAAACAGTGTAACTGCGGGAAGTGGACAGTATGAATTTAAAGACTTTATACCAGGAGATTATATTATAAGATACATCTATGGAGATGGAAGAACATATGATGTAACAGATAATGTAAAGAAATATAATGGACAAGACTATAAATCAACAATAGATGAACATTATAGAGAAGAATGGTATAATGTAGCAAATTATACAGAAAATGAATCAGTAGCAAGAGATAACGAGGCAAGAAGATTAGAAGTAATGTCATATTCAAGTACAATTAATAAAGAGATAGGAGAGGCATTAGAAAACAAATCAACATTAGATAAGACATGGATGGCAGCAGAAACATCAAAATTAAATGTACAAATAGATACAGAAACTAATCCAAATAAAGATGCTACAGTTAAATTAGAGGGAGTAAACTTCGGATTAGCAAAAAGACCAGAAACAAGACTTGTTCTAGAAAAACATATAACAGGATTAAAAATAACACCAAATGGAACAGGAGTACAACCAATAGTAGATGCTAAGGCTGATATTAGTAAGATTGTAAATGATAATTCAGTAAATCCAACAGGAGTAAAAGGTGTAACAGATGGATTGTCAATAATTAAATCAACAAGAGAAAACAGAGGATTCTGGCAAGTAGCTACTGATATAGAAGAATTAGCGCAAGGAGCAGAGCTAGAAGTAGAATACACATATTCTATCAGAAATGATGGAGATAATGATTACTTGAGTGATGGATTAGTTGATAGCTATATTCAAAATCCAGATAGTTATAGTGAGACATTAAAGAAAGCAGCTGAAAGCAAAAAAATATCAACTAAAGGAAATACACAAAGTTATGGAGAGTATCTAGGAGAATACTACTATCTAGGAAAAACAGGAAATAAAGACAAATTAGTTCCATCAAGAGTAGAGACATTAGAAGAGGCTCTAAATAATGATTTAACATTCACATCAGGAGAAGACTTTAAAAAGATTAATGAAGTAGCAGTTAAAAAGATGACTATTGATAAAGATGGAAATGAAAGAAAAGATGGGCAAAACAACCCAACAACAGAAATTACAACAGTAGTTCAAAACACTTCAGCAAGTAGCTTCTTAACACCAAAAGCAGGTAACAAATATGAAAGTGGAAAAGATATAGACTACAGCAAAACAATAACTTTAAGGACATTATTATCATCATCAAATGGTGGAGAAATAGGAACAAACTTACCAAGTTATATAGCAGAAGTAGTAACATATTCAAATGCAGCAGGAAGAAGAAACTCAGATGCAGTACCAGGAAACTTAAGCTATGTACACAGTGAGGATACAAACAAAACTATGGCAAGTGATAATGAACCAGATGAGTTCTGGGGAGAAACAATTATTGTAACTAAGCCAACTGGTGAAGATAAATTAACTCCAATCCAAATAGCAATAATAACAATAACTGCAACAGCAGTAGTAGGAGTTGGAATAATTCTAATAAAGAAATTCGTATTAAAAAAATAATACATGGTAAGTAAAAGAAGATGATTTCGATCATCTTCTTTTTGCATAGATAAAAATTTTTTTATTGGGCATAATATCTAAAATTAAATTTAGGAGATATATGTATGCTTTTACAAATAATAATGGTAATTTTAGGATTTGTATTACTAATATTCGGAGCTAATGTATTAATAAAAGGTTCTACAGAAATTGCAAAAAAATTTCATATACCAGAGATGCTCATAGGATTAACAATAGTAGCACTTCGGGACATCAGCACCAGAACTAATTGTAACAATAACATCAGCAAGTAAAGGGGCAGGAGATTTAATATTAGGCAATGCTATTGGAAGTAATTTGTGCAATTTACTATTAATACTAGGATTAATGGCAGTATTAAGGCCAATTAAAGTAGAAAAGGAAGCTAAAAGAGTTCATATACCAGTATCATTTTTTGTGACTTTACTTGTATTGCTTATGGGAATAGGGGTATTTTATGGAGAGAAGGGCATAATTAACAAAGTAGATGGTATTATATTAATAATATTATCTATAATCTATTTTATATACCCAATAATAACAGAGATAAGAGACATAGTAGAGACATATAAAAAAGAAAAAGATAATAAGGTAGGAAATATAAAAATATGGAAAGCTGTTTTATTTGTAATACTAGGTATTGTGTTATTAAAATATGGAGGAGATTTTGTAGTAGATTACTCTATTCAAATTGCTAGAATGTTGAAAATAAGTGAAAGAGTAATAGGATTAACAATAGTAGCTATAGGAACAGCTCTTCCAGAGCTTGTAACGTCAATATTTGCAGTTATAAAAAAGGACACAGATTTAGCAGTAGGAAATTTAGTGGGGTCATGTGTGCTTAACTTATTACTGATTTTAGGAATAGGAGCATTAATTACTCCATTAACTGTCTCTAATGAGTTTATACAAAATCTAATAATCTTATTAGGAACTAATATATTAATATGGCTATTTAACTTTATAGGAAGGAAAGACTACATTAGTAGAATTCAAGGAATTATTTTAGTAGCAGTATTTGGAGCATATATTATAAAATTATTCGTATGAAGAATTATGAAAACAAGTGATTACTAAAAACCCCGAAAACCAAAGACATATTATGTAAAGAATGGTAAAATTAAATTAGCAGACCTAGAAAGGTTTGACTAAATATTTTATTTTTTGGAGGACTCGTGTGATGACAAGAGTACAGAATGACAAAGCAAAAGACATTAAGGTAATCCTTGAGGAATGCCGGAAAAGAGGATTAACACTGGAAGATTTATTGGAAAGTGTTAACGAATCAATTGAAATCGAAGAGACTTCAGAAGAATCAGGAGCAGAAATCGAAAAGAGAGTTACTGATATAATGAAGGAAGTCGGAGTTCCAGCACACATTAAAGGATACCAGTATGTAAGATGTTCCATTATATATGTGCTTGAAAATCCAGAGACAATAGGAAGCGTAACGAAAGTTTTGTATCCTAGTGTTGCAAAAGAGTTCGGAACAACAGCTTCAAGAGTTGAACGAGCTATGCGGCATGCTATCGATGTAGCATGGAGCAGAGGTGATGCAGATGTATTTCAAAAATATTTTGGGAGCACTATTGATCCTAACAGGGGTAGACCAACAAACAGCGAATTCATCGCAATGTTAGTGGACTACGTAAGACTGAACTAACTCCAAAAAAAGACTCTAGTTTAATACTAGAGTCTTTCTTATGAATATAAATATAAAAAATAGATATAATAAATATTGTTGGAAGATATTGTATGAAAAAAATGCTTGTGATATAATTTATAAGGTAAATATTACAAACAAAAGAAAGGAGAATATAATGTCAGAATACGAAAGTTTAAAAGAAAGATTATTTAATAATAAAAAGTGCGGATGGGATAATTTAAGCGAGGAAGAAAGACAAAAAATAAGTAAATTTGGAGATGAATATATATACTTCTTAAACAAAGCAAAAACAGAAAGAGAAGCTACTGATTTTGCAAGAGAAGTATTGCAAAAAAATGGTTTTATAGACCTAAGAGATAAACTTGTTTTAGAACCAGGAGATAAAGTTTACTATGTAAATAGAGAGAAAAGTATTTATATGGCAGTAATAGGAACAGATCCATTAGAAAGTGGATTAAATATATTAGGAGCACATATTGACTCACCAAGACTAGATTTAAAACCAAATCCATTATATGAAGATATGGGATTTGCATATTTAAAAACACATTATTATGGAGGAATAAAGAAATACCAATGGACAACAATTCCTTTAAGTATACATGGCGTAATAGTTAAAACAAATGGAGAAAAAATAAAAATAAATATCGGAGAAGATGAAAATGATCCAGCATTTGTAATAACAGATCTTCTACCACATTTAGCACAAGACCAAATGGAAAAGAAACTAAAAGAAGGAATATCAGGAGAAGATCTAAATCTTCTTATAGGGAGTATTCCATATGGTGATGAAAAAATAAGTGAAAGAGTAAAACTAAATATATTAAAAATATTAAATGAAAAATATGGAATAACAGAAGCTGATTTATTAAGTTCAGAAATAGAATTAGTACCAGCATTCAAAGCAAGAAGCTTAGGATTTGATAGAAGCATGGTAGCTGGATATGGTCAAGATGATAGAGTATGTGCATATACAGAATTAAGAGCAATATTAAATACAAATAATCCTAAGAAAACAGCCGTATGCATATTATCAGACAAAGAAGAAATAGGAAGCATGGGAAACACAGGAATGGAATCACATGTATTTGATACATTTATTGCAGAACTATTAAATAAAAGAGGAGAAAACAGACCTAATTTATTAGACAAAGTATTCTGCAATTCAAGAATGTTATCAGCAGATGTTGATGCTGCATTAGATCCAATATATGCATCAGTATCAGAAAAGAACAATGCATCATTCCTAGGATATGGAATAGGATTTAACAAATACACAGGAGCAAGAGGGAAATCAGGGGCATCTGATGCAAACGCAGAATATGTAGCAGAAATAAGAGCAATGTTAGAAAATAATAATATACCATATCAAATAGGAGAACTTGGAAAAGTAGATGTAGGAGGAGGCGGAACTATTGCATATATTCTAGCAAATAAGGGAATAGATGTAATTGATTGTGGAGTACCAGTGTTATCAATGCATTCTCCATACGAAGTAACAAGTAAATTTGATATATATCAAGCATACAGAACATATGAAGCATTCATGAAATAAATTCAACTAAAGGGGACAGACCCCTTTAGTTGAAAAAGCAAATTAATTATTTAAAGGGGGCGGAAATAAAAATCTGCTCTTTTTTGTTGGGGGCTATATAAAAAGGAGGAAATATATGCCACGAACAGCTAGAAAAATTAGTAAAACAGGATTTTATCATGTTATTATAAGAGGAGTTAATAAAGAGATGATATTCATAGATGATGAGGACAGAAAGATGTTTTTGCGTTTATTAAAATTTTATAAAACAGATATGAATTGTAAAATACATGCATATTGTTTAATGAGTAATCATGTTCATTTGTTAATCGAAGATAAAAAATTGAAAATAGGAGAATTAATGAAAAATATAACCTGTGTATATGCGGGAGAATTTAATAAAAAGTATAATAGGGTAGGTCACTTATTTCAAGATCGATTTAATAGTCAAAATGTTGAGAAACAAGATTATCTATTTAGAGTAATAAGGTATATACATAGAAATCCAGAAAAAGCAGGTATATGTAAAACGGAAGAATATAGGTGGAGTAGTTATAATGAAGTAATATATGGATCTAAGATTATAGATAGAGATTTCATTTTAAGTATATATGGTAATAATAAATTTTATGCTATACAAGAATTTAAAAGACAAATGATAGGTGAAAATAATGATATATTAGATTCAGCTTATATAAGAAATAAAATATCTGATATAGAGGCAAGAGAAATTATAGAACATATGAAAAAAACTAAACAAATTCCAAATATAAAAAGAGAGAATTTAGTAGAGGTGGTAGATAAAATAAGAGAGATAAAGAATATTAATAAAGAGCAGATATTAAGAATATTGGGATATAACAAGAATCAATTTTATTATATAACAAAGAGATAATAAAAATTCAACGAAAGGGGTCTGTCCCCCTTCGTTGAATTTTATAAATTATATAAATTACTATCTATACATAGTTTTGCTCTTGCTGCTGTTTTTTCATCAGATGCAAGTGCATTTTCTAAAAATTCAGGGTGTGTTATTAAGAATTTTCTCATAGTTTCATCTGGATTTTCATAGAAGTTTTTAAGCATTTCAAATTGAACGTTATTGATGATATTCATACTAAGTGCTTTTTCGAATAGTTTTTCATCTATATTAATCATTGATAGTGATTTTACATTTTCATTTTCTAGTTTTTCTTTTCCGCCTTGCATTCTGTCTACAACTACTGTACTCCAAACAATTTGTGCACCTAAACTCTTAATTGCAGGAATCCAAGCTCTTAAATAACTAGATGCTTCTGTTATTAAATCAGCTATATGTAATACTTTAGCTCCTTCTAATTCTGATCTGTTAATTATTTCTTCAAAGTTACTATCAGTTACTACCATGCTTAAATCTTTGTAAATAGTAATATGTGGTTTTGAAAGTTTATTTGCAATTATGTTAGAGAAGAACCAATCTCTTCTTTCTCCACCTGAGATATAATCTATTTCATTTACATCTATATTTTCCTTTATAAATTCAACCATTTCATTTATTACATTTTTGTAAATTTCATTATCATTGTAATGTGAAAGAGTTTTATCAAAAACTTTTTTAGGAAGAGTATCTTTATTTTCTTTTTCAGAGTCGATAAATTTCAGTAAATCTACTGCATCTTGCTCACTTCCATAAAGAAAATGCGTGTTTATATAATATGGTCCTATTTTACCAGAAGTATACCAAAATGGTTTATTATCTGGACAGATTCTTAAAGCATTTGTTTCAAATAAATATGATACTAAATTACTCATATTGTTACCTCCAAAATATATTTTCTTAAATCATAAATCAAAAGTAGAATAAAGTCAAATAAAAACATTTAAAAACCTTGAAAAAAGTGATATAAAATGATAATATTGTTAAAATAGTAAAAGGAGGTAAGACAGTGACAATATTATTAAAAAATGGTAAGTTAATAGATTATAAAACTAAGACAGATGACTATTTTGATATTTTCATTGAAAATGGAATTATAAAAGAAATATCTAAAGAAATAAATACAGTAGCAGATAGTGTTATTGATTGTACTAATCTATTTATCATACCAGGTATGATAGATATTCATTGTCATTTAAGAGAACCTGGATTTGAATATAAAGAAACTATAGAAACAGGAATGAAAAGTGCTGCCAAAGGAGGATTTACTTCTATTTGTCCAATGCCAAATACGAACCCCGCTTGTGATAGTACTTTTATTTTGCAAAAAATACAAGATGAAGCCAAAAGAGTTGGAGCTTGTAATGTATTCCCATATGCTAGTGTGACAGTTGGAGAAAAGGGAGAAGAATTAACAGATTTTGAAACTCTAAAAAATGCAGGAGCAATTGCTTTCTCTGATGATGGTATGCCTGTTGTTAGAGCAAAGATTATGAGAGATGCATTAATTAAGGCAAATGAACTTGGTACTTTTGTTGCATCACATTGTGAGGAAAAAGAACTAGGAAAAGGTGCTATAAATGCAGGAGAAGTTGCAAAGAAATTAAATGTAGAAGGAGTTCTTCCAGAAGCGGAAACACTAATGGCTGCAAGAGAAGTAGAACTTGCAGAGATAAATAATATTCATTCACATGTATGCCATATAAGTGCAAAAGAAACAGTAAGGCTAATTAGAGATGCTAAAAAGAGAGGAGTAAATGTAACTTGCGAAACATGTCCTCATTATTATAGTTTTACAGAAGAAGAGGTTTTAGAAACAGGAACTAATGCAAAAATGAATCCTCCTCTTAGAAAAGAAGATGACCTGCAAGAAATAATAAAAGGACTTCAAGATGGAACAATTGATTGCATAATTACTGATCATGCACCACATGCAAAAGAAGAAAAAGATGTGGAACTTTCAAAAGCACCAAATGGAATTATAGGATTTGAGACAGCACTTGCTGCTAGCATAACAAACTTAGTAGATAAAGGATATATATCATATTTAGATATGGTAAAATTAACAAGCTATAATGCAGCTAAAATATTAGGGATAGACAGAGGAGTAATAGAAGAAGGGAAAATTGCTGATATTACAGTATTTGACCCAAATAAAGAATATGTATATACTAAAGAAAGTATAGTATCAAAATCAAAAAATACACCATTTATAGGCAAAAAGCTAAAAGGTGAAGTAAGATATACAATAGTAAACGGGAAAATAGTATACAAAGCTTAAAATTCAACAAAAGGGGACAGACCCCTTTTGTTGAAAATGTAAATAAAAAAGGAGAATGATAAAAATGGAAAATGCAATGGACAAATTAATTAACAAAATTAAGGAGACAAACAATCCTACAGTTATGGGATTAGACCCAAGATATGATATGATACCAGAAAGTATAAGAGCAAAATATGAAAGAAATGTAGAAGGTGCATGTAAAGCAATATTAGAATTCAATAAAGGATTAATAGATAGTGTATGTGATATAGTACCCGCTGTAAAGCCTCAAATTGCTTTTTATGAGATGTTTGGCGTAGAAGGTATAAAAGTATTTAATGAAACATGTAAATATGCTAAAGAAAAAGGAATGTGCGTAATTGCTGATGTAAAAAGAGGAGATATTGGTTCAACAGCTGCAGGATATTCAAATGCATATTTAGGAAAAACACCATTAGGTGATGAAAAAGTTTCAATATATGATGTAGATTTTGTAACAGTAAATCCATACTTAGGAATCGATGGAGTAAAACCATTTATAGATGACTGCAAGGAATATGGAAAAGGAATATTTATACTAGTAAAAACATCTAATAAATCATCTGGTGAGTTACAAGATTTAAAATTAGAAGATGGAAGAACAATATATGAAAAAGTAGCAGAATTAGTAAGCTCTTGGGGAGATGAATTGGTTGGAGAATATGGATATAGTAGTGTAGGAGCAGTAGTAGGAGCAACATATCCTGTTCAAATAAAAGAATTAAGAGAAATCATGCCTAAAACATACTTCTTAATTCCAGGATATGGAGCACAAGGAGGAAAAGCAGAAGATATAGCATTAGGATTTAAAGATGGATTAGGTGGAATTGTTAATGCTTCAAGAAGCTTGATGGCTGCATATAAATCTGATAGATGGAAAGATGAATACTTAAGTGAAGAATATGGAAAAGCAACAAGAGCAGAAGCAATAAGAATGAGAGACGAATTAAATAGTGCAATGTAGTAATAGGAGGAATAAAACATGCCAGTACAATTACAATCTAAATTAATAAAAAAAGAACAATTAAAATCTGATATATTTAAGTTTTCTTTATCAGCCAAAGAAATTGTAGATGTAGCAAGACCAGGACAATTTATTGAAATAAGGGTTACAGAAGGTTTAGATCCATTTTTAAGAAGACCAATTAGTATATATAATATGGATAAAGAAAAAGGAATATTAGAGATAATATTTAGAATTCAAGGAAGAGGAACAGAAATATTATCAAGAAAAAAAGAAGGAGATTTAGTTGATATTGTAGGACCATTAGGATATGGAACATTCAAATTTGAAGGATACAAAAACATTGCAATACTTGGTGGAGGAATAGGTGTATTTCCTTTATATGAACTTGCTAAAAATGCCTTAAGAGAAACAACCGTAAATACATATTTAGGATTTAGAGATAAAGAAGCGGTATTATTAGAAGAGGAATTTGAAAAAGTATCAAATAAATTAGTAATTACAACAGATGATGGAAGCTACAAAATACATGGATTTGCAATAAATGAATTAAAGAAAGATTTAGAAGAAGGAAAAATAGATGCAATATTTGCTTGCGGACCATTACCATTACTTAGAGCAGTTAAAAACTTAGCAAAAGAAAAAGATATTCCTTGCCAAATATCATTAGAAGAAAAGATGGGATGCGGACTTGGAGTATGCTTAGGTTGTGCAGTAGAAGTGGTAGAAGGTGGATATAAACACGTATGTAAACAAGGACCAGTATTTGATAGTAATAAAGTGATTATTTAGGGACAGTCCCCATGCGACATTTTGTCGCAAATGGGACAGACCTGTTGAAGATGAGGTGTTGAATTTATGAATACAGAAGTTAATTTTGCAGGTATTAAAATGAAAAATCCTGTAACAGTTGCATCAGGAACATTCGGATATGGAAGAGAATATAGTCAATTTTTTGATTTAAGTAAACTAGGAGGAATTATTACAAAAGGTACATCTTTAAAACCAAGAGATGGAAATAAACCTTCTAGAATATACGAGACTCCAAGCGGAATGCTTAATAGTATTGGACTTCAAAATCCAGGAGTTGAATATTTTTTAGAGTATGATTTACCTTGGCTTAGAACTCAAGATGTTGCAGTAATAGTAAATGCATGTGGAAGTACAATAGAAGACTATGTTGAGCTTTGTAAAATATTGAATAAAGCAGATATAGATGGAGTAGAGCTTAATTTATCTTGTCCAAATGTTAAAGCAGGATGTTTAGCATTTGGAACAACATATGAAGGTGTGAAGGAAGTCACAAGTAGAGTAAGAGAAGTATTGGATAAACCTTTAATAGTAAAACTTACTCCAAATGTAACGGATATAACACTTCCAGCAAAAGGAGCAGAAGATGCTGGCGCAGATGCAGTATCATTAATTAATACATTACTTGGAATGAGTATTAATATAAATACAAGGAGGCCACATCTTGCTAATAATACAGGAGGACTATCTGGACCTGCTGTAAAACCTGTAGCAGTAAGAATGGTATATCAAGTATCTCAAGCTGTTAATATTCCTGTTCTTGGTATGGGCGGAATTACAAATGGAAATGATGCAGTAGAATTTATGCTTGCAGGTGCATCTGCAATATCTATAGGTGCAGGTAATTTCATAGATCCATATACAAGTGTAAATACAGTTAAAGAAATAGAAGAATATATGGAAAAACATAATATAGAGAAAATAGAAGATCTAGTAGGAAAAGTAGAAATGAATTAAAACTGTCAAAAAGTATTTAGTTTTTCAAAAAAATAGAAAATGTTATATGAGCAGATAGAAGATTAATTATTATAAAAATGAGAAAGAATATCAAAAATATTTGGTATTCTTTTTTTAGTTGCTAAATTCCTTAGAATAAGAATTAAATGGTACAAAATCGAACGGCAGGGGTTTGGTTTAAAAGAAAAATAATTGATACCATGTATAGCTTAAGGATGTGTTGATTTTTTATGTAAATAATGATATAATATTGAACGCAATACACATTGAAAAGTAAATAGTAAATCCATTAAAAATTTTAGGAGGAAAACAACTATGTCAAAAACATCAAAAAACAACACAACCAATGACCTTGCAGTTGGTCAGGAATCCAGAGCATTATCTCCGGCACGGCAGTACGAAGATCTGTCTCCGGCTGAAAAACAAGCTGTTGAACAGCTTGTTACTCAGCTTACAGATTGCAGTGATGCAGGGTTAAGTAAATTCTCAGCGGGAATTTCTAACAAATCAGCTAGAGCTTCTGTTGATTTCTTGAAAAGCACAAAAATCAATGATCTTGGCGAGTTTGATACTTGTATGCTTGATTTGTCACGCAACCTGCGTTCCATTGATACTAAGGAATTATCGGTAGTGAATCCAAGTCCTACCAGCAAAGTTCCTCTTATTGGCGGATGGCTTTCTAAAACAAAGTTGGCTAAAAAAGTCGACGGTGTTATTGAAAAACAGGAATCAATCGAAAGAGTTATCAAACGCGAGATTGAAACTCTTGAAGGGATTAAGTTAACTCTTGCTGAAGATAAGACAAGATGTATTTCTATCAGAAAAGATACTGTTCAATTTGCTATCAATCTTGAACTGTTCTATTTCGCTTATCAGCAGAAGAGACTTGCCTTGGAACAGGAATATAACGATTTTGTTAATAGTCCTAGTTACAATCCGGCAAACTTACACGACAGCGAGCACGCGAATGAGCTGCAAGATCAAATGCAAGCTTTAGAAAGAAAAATGGACGCTACCTTGCGTTCTCATGCGAATGCTATTAGCGATATTCCCACTTATTCTATGATTAAGGCTGGTGAAAACGCTATTATTGATGCTATTCAGGACTGCATTGATAATGTAGTTCCAGAATGGGAGAAATCATTTGCAAAAGCAATTCTTTCTTATCGTTTGAATAATGCGGCTACTGTTATCAAGCAAACAAAAGAGGCTAACGGTCAAATTGCAGTTGCTGCGGCAAGATTAGCTTCTCAAGGATTAATCAGCGCAGCTGAAGCAATTGAAGCCCCCTCGATGGCAACGGAAGCTCTTCAGGAGAAGAATCAAATTTTCCTTGAAACCATTGATAGATTAGTTCAGATCTCGAAAGAAGCTTCTGAAAGAAGAATCAAAGATGCGGACGTTATCAGAGATGAAGAAAGGAAAACTCTTTTTGCTAATCAGCAAAGAAAGACAGCTGTCTTAATAGAACCTGTTGAAGGAAGTGATGGTAATGACTGATCAGAACAAGGCAATTTTGGAAGAAGAATTACAGATTCCAGAATTTGTTCCAATTACCAGTATTTTAGGCTGTAATGACTGTCCTATCAAGGATAAGTGTAAAGGTCATGACTCCAAATGTATCAATTCCAAATTTGATTGCTGTAAATTTTTACAACTATTTTCATGGATCATGTTCTCTATTGAAGCTTTATTGCTCATTGTAGTCACCATCTGTAGCCTTTTCCCTTTTAAGGGATTTTGGCATTCTGTGCTTGTCATTGTTCCTATGTTTGCAATTCTTATTTTATCGGATATTATATCCGATAAAATATGTAAGAATATTCTTACGAAAAAAGAACTTACAAGAAAGCAAGAATATGACACTACAGTGAAGCAAATTAAAGCAGACAATGAAGCTATTCGAAAAAGAAACCTCGGAATTACAGAAGAATTAGAAAAGTTTTTAACTGATGCTTCTTCTCTTTTGAGAGGTTTAAAAGAATGTTTCTCTTCTTTGAAAGAAGTTTCTGAAACTTTTTCAGAGGATGAAGAAAGGGTGTCTAGAAAGTTACATTCTGTAATCAAAGAATTAGATAATTTAAATGGGAAACTCTCAAAGGATAATTTTGAAAGCACATATATTTCCACTCTTTATAATGTTCACTTACCGAAGCTATTAGAATATACTCATAAATTCTTAGCACTTTGGAAAGAAGATAACTTAACCAAAGAACAGATAGTAAATTTTGCAGATTTACTTGAAGTTTTCCGTATTAAGATATCGAATCATACCCAGTATATGCAGGATCAAACGCGAGATGATTTTACTTATAAGATCATAGCTTTAAATGAATCTGTATTACCTGATTTTGATGGAAGTGAGGAGGGTGGTAATCATGACTAATGCTTCTGATTTTAAGACTCAACGCATGTGGAGTTTATCCATTGCCTTTGTGATTATTATGATTGTGGTTGGTATTTATTCTGGTGTATATCATGCAAGCAATATTAAGCAGATACCTATTTCTGTTTGTTTAAATGAGGATACCAGAAGTATCTTTGAAGAACAATATGAGAAAAAATCTTTTTCTAAGCATTATGCATATGAAGAAGCTGCCGATTATGATGCTGACTTGGTATTTACTTCGGATATTGATTTGATTGATACTAAACAAAATTATTCGGTAGAAGCTTATTCTCCATTAGTCATTTGCTTTAAGGATACCAATGATTTAAATAGTTCTTTAAAGAGTAAAACCAAACAGGGCTTTTTAACCTGTAAGGATACCAAGATAAGAAATACAACATCAGATGCA
Source organism: uncultured Clostridium sp. (assembly GCA_948437895.1). GTDB lineage: Bacteria > Bacillota > Clostridia > TANB77 > CAG-508 > CAG-452. The sequence goes on from CAOJKK010000011.1 coordinate 29,430, forward strand.
GTCAATTGTGACTTTAAGAGAGTTATCAATGCTGTTTTAAATGGACAGGATTGGTCTGATTTGGGAGGTACAGATCAAAAGATTACAATTTATTGTCCTACTTCCGATACTGTGGAAGGTAAGTTGTTCTATGCGTTTTTGATAATTACCATTAATGATGGTAAATATCCTACTTCTAATGTGGGTGAGATAAAAGAAATGGCAGATAAATTTTTAGCTTCTCCGAATGTAATTCAAACGGACGTTGCATCAAAAATCGATAAACTTGGGTCTTCTTTAGAATATGGTGATATGTATATTTTATTTGAATCCAGTTTATTAGCATCTGCTGATTCATATGCAGATATCTGCGTAACTTATCCAGAAGTAACGGTAGTAAAACAATTGTATTTACAATATCGTAACACGGAAATTGAAGAAGGGGTTAGTAAACAGTTTGATAAAAGTGGTCTTTTAGATTATAGTTTATCTGCTGGATTATATTACGATAAATTTTACAGGACAAAGAATAATACTTCTGTATACTATCCAAATGGCACTGAAAAATATTTTAATACACAATATGGATTTAACAATTATGATCTGAACAATTAATCAATTCATAATCTATTTACTCAGTCTAAGATTTCTTAGATTATTGCAAAAAGAAAACCCCTGGCCGCATTGCGGCTAGGGGTTATACTTTTTATTCTTTTAATACTTCATTTAAGTCTTCTACTTTTAAATTTGTTTGGTAGAAGTCCTTTTTGGTACAACCAGCACGTCCGCCTCCTGCACAAGCGCAGGCACATGCACACGAGCTAACACATGCACAACTTGAAGCACATGAGGATGAATGAGAGTGTATAAACACTGTACTTCCTCCGCCACCACTGTAGCCTCCGTCATAGTCATCAGAAATTAGTCCAACAATAAAAATAACGGCGAAGATAATTACAATAATGATGAAAATCCATAAAAGGATTTTACCACCTTCGCTCATACCGTCACTGCCTTCTACGTACTGTTCTTCTAAATCATAGTCAAAAACTTCTGAATTGTATTTTACAGATACGTTGAATCTCTGGTCCATAGCTAAGGAATCTTCCCACACATAGTATCCATTTTCCTGTCTTTCGGTGGTTGACTCAATTATATTATTGGAATTCCATAATACTTTCATCTTTTTGACATTCGTATCTGGAAACCAGCCAGCGGTAAACGAATATCTTACAAGATGATTCTCTTCTTCGACAATATACATGTAAGCTTGGTGAATTGTGTATTCGATATGAAGCTTCTCACCTGCTTCATATTGTCGATCAAAGTCAATGCGGATATAAGTATTGCTTCCCTCTTCATATTCACGTATTTCATCAATATTGTCGGTAAGACCAACAATTTCATCGACGTGAGAATTAGGACAGCCCACTTTGATCCATTTGAGCTTTCCTTCAGATGTACTGTCCAGAACTGTCCAGTCAATCACATATTTCATATCCAGTGTTCCATCTGTTCTTGGATCGATCTGGATTTCGTAATATTCGATTTCATCCAAAGGTGATGATGTTATAGCCATTGCACTGATAGGAATCAGCAGAAGAAGTGCAAGAAACATCATACTTGCAAGTAAAGAAATTCTTTTTTTCATTGCTGTCACCTCCTTAGCAGTTATAATCTCTTAATTGACATATATTGGTGAGAACTGTAGAACGGTTCCTGATTTCTTTACATTTATCAGAGTTCCAAATCTCTATCCATTCGTCTTTTAAAAGATTACCTAAAGAGCTTTCAGAAGATAACCAGCTTTGGCAAGGAATTACCTCTCCGTTAGGAGCAATTGCCATATTACTTAAGCATGCTCCACATGCTGGTACAGATAATCCCAAATCTCTTACTTTACCTTCTTCAACCCAACCAGGCGATGTAAAACTTATTTCCATATGTAATTCTTTACATGTGGAAACTGCGCTTTGCAAAACATGATACATCTCATCATTTTCCAGTTTTGTCATAGTTGAGTTTGTTTTTATTGCATTTCCTGACGGAATCAGACCCGAACATGATACATATTTTACACCAAGCTCCTTCACAAATTTTAGTGTAGAAGTATAGTCCTTGTTCAAAGAACAAAGTGGTGTGTTAATACTGACGTTCAGTCCAGCTTCGATTGCATTCTGGATACCGGCTATTGTCTTATGAAAATTCTCTGCACCTACTAATTCATTATGAATTTCGGGTACATTGGAATAAAGTGTAACCTGGACAGAATCCAAAGATGCAGCATAAAGCTGTTCACAAAGCTCCTGCGTTAGGAGCACGCCATTAGTGTTTAGACGAGTAACAAACCATTTCGCATAGGAAATAAGTCGTACCAAATCTTTTCTTAATGTTGGCTCGCCACCTGTAAAAGTAAGTTGTGGAATGCCGATTTTTCTGCATTTATCAATAATCTCTTTCCATTCTGAAGTGGAGATTTCTTCGACATTTGCATTTTCCTGGCCAGCTGCATAGCAATGTAAACATTTCTGATTACAATTCCAACAGCCATTTTTTTGCATAGAGCTGACCATTAGATCCATACGATGAGGTGCTTCCATGTATTTTGCATACTCATTGATGGAAATTAGGCCAATCTCTTCTTCCTGCTCATTACCATACGCAATAGCTACAAAAGAATTGATCATTCGCTTTAAATCTTCCTTCAAAAGTGAAGATGATGTAGCAGGATATACCATTTTTACTTTTGCAACTGTGCGCCTTACGATCTTTTCAAGTTCATCTTTGGTAATTTCATGGCCTTCGTAAAAATTCACTTCATCAATAAAGTTAGAAAGCAAGATTGCCCAAGAGATCTTGATTGGTAAGATGTCAGAGCCATTTAAGAACACTAAGTAGGGAACGTCCTTGTTTAATGTTCTTTTGGGTGGTACCATATGAATCCTTACTGACCCAGGACCATATGGATTGAGAGTTGTATGTTTTACATTCCGTAGATTTTTGTTTTCATACAGTCTCTCACGAAAGTTTAACTTTCTCAATTTTATTCCTCCTTTAAAAGTTAGTATATTTCTTCTTAGATCCTACAAATATGCAGTATCTTCCGACAAAAATATAACATTATTATACTATATTTACATAAGATTGTAAAGTTTCAACATATATTATGATTAACATTATAATAAGGAAATAAATATTTTTATAAAAACTACTTGCAAAAAGAAACAAAAAATGATAATATATTTTCATATTAATATTAGAACAATAGATTTAAAAAAAACCCCTTTTGGGAAATTTTTTAAATCTTTTTTTGTTTGGTAATAGAAAACATATATAAAACGGGTAAAATGTCCCCTATGGGAAAACTGGAGGAAAGTAAATGGAACAAGGATTTAATAGTGAGTTATATTTAAAAGTACAAACAGAGAAAATAGAAGAAAGAATAAAGATGTTTGATAAGTTATATATAGAATTTGGAGGAAAGATATTTGATGATTACCATGCAGCAAGAGTGCTTCCAGGATTTAAACCGGATGCCAAAATTCAGTTATTAAAAAATTTAAAAAATGATATGGAAGTAATATTTTGTATTAGTGCAGAGGACATAGAAAAAAGCAAAATAAGGGCTGACTATGGGATAAGCTATGAAATGGAACTGATTAGATTAATTGATAATTTGCGAGAAATGGATATAAATATCAATAGTGTAGTAATAACAATGTATAGGGAAGAAAAATGCGTAGAACAACTACAAAATATTCTTAAAGAAAAAAATATTAAATCATATATACACAGACCAACAGATGGATATCCGAACAATGTTGAGTTAATAGTAAGTGAGGATGGTTATGGAAAAAATCCATATATTGAAACTACAAAAAAATTAGTAGTAGTTACTGCACCAGGTCCTAATAGTGGCAAACTAGGAACATGTTTATCACAGCTATATCACGAATACAAAAGAGGGATAAAAGCAGGATATGCTAAATTTGAGACTTTTCCAGTATGGAATTTGAGTTTAATGCATCCAGTAAATGTTGCATATGAAGCTGCAACAGCTGATTTAGGAGATGTGAACATGATAGATTCATTTCACTTAGAAGCATATAATGAAAATGCTGTAAACTATAATAGAGACATATCAACATTCCCAATACTAAAAAACATATTAACAAAAATAATGGGAGAATCTATTTATAATTCGCCAACAGATATGGGAGTTAATATGATAAAACAATGTATTACAAATGATGAGGCAGTAAGACAAGCTGCTGAAATGGAAATTATAAGAAGATACTATACAGCATTGTGTGACTATAAACAGGAACTTTGTTCAAAGGAAATGGTAGATAGAATAGAAATATTAATGAATACTTTAAATTTATCTATTAAAAGTAGAAAAGTTGTAGATATAGCTTTAGAAAAAAGCAAAGAAGAAAAAAACGAAATTATTGCTATAGAATTATCAAACAAAAAAGTAGTAACAGGAAAAGAAAGTAAACTTTTAAGTGCAACAAGTGCTATGTTAATAAATGCTTTAAAAGAAATAACAAATATTCCAGATGATGTATATATGTTGTCTCCAGAAGTATTAGAAGCAATATTAAATACAAAAAAGAAAACATCATATAAAACATCATATTGTTTAAATATACAAGAGACACTAATTGCACTAAGTATATGTGCAGGTACAAACCCTGTAATAAAAAAAGCGCTTAGTAGAATAGGTGATCTAAGAGGGACAGAAGCACATTCAAGCTATATTATAGAAAAAAGTGAACTTAATGTCATAAAAAGTTTAGGAATTAATTTAACATGTGAACCAAAAATGTAAATATTAAGGAGTGATTTTATGAATACAAAATATATTTTTGTAACAGGTGGAGTAGTATCAGGATTAGGAAAAGGAATAACTGCAGCATCTTTAGGAAGACTTTTAAAGAATAGAGGATATAAAGTTACAATACAAAAAATGGATCCATATATAAATGTAGACCCAGGAACAATGAGTCCATATGAACATGGAGAAGTATTTGTAACAGATGATGGAGCAGAAACAGACTTAGATTTAGGACATTATGAAAGATTTATAGATGAAAATTTAACCAAGAATTCTAGTATAACAACTGGAAAGATTTATTCTAGTGTAATTGAAAAAGAAAGAAAAGGTGAATATCTAGGTAAGACTGTTCAAGTAATACCTCATATTACTAATGAAATAAAAGAAAATATATATAGCTTTGAAAATGAAGATGTAGATATAGTAATTACAGAAATAGGTGGAACTATAGGAGATATAGAAGGATTATCATTTATAGAAGCAATTAGACAAGTTGGGATAGAAAAACCACAAGGAGATGTAATCTATATACATGTTACACTTCTTCCATATATAGCAGGATCTAATGAACTTAAATCTAAACCAACACAACATTCTGTTAAAGAACTTCAATCATTAGGTATAAAACCAGATATACTTGTTTGTAGATCAGAATTACCTATATCAGATTCAATGAGACAAAAAATAGCACTTTATTGTAATGTAAGACCAGAGAGTGTAATACAAAATGCTACAGTTGATAATCTATATGCTGTACCTCTAATGCTTGAAGAGGAAGGCTTGACACGCGAAGTTTGTAGATGTTTAAACTTAGAAAAGCAAGAGCCCCAAAATGAAGAATGGGAAAAAATGATAAGCCATATCAGAAGCATATATGAGAAAACAGTTAAAGTAGCAATAGTAGGAAAATATGTTGCACTTGAAGATTCATATCTTTCAGTTGCAGAAAGTTTAAGACATGCAGGGTTTGAGAATGATGTAAAAGTTGATGTTGGATTTGTTGATGCAGAAGAAATAACTGATGCAAATTCAAAAGAAAAACTATGTGAGTATGATGCACTTCTAGTTCCAGGAGGATTTGGAAACCGTGGAATAGAAGGAAAAATAGCGACAATAAAATATGCGAGAGAGAATAAAGTTCCGTTCTTAGGAATATGCCTAGGTATGCAAATGACAGTTGTAGAATTTGCAAGAAATGTTCTAGGTATAAAAGATGCAAATTCAGAGGAATTTGATGAGAAATCGCAAAATCCAGTAATACATATAATGGATGACCAAAAGAATGTAGACAAAAAAGGTGGAACAATGAGACTTGGAAGTTATCCATGTGTTTTAAAAAAAGGAAGTTTAGCATATAAGTTATATGGAACTAAAGAAATAGCAGAAAGACATAGACATAGATATGAGTATAACAATGCTTATAAAGAAAGAATGGAAGAAGCTGGACTTATTTGTAGTGGTACATCACCAGATGGAAGATTAGTTGAAATAGTTGAACTAAAAGATCATCCATTCTTTATAGCAGGACAATTCCATCCAGAATTTAAATCAAGACCAAATAAACCAGGACCATTATTTAAAGGATTAATTGCTGCTGCTAAATAATTAAATAGATATAGAAAAGGGAACCTATTTAAAGGTTCCCTTTAATGTCATCAAAATTTTTTATAATGAAACACTGCTTTCTCCATTTTTGTATGCTTCAATAAGTCTTTTCCTTGCAGAGTCAACTACATTGTATTCAGAAGAATAGAAAAGAGTATTGTATTCATATTTATTATCTGAATACATTAAAGCCCATTTCCCCCAAATGTTATTCCGGTTTGTCCAGACTTTCTTTAGGTTGACTATTTCTACAAAATTATCACCACTTGAAAGACTTACGTGAACTAAAATTTTAGCCATGATGAGACCTCCTAACAATTATAAAATTTTGAATGACAACACATAATAAGCACTAAAAGCGTTTAATTATGAAAATATAATAGCACAAAATTATGTAAAATGCAATATATTATAAATCCAGATTCAAAAACCAGAATGTGTTTAGAAATAAATAAGTATAAAAAGCTGCAAATGTTCCTTGAAGAAGTTTACCTATTATATAAGGTTTAATAGAAATTTTTGCTTTGGATGTAATGCTTAAAATTTGAAGAGTTATAGATATACCTCCAAAACCAAGTAGAAATGCACAAATTATAATATTTTTAGAAATAGATTTATTAGCAATACTAGCTATAGAACAAACACCATTAGTAAGTTCTAATAAACCAGTAAGTATTCCATCAGCATATGAGACAGGTATTCCAAACACATTTAATATAGGAGATATAAAATTCCCTACAGCATCTAATATACCACTGTTTTCTAAAATAGATATAATTACAGAAAATAAAACAATAAAACCACCAATTAGAAAAACAGTGTTAATAGCACTCATTATAGAAGATGCCAAAACTTCTCCTAAATTTGATAAAGATACTTTTGATGGAAGGTTATTTGATGAATCTTCTAAGAAAGCAGTCCTTTTTTTTCTGCCAGATTTCCACCACCTAAAAATGAACCCTACAGTAAGACATGCCAAAATATGGGTAATAAAAAGTAGGATTCCTGTATTTGTATCTTTGAACAATCCTATTCCAACAGTTCCTATTATAAATAAAGGACCAGAATTGTTGGTAAAAGCCAGCAATCTTTCAGCTTCTTCATTTGTGCATATTCCTTGACTTTTAAAATTAGATACTATTTTTGCGCCCATTGGATAACCACTTATAATTCCCATAACAAATGGAAAGGCACCTTCTCCAGGAACATTAAAAATAGGCCTCATAAATCTATTTAATAACTTACCTAATATTGAAACAACATTTGTATAACCAAGTAATTCTGTAGCAATAAAAAATGGAAGCAAAGATGGAACCACTGAATTTGCCCATAAAGAAAGGCCAGTCTTAGCAGATGACAGATTACTATTTGAAAATATTAATAAAAACATAGTAAATAAGCATATACAAGTAGGAATAAATAGTTTTTTAATTTTGAATACAATTATTTTCATCTTATACATGTACACACCTCTTATTACATATATATTAAAACAGTTATAAATATATGTTATAATTCAACTTTTTGCTTGGAGCAGTTTACTGAAAGATAATAAAATATTAATAGTGGACAAAAAGTAAAAATAATGTTATATTATGAAAGTATAAAGAAGGGATTTAGAATGGAAGATAATTATATTAAAGCAAAAGAAATATTAAATAAATACAAACAAGAACATATTATAGAATTTATAAATAAATCTGAAAAAGAAGTTAAAGACAAATTAATAGAGCAAGTTTTAAGAATCGACTTTGAAGAATTAAAGGAATTATATGATAAGACATTTGAAGATTTATATGTAGATTTAGAAGAATTACAACCAATTACAGGAGTTAATCCTGATAGATTAGCTAAAGAAGAAATAGAAAAGTATATAAAAGTTGGAACAGAAATTATAAAAAGTAATAAATTTGCAGTTGCAACAATGGCAGGAGGCCAAGGAACAAGGCTTCGGGCATCCAAAAGCTAAAGGTACATATAAAATAGAATTTGAAGATGGCGGAAAATATTTATTTGAAATCATAGTAGATACTTTAAAAAGAGCAAGAGAAGAATATGGCGTGACTATACCATGGTATATAATGACAAGTAATGAAAACAATGAAGATACTACTAGCTTTTTAGAAGAAAACAATTATTTCGGATACCCTAAAGAATATGTATATATATTTGAACAAGGAAAGCTTCCTTTATTAGATGAACAAGGAAAACTTTTAGTAGGAAAAGATGGAATAATAAAAGAAGCATCTAATGGTAATGGAGGAATATTTAATTCTATGCTAAAAAAAGGTGCTATAGAGGACATGGACAAAAGAGGTATAGAATGGATATTTATAGGTTCTGTTGATAATATCTTATTAAAAAATATAGATGTTTTATTGTTAGGTTTAACAGCAAGCAGAGGTAACCAAATAGGAACAAGAACTGTACTTAAAAGAAGTCCAGATGAAAAAGTAGGAGTGCTTTGCAAACAAAATAATAGAGTAAAAGTAATAGAATATACAGAATTACCAGATGATATTGCAAGTATTACAGATGATAATGGTGAATTAGTATTTGGTGAATCACATATTATGTGTAATTTATTTAATATAAATGCAGTAAAAAGATCAAGTACTAAAGAACTAGAATATCATGTAGCCTTTAAGAAATCTAATTATTTAGATAAAGATGGAAATTTGATTGAACCAGATAAATCAAATGCATATAAGTTTGAACAATTTATATTTGATAGTTTTAAATTGTTTGATGACATTGCAATACTTAGGGGTAAAAGGGAAGAGGACTTTGCACCAGTTAAAAATATGGTAGGAGATGATAGTCCTGAGACTGCAAAAAAACTATATGAAAACTATTGGAAAAACAAGTAATGTATGATATATTAATAAAGAAATAAATGTAAAATAGGAGGAGTTTTTGGATGAGTAGCAGAGGTAGAAGATATGATGAAAAGCCAAAACTAAATTTTAAAAAGGTTATAGGTGTAATTGTAGCATTAGCGGTTATAATTATGGTTATTATCTCAATTGTAAATATAGTAAAAAACAGTGGAAAGAAAATAGAAGTAAAAAACTATTCATATTATACAGCTTATGAAAATGGTAAATTTGGAGTAATAAATAACGAGGGAGAAACAGTAATACAAGCATCATATGATGAAATGATAGCAATACCAAATAGCTCTAAGCCTATATTCATATGTACATACGATGTTAATGATTCAGATGGTACATATAAAACAAAAGCCATTAATGAGAAAAACGAAGAAATATTAACTGGTTATGACAAAATAGAAGCAATAGACAATTTGGATTCTAAACAAAATGTTTGGTATGAAGATAATGTGTTAAGAGTAAGCAGAAATGGAAAATATGGAATAATAAATTTTGAGGGACAAGAGGTTTTACCTTGTGAATATGATCAAATAACAGCATTAAAAGGAGTAACAAGCAACTTCTTAGTAAAGAAAGATGGAAAACTTGGATTAGTAAATGAAAAAGGTCAAACAATTATAAATACAGAATATAAAAATATCCTTACACTAAAAGAAGGATATAAGAGTGAATATGTAATTGTAAATGCAGAAAACAAATATGGTGTAATCAGCACAAGTGGAACAATCCTAATAGAACCAACATATGAAGGCGTAAAATATTTAGGTAGTTCAAATCTATTTGCAGTAAAACAAGATAATACTTGGAAACTTATGGATACAGAAGAAAAGAAAATTATAATAGATGGTGGATATAAAGACATAGTAGAAGCTAAATCTGAAAATATAGTGGTAGTAAATAATGATGGAAAATATGGAGTAGTAAGTAAGGCAAATGAAGAAAAAATAAAACCACAATATGAAGATTTAAAATATGCATTCTCAATTTATTACATTGCTAAAAAAGATGGAAAATACGGAGTAATCAATTTAGAAAATGAAGAAGTAATAAAATTTGAATATCAAAATATGGTATATGTTGAAAATGGAGGATTTATACAAGCTGATAAAACAGATACAGAAACAGTTATATTTGATAACAACTTAGGACAAAAGGTTACTGGAATAGTATCAGAAGTAAATACAGATAAAGGATACATTAAAGTATATACAAACAATGAATATAAATACTATAACTTTAAGTTAGAAGAAAAGAATTCATCTGATTTATTAACAGCAAATACATTATTCCTAAGCAAAAAGGATGGAAAATATGGTTATGTAGATAAATCTGGAAAAGTAGTAGTAGATTATATCTATGAAGATGGAACAGAACAAAACTCAAAAGGATTTGCAGCAGTTAAAAAAGATGGAGCTTGGGGAAGCATAAACAAAGTTGGAGCGATTTCTCAAGATACAACAATTAATTTGGATAACAACATTTATATAGACTTTATAGGTACATGGCATTTAAGTAATAGCGGATTATATTATCAAAAGTAGACAAAAGGGGTCAGACCCCTTTTGTCTATATTTAAACTAAAGAGGAGATAAATAATGGAACTAAAGGTAAAGTATCAATATACATATTTTATAAAACCTTTTTTAATCAAGGAAAATAAATATGAAAAATACTTGTTAAGTTTGTTGAATAATAGAAATTCTACATTAAAAGTATTTGAGAAGGAAAGAGATCTTAATTTGTATTCATATTTTATTCAAAATATAAGGGAATACTTCTTTCCAATGTTTTCATTTAATAGGGATAAAATAAATAATCTAGAAAGATTAGACAATAAAACCAAAGCAATAGTACTATCTAAATTACATTGCAATATTTTTGAATATAATTTTGACACAAAAATACAAGGCAAAGTCGGTGATAGTGAAGGTATATTCTTCAATATTAATAAAATGGAAATAATATGTTTTGACACAGGAGTATGTTTTTTAGTTATTAAAACTGATGTAGATAATAGTGAGAAGTTTTCAGATTTATTAAATTTCAACTATAGATTTAAAGATATAAATTCAGATTTTACTAAATTGAGAGATTTCACAAATATAAAAATACAAACAGATAAATTTAGTAATATGACAGAGCTTTCTAACTTTATAAATAGTGTAATTGGTGTAAATAACAATTCAATTGGACTTAAAGATGTAGATTTATATAACAAGAGATTTTTTGTATATACATATTCATGCATTGACCAAGACAATTGGAATACAGAAGAAGATTTTAAAAATATACAAAGCGATTTTTTGAGATATAGCAATGTTCTTTCTAGTAATGATACATTGGATTTTAATATAGATGAATTTGATAGAAATATAGGGATAATAGAGCAGTTTAAATATTCAAGATTTGGATTTACAAAACAAAGTGCAAGCTTAATGACATCTAGTATAGATATTAATAATTATACAAAATTATTGTTTGATTATGAAAATGAATATTTATATACGTTAATAATAAGCCTATATCAGAGAATTTATCTAAAAAAACTGGAGAATGAATTTAGAAGCAGAAAAGATATTAATAATATTAGAAGGAAATTTACAAAATTTACAAAAGAAATATGGTTAAAAGAAATCACAAACTCAGCAATAGGAACTATTTTTTATAACAAATGGAAAGAGGTTTTTGAACTTCAGGAACTTTATAATGAAATAAAAAACAAGTATGAAATTATATATAAAGAGCTTAATATTGAGAATAGCAGTAGAGTAAATAAGGTTATACTAATAACTTTAGTAATATCAATATTATTAAATATATTAAACTTAGCAACTTTAATAGCACTTAAATAGATAAATGTGGAGGAGAACATGAAAGTACTTTGCGGAACGGATATAATAGAGATAAGTAGGATAAAACAATCAATAGAGAGATCAGGAGTAACTTTTTTAAATATGCTTTTTACACCTGATGAAATAGAATATTGTGAGAGTAAAAGAAATGCTAAATATTATCACTATGCTGGTAGATTTGCAGCTAAAGAAGCTATTTTTAAAGCAGTATCATCATTGCTAAAAAATAAATTTGATATATCTTGGCATAACGCACAAGTTATTAATGATGAAAATGGGAATCCTAAAATTGAGTTCTTAGATATAAAATTTGATCAGATCAAGAATATAGATATTTCAATATCGCATTGTAAAGAGTATGCTGTTGCTACAGTAGTTGCAATGGTAGAAGAATAGGGGTAGAAATGGAGTTTTTTGATTCACATGCTCATTATAATGATGAGAGATTTGAAGAAAATAGAGATGAATTAATAAAAGAAATATATAATGAAGGCATTACTAAAATAATAAATGCTGGTTATAGTTTAGAGTCTTCTAAAAAAGCTATAGAGATAGCAAAACTTTACGATTTCATGTACACAATTGCTGGAATCTCGCCAAATGATATAGAAGATTTTAAAGAAGAATACTTAAATCAAATAGAAGAATTAGCAAAGAATAAAAAAGTTGTTGCAATTGGTGAAATAGGCTTAGATTATCATTGGAATACTGAAAACAAAGACTTGCAAAAACATGTATTTATTTCGCAAATTAAAATAGCAAACAAACTGAAACTTCCTATTGTTATTCATACGAGAGAAGCAATATATGATACATTAGACATATTAAAAAATAAAATAAAATGTGAAAAAAATGGAGTATTTCATTGCTGTCCATTAAATGTAGATTTAGTAAGAGAAGGATTAAAATTGGGATTTTATATATCATTTGCAGGTCCTATAACTTTTAAAAATTCTAAAAATGCAGATGAAATAATAAAAATGGTACCATTAGATAGAATACTTATAGAAACGGATTCTCCATATCTTAGTCCAGAACCATTAAGAGGTAAAAGAAATGATTCGAGAAATGTAAAATATATGGCGCAGAAAATAGCTGATGTAAAAGGGATATCTTTAGAAGAGGTGGCAAGAGAAACATATAATAATACTAAGAAAATTTTTGAAATAAAATAGGATTTTGGATGATTTTCCAAAATCCTATTAATTTTATTTATTAAAATCAATTTTAACATTTTTTCTAGCTTCATCACTTTCAGCTTTGAATAAATCTTCAGCTTTAAATCCAAACATTGAAGCAATTAAATTAGAAGGGAAAACTTCTAATTTTGTGTTATACACTGTAACACTATCATTATAGAATTGTCTTGAGAATGATATTTTGTTTTCTGTATTTTGTAATTCTTGTTGTAATTCAGAAAAGTTTTGATTTGCTTTTAAATCTGGGTAATTTTCAGAAACTGCCATAATTGTTTTTAAAGCTCCTGAAAGTTGATTGTCAAGATCAGCTTTTTCTGCAACTGAACCAGCATTTGCCCAAGATGTTCTAAGTTCTGTAACTTTTGCTAAAACATCTTTCTCATGCTCCATATAACCTTTTACTGTTTCTACTAAATTTGGAATTAAATCAAATCTCCTTTGTAATTGTACATCAATTTGACTCCATGAATTTTTTACTTTTTGTCTTAATCTAACTAAACTATTATACATACTAATTATAGCTAAAACTAGTAGTACAATAATGATTAATGCTATCCACATATTAATAACCTCCTATTTTATTATTTTACTTGTTCATTATATCACAGTGAAATTTTTATATCAATAATATTAATATAAGTTTTGGTACAAAAAATATAATTAGTAAAACATGGATAAATAGGCATATTTTGGTACAAGCAGCATATAATAAACTATAGGAATTTAGAAGAAAATACTCCCAAATTTGACAAAAGTTTGAAAAAGGAGTATAATATAAAAGATCGCTTGAAGGAGGGATTTATGAATAAAGTAAAAAACGCATCTATATCTTACAGAAAAGTATTAGCAATAAGTGTAGTTTTTATATTAATTTTAGGAATATCAGTAATCGCAGGAAATACAAAATTTAATAATGTAAAAATTAAATTTTCAAATAACCATGAGATTACAGTATTAACATCAAAAACAAAAGTATCTGAAATATTAGAAGAAAACCATATAATGTTATCATCAGATGAGGTAGTAATGCCAAGTACTGAAGAAGAGATAACAGATACAAACACAATAATAATTACAAAAGTAGGAGAAGAACCTACAAAGATAGCTGAGATATCAGAAGAAGAAGTAAATAATGACATTAAAGAAATTGCAAAAAATTATTCTAACATAGTAGAAGAAATTATTACAGTAGAAGAGGAAATACCTTTTGAAACAATAACAAAAGATGTTTCTAATGGAAGCGATACAACAAACAGAGTAATACAAGCAGGAAAAAATGGAATTAAAGAAGTAACTTATAAAGTTAAATATAAAGACAATGTTGAAATTGAAAGAATTGAATTATCATCTAAAGTAATTAAAGAACCTGTAAACAAAATAGTTCAAATTCAAACAAAAGTAACATATAGGAGCGCAGGAAGAGCTAGAAGTGGATCTGCTTTAGAATACCAACAATATGCAGCAACAGTATGTCGTTCTTATGGTTGGTCAGAAACAGACATTGATTGTTTAATTAGTTTATGGAATAAAGAAAGTGGATGGAATCCATATGCATATAATGCATCATCAGGAGCATATGGTATACCACAAGCATTGCCAGGATCTAAAATGGCATCAAAAGGATCTGATTATCTAACAAATTATCAAACACAAATAAATTGGGGATTAAGTTATATTAGTTCTAGATATGGTAATCCACAAAATGCATGGAATCATTCTCAAAATAAAGGATGGTATTAAGACATATTTAATATATAAAAACTATTAATTAGAATGTATTTACAAATATTGACATATAATAAAATGTAAGTTATAATAAAAATATCTTAAGTAGTAAAGTTATACATTATGTACTATAAAAAAGACTAGGAGTGCAGATCCTAGTCTTTTTCCTGTTTAGTCTTTATCAAATTTACTTAATATTAAATAAATTACGTATAAAGCTAAAAGTTTCGTGCAGTTATACATATATGTAACTAACCTCCTCCCTGCCACTAAGCAAGTAGGCATAAGTAGTATAAAATACAGGAGAAAAAATGTCAATATTTACCAGATTAAAATTAGAATTTTAAGAACTTGTAAAACGACCATATATATGATATAAATAAACTATTAATTAATAAAAGGAAGGTTTTATGAAAGCAGAAGATAAAGTAAGAAAAGAAAAAGGAACATCTTTTATGAAAAATGTTGCAATGCTTATGATTGCACAAATTTTAATAAAAGTTTTAGGATTTGTATATAGACTAGTAATAATAAATGTAGATGGTTTTGGAGATGTTGGTAATGGATATTATGATGCTGGCTACACTGTATACTCTCTACTACTTACATTATCATCAGTAGGAATACCTACAGTAATATCAAAATTGGTATCAGAAAGAGATTCAATTGGTGACCATAGAGGAGCATATAGAATATTTAAAACATCATTAAAGATATTTACTGCAATAGGAGCATTTTTCTCAATAGCATTATTCTTTGGAGCAGAATTTATTGCAACTAAAGTGCTAAATGTACCAGATGTAAAATATGTGTTAATGGTACTTTCGCCAGCTATAATGTTTGTTGCATCATCATCAGTAATTAGAGGATATTTTGCAGGACTTGGTAGCCAAAAAGCTACAAGTGTATCACAAACATTAGAACAATTCTTTAACTGTTTACTTACAATAACATTTGTATATGCATTAGTAGGAAAAGATCCTGCTGTAATGGCTGCAGGAGGTAATGTTTCTACCACGCTTGCTATTTTAATTTCTTTTGCATATTTGTATATTTTCTATAAAAGAAGAAAAAAAGGAATTATGGCAGATTGTGAAGCTCAAACTGTACTTCAAGAAGATAAAACAACAGGAAAGATTATAAAGACGATTTTTGCAATATCAATACCAATGACACTAGGATCATTAATATCAGTTATTAATAGCATGATAGATACTGTTACAATAAGTAACTGTATACAAACAGCTTTTTCACGGAATGATAGAGGGTGGAAAGGCTGCACTAGAAGCTAAAGCAATGGAACTGTCAGGATTATTATCAAAAGTAGTTACAATAATACATTTGCCACTTGCAATAACAGGAGCGTTTTGTACAGCATTAGTTCCAGCGATTTCTTCAGCAATATCAGTAAAAGATTATGACTCTGTAAATAAAAGATTATCATTTTCATTCTTTGCATCAATACTTATTATAATGCCATGTGCTGCAGGATTATTAGCACTTGCTAAACCTATATTACAATTAATATATCCAGCTGCATCAAATGGAGATATTATATTAATGTATAGTACAATAACAATGATATTTGTATCATTGAACTATGTTGTAGAAGGTGGATTATATGGGTTTGGAAAAGTTCATATTCCAGCAATAGCTTTGGCAATAGGATCTGTTGTAAAATTAATAATGAATATAGTATTAATAAGTAATCCAAATATAAATATATTAGGTGCTGTATTTAGTGCAATAGCAAGTCAAATAATATTATTTGTAATATGTATGTACTATTTAAATAAAGAGATAAAATTAAAAATGAACTTAAAAGACCATGTTCTAAAACCAATAATTGCATCAGGAATTATGGGAGTAATAGTCTATTTTGCATATAGATTGTTAATAACGCAAGTAGGAAATTCTATATCAACAATAATATCTATATTTATTGGTATGATTTCATATGTACTAATAGTATTATTAATGAAGTTACTTACAAAAGAAGATATATATATGGTACCATTTGGAACTAAAATATATAGTTTACTAGTTAAATTAAGAATATATAAAGAATAAATTCAACAAAAGCGGTCTGTCCCCTTTTGTTGAATCTTTTGAAATTTTTTAATAAGGAGATAATAAATGAAACTTGTTTCTTGGAATGTAAATGGCCTAAGAGCAATATATAAAAAAGGATTTATTGATATATTTAAAGATTTGGATGCAGATATATTTTGTGTTCAAGAAACTAAAATGCAAGAAGGACAAATCGAGTTAGATTTAGATGGATACCATGAGTACTATAACTATGCAGAAAGAAAAGGATATTCAGGAACAGCAATATTTACTAAAAAGGAGCCATTAAATGTTAGTTGTGGGATAGGTGTAGAAGAACATGATAAAGAGGGAAGAGTAATTACATTAGAATTTGATGAATTTTATATGGTAAATTGCTATACTCCAAATTCAGGAAGAGAACTTGCAAGATTGGATTATAGAATGACTTGGGAGGATGCATTTAGAGGATATCTAAAAGAGTTAGATAGTAAGAAACCAGTAATAGTATGTGGTGATCTAAATGTGGCTCACACAGAAATAGATTTAAAGAATCCAAAGTCAAATAGAAAAAATGCTGGATTTACAGATAAAGAAAGAGGAAAAATAGATATGCTTTTGGAATCTGGGTTTATAGATACATTTAGAAAGATATATCCAGAAAAAGTTGGAGCATATACTTGGTGGTCATATATGTTTAATGCTAGAGCAAATAATGCAGGGTGGCGTATTGACTATTTCCTTACATCTGATAGAATAGGTGGGAATATAAAAGATGCATATATATATTCAGAAATAATGGGAAGTGATCATTGCCCAGTAGGTTTAGAAATAGATTTTTAAAAGGAGAAATTTATGAAAGAAAAAAGAAATTGGACAAAGTGGATATATTGGTTCACATTTGCAGTAGCAGTAATATTTGTTTATAAAACATTAGACAACTTTAATGATATATCAGAGTGGGTTGGAAAACTAATATCAATATTAATGCCATTTTTGATGGGAATATTAATAGCATATTTATTCTATATACCATGTAGGCAGATTGAGAGGCTGTATAAAAAAGCAAAACCTAAATTAATAAGTAAAAGAGCAAGAGGATTATCTGTAATTACAGTATATATTATAGCTATGTTGATATTAGTAATAGTTATAAATATTCTAATACCAGCACTTTCAAAGAGTGTAATGGATTTAGCAAACAATTTACCAGGATATTATAAAAATGCTATAGATTTTGTAAATAATATGCCAGAAGACACAATAATAAAAAAAGAAAGTGTTCAACAAATTATAAACAATCTACAGAAAATAGATATAACAAAAATAATAACTCTTGATAATATAACAGACTACATTAACGGAGTAATTGGAGTAGCAAGTAGTATATTTAATATATTTGTATCACTAATTATGTCTGTATATATATTATTAGAGAGAGGAGAAATACTAAAATTTATAAAAAAACTTGCAAGAGCAGTGTTTAAAGAAGAGACATGCAAGGCACTTGACAATTATTTTAAAAAAGCAAATAATATATTCTTTAAATTTATATCTAGTCAAGTAATAGATGCAATCGTAGTAGGAATAATTGTTTCAATAGCAATGTGGATTTTAGGAGTAAAATATTGGGTATTACTTGGATTTATGATAGGACTATTTAATATAATACCATACTTTGGAGCAATAATAGCTGTAGCTATAGCTACATTAATCACTGTATTTACAGGCGGATTTACTAAAGCTCTTTGGATGCTTATAGTAGTAGTAATACTTCAACAATTAGATGCAAATATAATAAATCCAAAGATTATAGGAAATGCTTTAAAATTAAGCCCAATACTTGTAATATTCTCTGTAACAGTATTTGGGGCATATTTTGGAGTACTTGGAATGTTCCTAGCTGTTCCTATAATTGCAATAATAAAAATATTAGTTAATGACTTCATTGAATTCAGGATAAAAAAGAAAGAAAAAGTTTCTTAGTATATTAGATAAAATAAAAAAGACCATAGTTGCTAAAATAAGATTTTAACAATTATGGTCTTTTTTAGTATAATTTTATAATAGCAAAAAGGCAGAGTTGCAAACTTATGTAAATTATGATATAATAACGGCTATAATATGGATTACATCCAAATTATAATCTTCGTTTTACAGCTTTGAGGTCAGCATTGCAATTGTAATATAATATTACAATAAAGTAAAACAAATTTGTTTTAGGAGGAATTTTATGAGAGTATTCAAAATTACAGGAAAGTTTCAACAAAATGGACGGTATAGTGATCTAAAGGAAGATTTTAAGGGATTTTTTGTGTTGGAAGACAATAGTCAGGAGATTAAAGGCTATATGGAAGAACAATACAAATCCCATTATGATCCTATAAGGTATATATATGGTTTATATGATGAAACTGCAAACAAGCTTGTCTATCTGAAATTAACAAATGAAAGGACACTTTCTCCATTACTGTATGCATTTCCGGATTTGAATGAAGAAGGCGTATGGACATCATTTAGTCCAATGTTCGGAGGTTTCTTTGGATTGGGATTTTCTGATGGACTTGCAAAGGCTACAATTGAAGAGGTTACTGAAAATGTAGATGAACTCTCTCAAAAAGTACTTGAGGAATATGAACAAGTGCAGAATGTTGGATTAGAATTGAATGACATGTTAATTCAGGATGGCGTTGAGCCATATATGGATTTAACTATAAATTAATTTCATATTCAACAAAAAGGAAAATAGATTGTAGAAATACAATCTATTTTTTCTATATGTTTATTAAGTTAGTGGCTTAGTAATTTAATATGTAAATATTAAAATATATAGGTAAAAAACGATAACTGAGTTTATTGACAAAAAAAATGGTATATTTTATAATATACATAAGAATAAAAAATTGGTAAAACATAAGAAAAAGGAGATAAATTTATGAGAGAGACTAAAGAGAGAGGAATAACATTAATAGCACTAATAATAACAAT
>CAOJKK010000012.1 GCA_948437895.1 uncultured Clostridium sp.
ACAATAATAGTAATGCTGATATTAGTTGGAGTGACAATAAATGTAGCACTAAATGGTGGACTATTTGGAACAACAAAGTTTGCAGCAGAAGAAACAGAAATGGCACTTTTAAAAGAGCAAGCAGAGTCAATAAAATATTCACTTATGATGGATGAAGCAGCAGGAAGAGGAAAAGTGACAGTAAGTAGTTTGGCAGATGCTATTTATAGAGAATTAGGAAAAGAAAAAAACGGAAATATAGTTTTAAGTAAAGATGGAAAATATGATATTATTGTAGAAAGTAACTTAAATATTAAGGTAAGAAGACATGGGGAGACTGAACCGACAACAGATGTAGAGGATTTAGTAGAAACAAGAGTATTTTTAAGTGATGATACTTCAGCATCAATATATTTTATACCAAATGCAGAAAGATATTATCCTGAATTAATAGAGCCAGCAATTTTGAAAGCAGTGAATATGCTTGCAGAAACAAACTTTGATAATATTGAAGACATGAAAAAGTTTGTAATAGAAATGGAAGATTCACCATTTGAGGGAATGACTCCAGAGGAAGTATCTATACAAGATATTGTTAATATATTAAATGGACATGAAATGAGTATAAACGAATTTATGTATAGATTAGGATATTTAATGTTTATTGAAACAGAACAAGAAAAAGAAACATTAGTTTATGAGTATAATAGATTTTTTATAGTGGCATTTTTGAGTAACAACAATTCTTTACCAGATGAACAACGTAATTTCATAAATAATACTTTGAATAATAGTAATTACAGAGAAATGAAGCAATATATGGTTAATGAAATTGATGAATACAAAGGCCGAGATCCTAATACAATTACATTTAATGAGGTAATGAATACTATAACTATTGCAGTGGGTGGAACAGTAGGTGATGAGGATATTGATGTCAATAAATCATATAATGATTTAGCAAATCAAGTACTTGATGGTTTTTATGGAACTATGAATGGAAATAATGTAGCACTTCTACCAATAATAATGTTGACAAAGTTTCCAGAAATTAAAGTTATTCAAGGTGAGGGAATAGTTTATTTAAACTGTATGCCAGCTGTCGATCTAAATGGAACATACAACTATACAGTAACAACTGGTAAATATACTAGTACAATATCTGTAGATGTTACAGTGTTTCCTTGGACAGATATATATACAGAAACAACAAATTATACAGACGCTAATGGACAAATCGCAGTAATACCAAAAGGATTTAGAGTATCTAAAAATGCAATTTCAGATACTGTTAGCGAAGGATTAGTAATTGCTGATGAGAATAAAAATAAATTTGTTTGGATTCCAGTATCTGATGAAGATTATGATGAAATGATAGATAGTGCAAGTAAAAGTGGAAAGCTATATGATTTTTCTACTAGTGGAACACCATCATATAGAGGACTAGAAGATGTTTCAGCACATCAAGCTGAATTTGATGCAATGTGTGAGAGCGTAAAGAAGAATAAAGGATTCTATATAGGAGTTTATGAGACTACAGTATTTGAAGATAATGCAAAATCATTTGGTTATACTTCGTTTATGAATACAAATCCTGGAAAAATGCAGGCATCGTTTGATGAACTTTATAGAAAACAAAAAAATTTAGATACAAATAGTGATGCAGTTGTTAGTGGAATGATATGGGGATGCCAATGGGATAGAGTTATGAAATTTGTTAATACAAGTTCATTTAATGTTGGACAGGCAGTAGAGAGTAGACATTTAGGAGCTGCGAGCCTTGGAGAATCAACTGGAAAAGTAGAAAGTAAAAATATTACTTCGTTAGAAGGAAATTATGAAGAATGGACAATGGAAGGTATAGTTAGAGGAGGACGGAAGAAAGGCTTTATTTGGAGAATCAACATACTATCCAGCATCAGGAAGACATGAAATATCTAGTAGTAGCACAGCAGCTTCTAGAATGATGATGTATATTAAATAGAAAATAAAAATAGATTGTAGAAATACAATCTATTTTTTATACATATTTATTAAGTTATATTGCAAACTATATATAAATTAACTAAACATTGCTCCAAACGCACCAAATACTCCAAAAGATGCTAGCCCCATTATAACTCCTGCTAGAATTACTCCTGCAATAATTGCTAAAATACTCTTTTTAAAATCCATATTTAGAAAACTAGCTGCAAGTGTTCCTGTCCAAGCACCTGTACCAGGAAGTGGAATTCCCACAAATAAAAATAGAGCAAAATATAATCCACGGCCAGCTTTTTCTTGTAATTTTTGTCCACCTTTTTCACCTTTTTCTAAACAGAATGTAAAGAATTTTCCAATGAACTTTTTGTCTGCTCCCCATATTAATACTTTTCTAGCAAAAAAGAAAATAAATGGTACAGGAAGCATGTTACCTATGATACAAACAATATAAAGAGGTATCAAAGGAAGTGCATCTCCTAGAAGGGGACTTAGTCCTATTGGAACAGCTCCTCTTAACTCAATAAGTGGTACCATAGATACAAAAAAAACTAATAGATATTTAAGAAATATATTATTCATAGATAATCTCCTTTATTAAATTATAATCTAAATTATTTTATATTATAACTATGAAAAAGTCTATAAAAATTTATTAAAAAATTATGCTATTCATATTAAAATGAAAATTTTTACATTTTTGTAAAAAAATGTAATCTAACTATTGATAATAGAATTATTAAAGTATATAATATCTTTGTGCCCGCCTTCCAAAAGGAGGTGAAAATTTTGGGTGCCATAATAAAGTTTTTTGTACTAATTGTCATTTATATTATTCTTAAATTATTTTGATAGTTTGTACATAGCAAAAGACTAGAGGTTGCATCTCTAGTCTTTTTTTGTACCTTTTTGGGTCACATTAATAAAGTTTACTTAGATTTAAGAGGGTATTTATATATTCTCTCTTAATCTTATTTAAATTATACAAATTTTTCAGGTATAAGTCAAGGAGTTTCACCCAATTTTTTCCAATTTGAAATTTGTAGCTTAGATTTTACAGGGAAATATTTAATAAAATTTGGCATAGTCTATATTGAATTTACATTAAAATGATAGTATATTTATATATAAACAGAATTGTATAAGGAGAAGATTAATGAGTTATATAGAATTAAATGATGTTGTAAAGACATATAATAATGGGGCTGTAAAAGCGGCAGATGGAGTATCTTTCTCAGGAGAAAAGGGTGAGATTATAGTTGTTGTAGGTCCAAGCGGGGCTCGGAAAAACTACTGTATTAAATCTAATTGGTGGAATGGATAGCATAAGTAGTGGAAAGATAATAATTGATGGAAGAGATATAAGTAAATATAACGAGAGGAAGCTTACAGAATATAGAAGAAATGATATAGGATTTGTTTTTCAATTCTATAATTTAATTCCAAATTTGACAGCAAAAGAAAATGTAGAGCTTGCAAGTCAAATATGTAGGGATGCATTAGATCCAGAAGAAGTACTAAAAGATGTTGGATTAGAAAAAAGAATTAATAATTTTCCAGGACAATTATCTGGAGGAGAACAACAAAGAGTTGCAATAGCAAGAGCAATTGCTAAAAATCCAAAGCTTCTTTTATGTGATGAACCGACAGGAGCTTTAGACTATAACACTGGAAAAGAAGTATTAAAACTATTACAAAATACAGCAAGGAATAAAAATATAACAGTTATAATAATTACACATAACCAAGCAATTACACCTATGGCAGATAGGGTAATTAAAATAAAAAATGGAAAAGTAAGTGAGAATAATATTAATAAAAATCCAATTTCTATTGATGAAATAGAATGGTAAATTGGGGAAAAAGGGGACAGACCCCATTTTCCCCATCGGAGGGAATTATGAAAAAGGCATACCTAAAAGATGTTAAAAAGGAAATTAAAAAAACAAAAAAAAGATTCATCTCAATTATTGCAATTGTAATGTTAGGTGTTTCCTTTTATGTTGGAATAAATACAGGAAGTCCTGATATGCTTGATACATATAACAAGTATATGAATGACTATAATATGTTTGATTTAAACTTGATGTCAACAGTAGGATTTAATAGTGAAGATATAGAAGAAGTAAGAGATATAGAAAATCTTAAATATATCGAACCAGTAAAATCTTTGTGTGCAGTTACTGAAAGAGAAGACAAAGAAGAAGTTATAAATGTAATATCAATGCCTAAAGATGTAAATGATAATACAATAAATAAAATAGATTTATTAGAAGGAACATATCCAAGCAATGCGAATCAGATAGTATTAGATAATAAACTATCAGGAAAATATAAAATAGGCGATACTATTGAATTTACTAATTCTGAAAGAGATTTAGAAGATACATTTAATATAACTAAATACGAAATTGTAGGATTTGCAAATTCCCCATTATACATACAAATGGGAAGAGGAAATACTAGATTAGGAGATGGAACTATTTCTGGGTTTGCAATAGTTTTAGAAGACGCATTTTCTATGGAGGAATATACAAATATATATGCTAGAGTAGATACAAATAATAAGAATAGGACATCTGATGAGTATATAGAAGAAATAAAAGATATACAAAGTAAAGTAGAGGAAAAGACTAATAAGCTCGCAGAAGATAAACATACAAGATTATATAATGAGGCTAAAGAGAAAATAGATGATGCAAAAGAAGAGCTTAAAAAAGCAAAAGATGAACTTACAGGAGCAGAGAATAAACTAGCAAATGCAAGGACTAATTTAGAAAATGGAGAAAAAGAACTTGCCAAGCAAAAACAATCATATAATAATCAGATAAGTCAATATGAAAATAAAATACAGGAAGCGGAAGAGACTTTAGCTTCAACAAAAACTACTTTAGATGAAAAACAAAAAGAAGTTACTAGTGGTTTAGATAAATTAAGTGTTGAAGAGCAAAAACTAAATGCAGCAGAAAATGCAATTCTTCAAGGAACAGGAATATCAGATTTAAATAAATATTTAGAATATTTAAATAGTATATCTGCACCTGAGGAAGCTATAAATAATGTGCAAAGTGTAATACAAGGAAAGGCTGAAATAGAAAATCAAAAACAAATTATTCAGGGGTACCAAACAGAATTACAAAAAGGACTAAATGAATATAATAATGGTCTATCTAATCTAAATTCACAAAAGCAAGAACTTGAAAACAATAAAAAAATAGCTAGTGCAAATTTTAAATCAGCAGAAAATAAAATAAGTAATGGTTGGATTGAACTTGAAGAAAACGAAAGTAAGTTTAAAGAAGAAAAGGATAATGCATTAAAAGAAATAGAAGATGCAGAAAAAGAAATTGCAGACAATGAAAAGAAGCTAGAGGATTTGAAAGTAAAGATATATGTACTTAATTTAGAGACAAATGAGGGATACGTATCATATAAATCAGATTGTGATAGTGTTGCAACAATAGGAAAAGTTTTTCCAATAATATTCTTTTTAGTTGCAGCCCTAGTATCATTAACAGCTATGACAAGAATGGTTGAGGAGAATAGAGGAAATATTGGAACATATAAATCACTTGGGTATAGTAGAATAAAAATTGCTTCTAAATACTTAATATATTCTACATCTGCAACATTAATGGGAATAATATTAGGAATTGTAATTGGTTCATATACACTACCTTGGGTAATTGCAGAAGCATATAGAATTTTATATCATACAATGCCAACTGTCTTAATGAGTATAAATATTGAGTACAGTTTAACAGCAGGAGTTGCAGCATTTGCATCTACAACAATTGCTACAATTTTTGCATGTTATAGGATGCTTAGGGCAACACCTGCAAAACTAATGAGACCAAAGTCTCCAAAAGAAGGTAAAAAGATATTTTTAGAAAGAATTCCATTTATTTGGAAACATTTATCATTTACAAAGAAAATAACAGCAAGAAATGTATTTAGATATAAAAAGCGTCTATATATGACTGTAATAGGTATTGCAGGTTGTACAGCATTAATATTTACGGGATTTGGATTAAGAAACTCTATATCTTCAATTGTAAATAAGCAATATGGAGATATAAGAAAATATGATTTTGAAATTACATTAAAGAATGAATTGAATGATAATCAAATAGAAGATTTAAATAAATATATAGAGAATAATAGTAAAGATTCAAGATACACATATATAAGACAACAAACAAATGATATTGAAGCAAATGGCAATGATTTAAATGTGTATATAGTTGGAATTGATAATAAAGAAGAATTAACAGATTTCGTAACAATGCAAAATAGAAAAACAAAGGAAAAAATAGATGTTCAAGATGATGGGGTTGTAATAACAGAAAAGATATCTAAATTATTAGATGTTAAAATAGGTGATGAAATTTCAATAAAAGTTGATGATGAAAAATACAAAAATGTTAAAGTAATGGGAATAGTAGAAAACTATGTTTATCATTATGTGTATATGAGTAAGGTTGTATATGAGCAAATATATGATGAAAAGATGATAGATAATCATATATACTTAAATATTAATGAAAATTTAAGTAAAGAGTCTGAAGAACAGATTTCAAAAACTTTATTAGGAAATGATAATATATCACAAGTGTTAAGAGTAAGTAGTATTAGTGAAGGCTTTGATGATATGATAAAAAGTTTAAACATGGTAGTAATAGTATTAATAGCATGTGCAGCAATGCTTGCTTTTGTAGTGTTATATAATTTAAACAGTATAAATATAGAAGAAAGAAAAAGAGAACTTGCTACAATCAAATTATTGGGATTTTACAATAGAGAATTATCTAGTTATGTATTTAGAGAAAATATAATACTTACAATTATAGGAGGACTTTTAGGGTTAATATTAGGAGTATTTTTACTTTCGTTTATAATATCAACAGCAGAAGTAGATATGGTTATGTTTGGTAGAGAAACTACTATAACAAGTTATATATTTGCGTTTTTAATGACAATAGTATTTGCAACATTAATTAATTTGATAATGAATAAAGAATTAAAAAAGATAGATATGATTGAAAGCTTAAAAAGTGTAGAGTAAATAGATTTTACGAGTGTTTAACTTTACAAATTAACAATACTATTGTATATTATTTATCAGTAGAAGAATTATAAAGAGATATAAATAAAAAAAATTATGAGAGGTTTTAGATATGCTAAAAGGAAAAACAGTAGTTATAGGGGTTACAGGTAGTATTGCTGCTTATAAAATGGCTAATGTTGCAAGTGCTTTGGTTAAAGAAGGAGCAGATGTACATGTAGTTATGACAAAAAATGCTATTAATTTTATAAACCCAATAACATTTGAAACATTAACTAATAATAAATGCCTTATAGATACATTTGACAGAAATTTTCAGTTTCATGTGGCACATGTATCTTTAGCTCAAAAAGCAGATGTAATGCTTATTGCACCAGCATCAGCAAACATTATAGGAAAACTTGCAAATGGAATAGCAGATGATATGCTAAGCACAATGGCACTTGCAGCAAGTTGCAAAATTATTGTATCACCTGCAATGAATACAAATATGTATAGAAATAACATTGTTCAAGATAATTTGAAAAAATTAAAAACATACGGATTTGAAATTATTGAGCCTGCTACTGGTAGACTTGCTTGTGCTTCAGTAGGAGAAGGAAAGTTACCAGACGAGGGCATTTTGCTAGATTATATAAAACAGGAAATTGAATTTGAAAAAGATATGGAAGGTATTAATGTTGTTGTAACTGCAGGGCCAACTATTGAAAAAATTGACCCAGTAAGATATATTACAAATCATTCAAGTGGCAAAATGGGATATGCCATTGCAGAAATTGCTGCAAGGCGTGGAGCAAATGTAACTCTTATTTCAGGGCCAACACATATAAATCCACCAATGTTTGTGAATGTCCTAAATGTAGAATCAGCAAATGACATGTATAATGCGGTTATAAATAACACAGACAAATGTGATATTTTGATTAAAGCGGCTGCAGTTGCAGATTATACAGTTGAAACACAAAGTAATGAAAAAATTAAGAAGAGTGATAATAACATAAAGCTTAATCTTGTTAGAACAAATGATATTTTAAAGATTGTTGGAGAAAAGAAAAGTAATAACCAAGTTATCTGCGGATTTTCTATGGAAACCAGTGATTTAATTGAGAACTCTCGTAAAAAATTAACTACGAAAAATTGTGATATGATAATTGCTAATAATTTAAATGATGATGGGGCAGGATTTGGTGTTGATACAAATAAGATTAGTATAATTACAAAGGACAAGACCCAAAGTCTTGATGTACTTCCAAAAAAACAAGTTGCAATTGAGGTATTAAATAAAGCACTTGAGATTTATAAAGCTAAGAATGGAGAAAAATAATGATACTAGGAATTGATGTAGGAAATACTAATATTGTTGCTTCAATTATAAATGAGCAAGGAGTAATAGATGAAGAACGCTATGAAACTGTGAGAGACTGCAAATATTCATATCATGAGGAGCATTTAAGGAAATTAGTTAAAGATAAAACTATTAATGGTGTTATCATATCTTCTGTTGTACCTGAATTTAATAAACAGATAGAAGAAGTAACTATAAATATTTTAGGGATTACTCCAGTTTTTGTTAGTTCTAAACTTAAAACAGGAATACATATAAAATACGATTATCCAGAAAAACTAGGTGCAGATTTAATAACAGTAGCAGTAGGAGCTTTAAGTAGATATCAAGGACCAATTATTGTAGTTGATATTGGTACAGCAACAACATTTTCTGTTATTAGTGAAAATAACGAGTATCTTGGAGGAATGATTGCTCCTGGGCCTTACACATCAATAAAGGCCTTAGCTAGTATGACTTCACAATTACCAGAAATAGAAGTTGAAGTAACAGATAAGGTAATTGGAACAAATACAATTGACTGTATGAAAATAGGTACAATAACAGCTCATACAGTAATGATTGATGGAATGATTGACAAAGTTATGAAAGTATTAAACAATACAAATATTAATATTATTGCAACAGGTGGAGAAGCTAAAGATATAATAAATATGTGCACACATAAGATTATCTTAGATAAAAACCTTATTCCATATGGACTATACGAAATATATAAAAAGAACTCAGGGTAGACTTTACTCTGAGTTCTTTTATAATCTTTACTATTTTTAAATATTTTATTCACTAACATTTTCAATTTGTACTGTTTTATTTTCAGGCACCTCTTTTTGAGAAGTAAATGAACTTGCAAGATATCCTGCAAAAAATCCTACTAAAAATACTATAACAATTAAAAGGGTAAATTTAATACTTTCTTGTTTTTCATATATTTCCTTATCATAAACTTTCATTTGCATCACTCCTTTTAATTAAATAATATAAATATATTATACATTATTATTTGAATTCTTTCAAGAAAAAATAAAGAAAGTTTTTAGAATAATAGAATATGTATAAATACATTGGACAGAATAATTTCTAGACATTTTGTAAAAAATATAGTATAATATACATAACTTGAAATATCAAGTTATACAGTACTTTCATAAGTAATAATTTGCTAGGAGGGAAAATAATGAAAGATACAAAAGAAAAAGCAAAAATAATACTTGCCTCATCAGAAGATATTGACGAGGCTGATGAAAGAGTAATAGAACTTTTAGGAGATAACAATGCATCTCCTGAAAAGAAAATCTCTTTCTTGTGTGAAACTTTCAACATTGAAGTTGCTGGATCACCAGAGAATGGTGTGACATATGATGCAATGTTGATGTCAATCATCAATGGTAAATATGAGGTATGAAAGGTGCTCCGGTATATCCGGAGCATTTTTCATAGTTAAAACTTTATGATATATTTGTATTTTACTTAAGAAATTCTTAATTTAAATTAAAACAATTTACAAATATTAAAAAAAGGGATATTATTGTTTTAAGAATAATCTTAGGCTATTCTTAATAAATTAGTAATTAGGGAGAAATTAGATGAAAAAACTAAGTTTATTATTTTATTATATTTTATTCATAATATATGAAGAGTTAATATTCTCTTGTTTGATATATAAAACATTTCCAACAAGCATTTGGTTGATAATATTATTTTCTATACCAATTGCGATAATATTTAATATTTTATCAAGTATATTTAAGCCAAAAGCGAATAAGATTATAACTTATGGAATTACACTGTTTATAATAATACTATTTGGAGCACAGATAGTATATTATAGTATGTATGAATCAATACTTTCATTTTATTCAATATTAAATGGTGGCCAAGTTACTGAATTCATGGATGTAGTAATTGATATGATTCTAAGGAACTGGTACGGAATATTGTTATTTGCGCTACCACTAATTGTATTAATAGTACTACACAAAAAGAAAGTAATAGACTTTGAGAGAAGAAGTTTAAAAGAGACAGCAATTAAAATAGGAACAGTAGTATTAGTCCAAATAATATCAATACTATGTGTAAATTTCATAAATCCAAATAATATATATTCAAATAAAAATCTATACTACAACACACATGTACCAAAACTTACTGCACAAAGAATGGGATTTTTAACTGCTATGAGAATAGATTTCCAAAGATTTGCATTTGGATTTGAGGAAAAATTAGCTATAAATGTAGATGCAAATAATATTAAAGAGTCTTTAGAAGATGAATACAATATAACTAATATAGATTTTAAGGGCTTAAGCGAAAATGAAGAAGATAAAGAAGTTAAAGGAATGCATGAATATTTTGCAAGTAAGGAGCCAACTAAGAAGAATGAGTATACAGGAATGTTTGAAGGGAAGAATCTAGTAGTATTAGTTGGTGAATCTTTTAGTTCACTTGCGATAAGAGAGGATTTAACACCAAATTTATATAAATTATATAATGAAGGGTTTCAATTTGATAATTTTTATACTCCAGTATTTCCAGTAAGTACAGCAGATGGGGAAT
Source organism: uncultured Clostridium sp. (assembly GCA_948437895.1). Lineage (GTDB taxonomy): Bacteria > Bacillota > Clostridia > TANB77 > CAG-508 > CAG-452. The sequence continues at coordinate 10,926 of CAOJKK010000012.1, forward strand.
ACATGACAGATACTTCTCTTATTCCAAAAGAAGGAGTATGGAGTTTTAAGGAAATTGCAGGAAACTATATGCCGTATTCATATGCTAATGTATTTGAAAGTTTAGGTTATTCATCAAATGCTTATCACAATCATAAAGCAACATTCTATGAAAGAGATAAATATATTGACACTATGGGATACAACTCATATCTAGCTGTTGGAACAGGATTAGAAAATAGAATGGATACAAGCAAATGGCCAAATAGTGATTATGAAATGATTGATGTAACAACAAAGGACTATATAAATAATGATAAGTTTTTGGCATATTATATGACTGTAAGTGGACATTTAAACTATACAACAACAGGAAATGCAATGGTTAGAAGAAATTGGGATGCTGTAAAGAATTTGCCATATTCAGATAAAGCTAAAGGTTATTTAGCAGCAAATATTGAGTTAGATAAAGCAGTAGGAGAGTTAATAAACAATTTAAAAGAGGCAGGCAAATTAGAAGATACTGTTATTGTGATTAGTGGAGACCACTATCCATATGGATTAACACTAGAAGAAATAAATGAAATATCAACATATGAAAGAGATGACAAGTTTGAGAAATATCATATGCCACTTTTAATCTGGAGTGAAAGTATGGAAGAACCCATAAAGGTTGAGAAACTAGGAACAAGTATAGATATTTTACCAACAGTATTAAACCTATTTGGAGTAGAGTATGATTCAAGATTATTAATAGGAAAAGATATATTGTCAGATTCAGAACCATTAGTAATATTTGCAGACAGAAGCTTTATAACAGACAAAGGAAGATATAATGCAGTAACAGGAGAATTTATTGCAAACAATGGAGAACAGATAGAAAAAGGATATATTGATGAAATAAACAGTGATATTTATAGAAGATTTCAAATGTCAAGGTTAATACTAGAAAAAGACTATTATAGAAAAGTTTTTAATAAATAAGACAAAAGTTGGAGAAAAAGGGGACAGACACCAAATTCCCCCATGTTTTAAACATATCTTAATTTATTTATATGGGGAATTTGGTGTCTGTCCCCTTTTTCCCCACAAATTACAGTTTACATTCTATTCAAAATAATCATGCTTATTTTTTTTATCTAGTTTAACATATACACTTAAGTTGTTTTGATTATCACATGTTGCAAGAAATACTTTTTTCAAATCATTAATTCCTTGTTCTTTTAAGTTATTCTCTAACCAATTTATATTATTTCCTGTTTTTGATAAGTTTTCTTTTAATAAAACACCATCTAGAATGACATTTATAACAATATTTTCTGTATTAGGAGAAAGATTTAAATCTTCAGGAGTAGCTGGGCGCTTTAAACTTTTAGGGAGAAAGCTTACTCTGCCATTAGGTTCTAATATTGCAGTTTGAATATCACTCAAATTAAAATAACCATTAATTCTACATTCCATTAGAAAATCATTTAAATCAATTTTTGCAGATTTGAAATTCTTTCTATACAATTTGCCATTATCAAGAAGAATTCTTGCTCTTCCAGTAAAAAATCTACGTAAACTTAAACTTTTACATGTTATATATGAAATGAACACAGTGACTAGCCCATAAACCACCATAGCTACTACTGGCTCCATAAAGTTGTTTTCAAGGGATGTTGACATTTCTGCTGCAATTGAGCCAATTGTTATTCCTACAATGTAGTCAAACATAGTAAGCTGAGACATTTCCCTATTTCCCATCAGCTTAGTTAATATAAATAAAATTACTAGAGAACCAAAAGATAGTGAAACGATTTTTAAAATATCCATAAAAACCTCCATTTTAAATTTTACATACTAATAAATATATTTTTTTCAAAATATGTTAAAATATTCAAAATATTGAAAAATAAGTAAAAATAGAGTATAATTATTTAGAAATTAAAGCAAATCAAAAAAATATCAAAAAGACTTTACAAAAGTAATATAAGAAGGAATTAATATGAAATCAAAATATGCAGATTTAAAAACAAATGAAGATTTGAACAAAATAAAAGAAGCAGCTGTGGAGATAAAAGAAGGGAAAATAGTTCTATTTCCTACAGAAACAGTATACGGAATTGGAGCAAATGCATTAGATGAAAAAGCTGTAAATAAAATATTTGAGGCAAAAGGTAGAGCTTCAGATAATCCCTTGATTGTACATATTTGTAATTTAGATATGTTAAATGATCTAGTACAAGAAGTTGGAGAAATTGAAGAGAAATTAATTAATAAATTTTGGCCAGGTCCTTTAACAATAATATTTAATAGAAAAGAATGTATACCAAATAATGTAACAGCAGGATTAGATACAGTAGGAATAAGAATGCCAAGCAATAGTTTTGCAAGAAAACTTATAGAATTTGCAGGATTGCCAATTGCTGCACCTAGTGCAAATATATCTGGAAAGCCAAGTGGAACAAAGATCGAAGATATAATAGATGAATTAGATGGAAAAGTAGACTATATATTAGATGCAGGTATGGTAGATATAGGTGTAGAATCTACAGTTATAAGAGTTGTAGATAATAAAGTTCATATATTAAGACCAGGAAAAATTACTGTAGAAGATATACAATCTTTAGGGATAGATGTTGTTATAGAAAAACAAATAATGGATGAGTGTAAGGCGGAAGAAAAAGTAATGTCACCAGGTATGAAATATAGACATTATGCACCAAATACAAAATGTCTATTAGTATACAGTGATGATGAAAATAAGCTTGTGGAAAGAATAAATGAAGAAATAAAGCTAGAGAAAAATGTACTAGTCTTAGGAAGAACAAATAATTTAGATAAATATAAGACAGATAACAAACTAGATATGGGGAACAGCCTAGAAGATATAAGTAAGAATATATTTACACTTCTTAGAAAAGTAGATAAATATAATGTTGATTTAGTAATTATTGAAGGTGTAAAAAGAGAAGGATTAGGACTTGCAATAATGAATAGATTGATAAGAGCCTGTGAGCATAATTATATAGAAATTTAGTAGTTATAAAAGGAGTAATAATATGCAGAATTTTAATTATCATCAACATACATACAGATGTGGACATGCAGATTTTGCTATGGAAGATGAGGGCTATATTAAAGAATATATAAAAATGGGATTTAAAGAAATAGCCTTTACAGACCATTGTCCATGGAAAGATGAAGTTGATAATAGACCAAATGTTAGAATGAAATATTCTGAAAGAAATGAATATCTAGATAATATAAATAAATTAAAAGAAAAATATATGGATAAAGTAAAGATAAAGTCGGGATATGAAATTGAGTATTTACCAGGTGAAGAAGATAACTTAAGAGAGTTAAAAGATGAAACAGACATATTGGTATTAGGCCAACATTTTGTTTATACTGATAATGGTGATTTAAATATCTTTGATAAGGGAGAAGTATTTACAGATGAAGAATTAATAAGATATGCAGAGTATATCGATAAAGCAATGGAACTTAATATTCCAGATATTATTGCTCATCCAGATTTATTTATGAATGTAAGAGATAAATTTGGAGAAGTTGAAGAAAAGATTTCGAACATGATTTGTAAATCTGCCGAGAAATACGATATACCGTTAGAATTAAATTTAAATAAGATATTTAAAGAAATTTACTATAAAGGTAAAGGAATTGATAACTTATCAGAAGAACAGAAAAAAGCGAAGTTAAAAGATGCAAGATATCCATGCAGGGAGTTTTGGAAAATTGCTGCAAAATATAATGTAAGAGTAATATATGGATTAGATGTTCATCATAAAGGGCAGATTCCATTATTCAATGAACTAGTAAAATTAGCAAATGATTTTATAGGAAATGAAACTATAAATAAATTAAATTTTATAGAAGAAACAATATAATAGAAAACAAATAAAGCTTTACTTAGAAAAGTAAGGCTTTTCTTACGGAAATACTTGACAAAAGCGAAAAAATAGTGTAAAGTAATATAGCATTACAAATTTGTGAGGTAGTAATATGGAAAAGAATGTTAAGATAAGTATGCTTTGCGGAATTTATGGCAAGCTATTAACTGAAAAACAATTAGCAATCTTAGAAGATTACTATGACAAAGACTTATCTCTATCTGAAATAGCAGAAAATCAGAATATAACTAGACAGGCAGTTAGAGATATAATAAAGAAAGGGGAGAGTAAACTTTTCGAATTAGAAGAAAAGCTTGAAATTATGAAAAGGATGTTTAAACAGGAAGAAAAAATAGCAGTTATATTATCAGAACTTACAAAAATTCAAAACAAGTCTACAGATAAACAGATAGCACAAATTCTAAATCATGTAAAAAAAGAATTAAGTTGTCTAGTATAATTAGACACAAATAGGAGGGGTGAGCAGATGGCTTTTGAAGGATTATCTTCAAGATTACAAGCAATCACAAGAAAACTTGGTGGTAAGGCAAGAATAACAGAAAGCGATTTAAAGGAAGTTATGCGTGAAGTAAAGCTAGCTCTTTTGGAAGCGGATGTTAACTATAAAATAGTAAAAGAATTTGTAAATACAGTACAAGAAAAAGCTTTGGGCCAAAATGTATTAAAATCACTTACTCCTGGACAACAAGTTATAAAAATAGTAAGAGATGAAATGACAGAACTTTTAGGTGGGACACTTAGCAAGATTAATTTCACACCAAATCCTCCAACAGTAATAATGCTAGTAGGACTTCAAGGTTCTCGGGAAAACTACAACAGCTGGTAAACTTGCAAATCTTTTAAGAAAACAAGGTAAAAAGCCACTATTGATTGCATGTGATGTATATAGACCAGCAGCTATTAAACAATTACAAGTAGTTGGAAGTAGTTTGAATATACCAGTATTTGCAAATGAGAACTCAAAAGATGTAGTTTTAATTGCAAAACAGGCAATGTCACAAGCTATATCAAAATTAAATGATGTAGTTATACTTGATACAGCAGGAAGACTTCATATAGATGAAGAATTAATGCAAGAATTAAAAAATGTTAAATCAAATGTAAAACCACATGAAATACTTTTAGTTGTAGATTCTATGACAGGTCAAGATGCAGTTAATGTTGCAGAAAGCTTTAATGAAAATCTTGGAATAGATGGAATTATACTTACAAAGCTAGATGGTGATACACGTGGTGGTGCATCACTTTCAGTTAAAAAAGTTACAGGAAGACCTATAAAATTTGCAGCAACAGGTGAAAAACTTAGTGATATAGAAGAGTTTCATCCAGATAGAATGACATCAAGGATACTTGGAATGGGTGATATGCTTTCAGTAATAGAGAAGGCAGAAGAAGCATTTGATTTAGAGGAAGCAGAAAAATTAGAAAAGAAACTAAAAAAACAAGAATTTGATTTAGATGATTATTTATCACAGCTAAGACAAATGAAGAAAATGGGTTCATTCTCTTCACTTATGAAAATGATTCCTGGAATGAATAAATTTGGGGATATAAAAGTTGATGATAAAGAATTCGTAAAAATTGAAGCAATAATATGTTCAATGACAATAAAAGAAAAAAGAAATACTAAGTTATTAAATGCAAGTAGAAGACAAAGAATTGCTAAACGGCAGTGGTACTACTGTGCAAGATATAAATAAATTTATAAATTCATACGAAATGACAAGAAAGCTAATGAAAAAGATGCAAAATAATAAAGGCGGAATGAAGAACATGATGAAAAATCTAGACATGAATTCGCTAAAAGGTATGAAGTTCTAATAATAGATATTAATTTTTTAAATTTAATATAAATATATACTTTTGAAAGGGGGAAAAATCATGGTAAAAATAAGACTACAAAGAGCAGGTAAAAAGAAAGCACCTTTTTATCATATAGTAGTTGCTGATTCTAAATCACCAAGAGATGGAAAAATAATCGAACAAATAGGAACATATAACCCAATGGTAGAACCATCTGAATTAAAATTAGATAAAGAAAAAGTAGCTGAATGGATAAAAAATGGAGCAAAACCAACAGATACAGTAAAACGTCTAATTGAAAAGGAGGCTTAATTTAATGAAAGACTCATTAGAAGCAATAATTACTAGTTTGGTAAATGATCCATCAGAGGTTTCTATTAATCAAGTAGATGGAGAAAAACAAGTTACCTTTGAAGTTAAAGTTGCAAATAGCGACATGGGAAAGGTAATTGGTAGAGAAGGAAGAATAGCAAAAGCTATTAGAACAATAATGAAGGCACAAGCTGCCAAAGAAGGAAAAAAAGTAACTGTAGAATTTGTTGATTAAGGTATTTGATATGGAAGAATATTTTGAAATAGGTCAAATTGTAAATACATCTGGATTAAAGGGTGTTATAAAAGTAAAACCATTTACAGATGATATTACTAAATTTAATAATTTTAAAACAATATATATATCAATAAAAAAGGAACTTAAAGAATTCAAAATTGAGCAAGTAAGATTTAGTAAAAATATGGTATTCCTTAAATTAGAGGGAATAGATACTATAGAAGAAGCTGAAAATTACAGGAATCTTTATTTGAAAATAAAAAGAGATAAAGATGAAGAATTAGAGGAAGGTTCTTACTACATTGTAGATATTATTGGATGCAAAGTCTTTACAGATGAGCAAAAAGAATTAGGGAAAGTGGATGACGTTTTTTCAACAGGTAGTAATGATGTATATGTTGTAAAAGATGGAGTTGGTAAACAAATATTATTACCAGCAATTAAAGAAGTAATAAAAAATATTGATATTGAAAATAAAACTATAACAGTTCATTTGTTAGAAGGATTAGTATAATGAAAATTGATATACTTACACTTTTTCCTGAAATGTTTTCTAGTTTAAATCAGAGCATTATAGGGAAAGCGATAGAAAATAATTTAATAGAAATTAATTTAATTAATATTAGAGACTTTTCTAAAGATAAGCACAAAAAAGTAGATGATACTCCATATGGTGGAGGAGCAGGTATGGTTATAAAGCCTGATGTTGTATATGATGCATTTACATCTATTAAGAGTAAAGGTGCAAAAACAATATTCTTATCACCACAAGGAAGTGTGCTAAATCAAAATAAAGTAAAGGAATTATCTAAAGAAACTCATCTTATACTACTATGTGGCCATTATGAAGGTATAGATCAAAGAGTATTAGATGAAATAGTAGATGAAGAAATATCAATTGGAGATTATGTTCTAACAGGAGGAGAATTACCTGCAATGGTACTTATAGATTCAGTATCTAGATACATAGAAGGGGTAATTAATAAAGAGTCTGTGGAAGAAGAATCATTTTCAGAGGGGCTTTTAGAATATCCTCAATATACAAGACCAGAAATATTTTTAGATAAAAATGTGCCAGAAGTTTTGAAATCTCGGAAATCATCAAGAGATTGCAAAATGGAGAAAACAAAAATCTATAGAAATAACAAAACAGAAAAGACCTGATTTAATAAAATAGGTCATAATATTTGAAAAAAGGAGGTTCAATTTAATGGACATTATAAAATCAATCGAACATGAACAAATGAAAAATAAAATTCCAGTACTTAATGTTGGAGATACAGTAAAAGTTCATGTAAGAGTAAAAGAAGGAAACAGAGAAAGAATACAAGTATTCGAAGGAATAATTATAAAAGTACAAGGTGGAGGAGTAAATCAAACATTCACAGTAAGAAAAACATCTTATGGTGTTGGTGTTGAAAAAACATTCTTAGTTCATTCACCAGCAGTAGAAAAAGTTGAAGTAACAAGAGTAGGTAAAGTTAGAAGAGCAAAATTATTCTACTTAAGAGATAGACTTGGTAAATCTGCTAAGACTAAAGAAAAAATTGGTGCAAGAATTGAAACTAAAGAAGTTACAATAAAAGAAGAATTAGTAGAAGAAGCACCTGTAGCTGAAACAGTAGAAACAGCTCCAGAGGCAGAAGCACCAAAAGCTGAATAATATTTAGTTATATAATATAAAAAATAAAAGGGATAATCCCTTTTATTTTTTTCTTTATTGAATTATTTCTTATTTATATTCTCATTATATTGTTTTAATTTCTCGTAAGCTAGATATTTTATTGTTCCTGCAGGATATTTACCATCTTTGTTTTTTGTACCAGCAGGTACACCAGTTAATATTTCAATACCTTCATCCAAACTAGAAATTGCATATACATGAAATTTACCTTCTTTAACACTAGCTATTACTTCATCTGATAAGTGAAGATTTCTAACATTTTGTATAGGTATTATTACACCATGATCTCCGTTTAATCCTCTAGTTTTACATACTTGATAAAATCCTTCTATTTTTTCATTAACTCCACCTATTGGTTGTATATGACCTTTTTGGTTAACAGATCCTGTAACAGCAATAGATTGATTAATTGGAATTCCTGATAAACTCGATAGTATTGCATAACTTTCAGTACTAGATGCGCTATCACCATCTACACCATTATATAATTGCTCAAAACATAAACTTGCATTAAGTGATAGAGGGAAGTCTTGAGCGAATGTCTCTCCTAAGTATCCAGAAAGTATTAACACACCTTTTGAATGTGTAGGACCAGACATTTCAGTTTCACGCTCTACATTAATTACTCCATTTTTACCCATGTAAGTATTTGCAGTTATTTTAGCTGGTTTTCCAAAAGTATAATCACCAATTGTCATTACTGTAAGCCCATTTATTACGCCTACTTGGTAACCAGTTGTATTTATTAATAACGTATCTTCTTTAATCATTTCTAAATATCTAGAATCATATTTTTTAACCCTATCAATTCTCTCGGATAAAGTTTTATCAATGAAATCTGCTGTTACTATTTTTTTCTTAGAAATTCTTGCCCAAGTAGAGCTTTCTGCAATAATTTCTCCTATTTCATTAAATCTTGTTGATAATTTCTCTTTATCATCAGATAATCTAGAAGCATATTCTACTATTTTTGCCATAGCCTCTTTATCTAAAGGAAGCATACCTTCTTTTTTAGAGAAGCCATGAACAAAGTTGGCAAGCTTTAATATATTTTTATCTGTTCTTGGAGCAGATTCTTCAAACTCTGCTTTAATTTTAAATAGTTTTTTGAATTCTGGGTCTAAAGAAAGTAAAGTATGATAAATGCTTGCATCTCCTAACAATAGTACTTTAACATTTAAAGGAATAGGTTCAGGTTTTAATGATATCATTACCATATATGAACGTTGTTCCATGTTATTTTCTATACTTAATTCTTTTACAAGTAAAGCTTTTTTTAATGTATCATAACATATTTGATTTGCTAATAAATCACTTGCTTGAAGTATAATATATCCTCCGTTAGCCTTATGAAGTAATCCTGGTTGAAGCATTGTATAATCAGTTTTTAGCATACCAAATTGATTTTCATATTCTAATTTACCAAATAGATTATGATATTGATAATTAGAATCCATAATTACAGGAGCTCCTGTTAGATTACTATTATCAACAAATAGATTTACTCTGTAATTAAGCCATGGTTTTGTATCCTCTGGTTTTGTTCCTTGAGTTTGTTTATTAGATTTTACTTCATCAGCAATGAATAAAGATATGTTTTTTAAGATATCAGTTTTTACATTGTCTAAGAAAGCAACTATTTTTTTATTCTTTTTATATTTCGTTTTTAATGGATTAATATGTGCATTTATTGTTATTAATGCAATATTTGATTGCCATTCATCTATTCTAGTATTGTTTTCTTTTTCTAATACCTTAATTTCATTTATTGCTTCTATAATTTGATCTTGTACGACTACAGAGTTTTCTTCAAATGTTTTTCTTATTTCATCATCTAATTTATTGAATTCTTCTTCTTCAAGAGCTTTACCATCAATAACAGGCATCATATATACCCCATTATTAGTAGACTTTACTTGAAATCCGCTTTTCATAGCTTCTTTATTTAATTTTTCTAAAAGAGATCCTTTTTTTTGTTCAAAATTACTTTGCATTAATGCTTTTTGCTTTTCAAAGTCCTCATTTTTAAATGTTAGTTTCATGTCTTTAAGTATATCCTCTACAAAAGAACTCATATCAGACTTAAATTCTTTTCCTAATCCTGCAGATAGAGAAACTGCAATAGGTTCATTTGGGACATCAAAGTTGTATATATAACACCAATCATCAGGAACCTTTTTCTTTGTTGCAAGTTTTGAAATATATTTTTTTGCATACATTGTTTTTCCAACACCTGAAGGTCCTTCTATATATAAATTATATCCTTTAGAATCAATACTAAGACCAAACTCCATAGCCTTAATACCTCTGTCTTGTCCGTAAATAGAATCCAAACCATCTAATTCGTCAGTTGTTTCGAATTTAAATGTGTTTGGATTACAGATATTTTTAAGATCCTTATAACTTAATTCATTTTTTTTCATTTGTATCTCCTTTCAATTTATCTAAAGTATATTTATTTAGTTTCTAATTGTTTTGTCATAATAATAGCATCATCTATGTTGTTATAATATTTTTTCCTTAATCCTACTACTTCAAAACCAGATTTTTCATATAGTTTTTTAGCAGGAAGGTTATTGCAATTTACTTCTAATGTTATAGAAGTTATTCCATTTTCTACTTTTGCCATTTCTATTAGGTTTGAAAGTAATATACTTCCAATGTTTTGCCTTCTGAGATTTTTAGCTGTAACTATATTTGTTATATGTACATCATCTACAGCTTTCCATATCCCAGCATAGCCTACAATTTTATTATCTATTTTTGCAACAATATATTTTGAGTTAGAATTTAGTAGTTCACTTTTAAATGTATTAATATTCCAGAAATCATCAAAATCTGAAAAAAGTATATCTTCAATTTCATTCAAATCTGATACAGTCATTCTAGAAATTTTGATATTATCCATTTTTTTGTTTCATCCTTTCAGCTTGAGACTTTCTTAAATATAATGGCATAATAGAGTCTGCTGTTTTAGTATCATTGTTTTTGAATTTATTATATGCACATTTTGCAATATTTTTTGCATGGATAACATTATCATATCCAAAATCATTGATATTTAATAAATCTTTGTGAACAATTGCTCCATCACCAACAAATATAATGTCTTGATATTTGTTTAGACTTTCTATTACTTTATTTATATCATCTGCTATATAATCTTCTAATAAATTGTGATTATTATCAAATATTCCACAGTACACTTGATTATTTCTTGCATCAATTAGTGAACAAATTGTTTTACAATCTATATCTTGAATGTTATATGCTAAAGCTTCTAATGATGATACATCAATAACTGGTATATTTAGAGATTCTGCAATAGCTTTTATTGAAGATATTCCTATTCTAATTCCAGTAAATGAACCAGGACCAATATCACATGAGATAACATTAATGTCAGATAAATTTATATTACTAGTTTTAAACAATTCATCTATTAGAGGCATTAAAGTTTCAGAATGTGTTTTATTATTATCTATATTTAATTCTAATATGCAGTCATCATTTTCTGATATAGAAACAGATGCAATATTACTAGATGTTGAAATACTTAGAATTTTCATAGTCCAAGCTCCTTAATTACGTTTTGTAGTCTTTCTCCATAAGCTTTAAAATCCAAATATCTAATAGAATAATCATTATCATCTTTTGAAAAGCTTATTTTAATATAATTTTGAGGTAAGATATCTTCGATAAGTTCACCCCACTCAATGACACATATTCCATTTGTAAAATATTCTGTGCCACCAATTGAATAGAATTCACCCATATCGGCTAATCTATATACATCTAAATGATAAATATTTGTATCATCTTTCTTGTGCTCATTTACTATTGTAAATGTTGGACTTGATATTTCATCTTCTAATCCCCAATGAGAAAGAAACCCTTCAGTAAATTTAGTTTTACCAGAGCCTAAATCTCCAGATAAAACGATTATATCTCCACGATCTAATTTACTTGCGAGTTTTGATGCTATTTCTTTAGTTTCATTTTCGTTATGTGATATAAATTTAGACATAAATCCACCTTTTATATAATTTTCTATTCATATTTTATATTAGTTGCTTTAATTTGTAAACATTAATTTTAAAACTTTCAAAACTTTTTTGAAAAAATTTTAAAAATAGTATTGACAAAATAAATAACCTAGTTTATAATCTATAAACGTAGCAGGGAGATGCAGGTGTAGTTCAATGGTAGAACCTCAGCCTTCCAAGCTGATGACGTGGGTTCGATTCCCACTACCTGCTCCATATTAAACCTTACAAACTTCAAAGCTTGTAAGGTTTTTTTGTTAGTTAAATTTATTGTTTTATAAAATGAGAAAGGATGAAAATATGGATGTTACTTGGCAATGGATTGCAAATCAAGTTTTTGCATTTATAGGTTTAATATTTGTAATAATATCATTTCAGCAAAAGACTACATATAAGTTGATACTATTGCGTAATCTGGCAACTCTTTTTGTTTTTATTGGTTTGTGTTTTTTAGGCAATATTTCTGCTATTATTATGTGTGGTGCTGGAGTTATTAGAAATCTGGTTTCTCTATATTTTGCAATAAAACCTAATACCAATAAGAGTAAAAAGTATATAGCTTCATTTGCTATTGTTTGCCTTTTAATTATATTAAATATAATCTTTTGGAATAACTGGTATAATCTATATAGTATTATCCTTGGAGCATTTACTGTATTTACATTTATGCAAGAAAAACCAGCAACTATACGAAAATGTTCAGTGATTGTTGAAATTTTATCTATTACATATTACGGTTTGTTATATACACCAGTTAATGTAGTAATAGAATGTGTAGGTTTAATAAGTGCGGTGGTAGGAATTATACGATTAGATATTAAGAGAGATGTTAAAGCTGAAGAGTAGTATAGAAAATTAGCTTTTAGAAAGAAATGGAGAATAGAAGTAATAAATATGGAAATACGAGAATTAACAATAGATAATTTAGAAGAGTATTTAGATTTAAGAGTAAAGATGTTAAGTGAAAATAAAGAAGTAGGGTGTTATGATATTGCTAAAGTTAAAGACCAAACTAGAGATTACTATATTGAAAATATAAATAAATCTCTAATAATATTTGGTATGTTTGAGAATGATAGAATAGTTGCCGTTACATCATTGGAGATTATTAAAAGATTACCAACGCCTAAAATCAATAACACTAATTCTGTAGTTGGATATATTTGTGGCGTTTATACATGTGAAGAGTATAGAAGGCAAGGTATATCTAAAGAATTAGTAATAAAAGCTTTAGATTATGGAAGGAATAGGGGAATAACTAGATTTAAATTAACTACTCATAATCCAGTTGCAGTTAAGATATATGAAGATTTAGGATTTAAACACGATGAAAATACTATGATCTTAAATGATTGTGACTAAGTAATGAGATATAGTTTAGTTAAATATAAAAACCTTATAGATTTGAAATCTATAAGGTTTTTTAGTCATTTTTTATTTATAAAGCTTCAGTCAATACAGCTTGTTGCTTTGTAAGAATGTGATCTTGTACTTCATAGAACTTAGTACAAGTCTTTTTGATTTCCTTGTTATGGGTTGCAATTATTAAAGTTTTATCAGTAAAGTGATTTAGAATAAATTTAACAACTACTTTTTCAGTTTGTTCATCTAGGTTAGATGTTGGCTCATCTAAAATATAGACATCTTTATCCATTAAATAACTTCTTAAAAGATTTATCCTTCTCTTTTGACCAGTTGATAATTTTAATCCTTTTTCACCTACTAAAGTATATATTCCATCCTTAAACATTAGTATTTCATTAAGTTCAAGTTCTTTTATATAGGCAATTAAATCCTCATCACTGATATTCTTACCTAAACATAAATTATCCTTTATACTCATATTAAACAATTCAATTTCCTGACTAACAATTCCAATATCTAATCTGCAATCAGATAGTTTGTAATTGTCTATAGTTATATTTCCAGAGTAAGAATCAATATTACCTAGTAACAGATTTAGAATTGATGTTTTGCCTTGACCTGATTTTCCAAGTATGCATATTTTATCGTTCTTTTCTAAAATTAATGAAGGAACTTTTATATCAAAATTAGACTCAGCATAATGAATATTTATATCATCTAAAGTTAATTTATCAAATGTTTTAATAACTTTTCTGTTATCAAGTTTTTTAAAGATGTCAGTAATTTTTCCTTTAATTGCTTTTAGTTCAAACCAACTAACTATTGTGTTAGACAATTCATCAAATATGAATCCCATTTCAATATGTAAAGAAATATAAAATGCTATAATACCTAATGTATCTATGCCATTTGATAAATCGATAACAGCTTTTATAATTGCTAATGCAAAAGGAATAACTATTAAAACATTTCTAACTAATTCTTCAAAAGAATAATAGCCTACATATTTCTTGTTTTTCACATAGCATTTATCAGCTTCACTTTCTATATTATTTTGAAAATATTTATTATTATTTAATGCTTTAACTGTTCTTATATTGCTTATATAGTCTTGATATAAAGAAGAATACTCATAATCTTGTTCATATAATTCTTCAAGTGTATTATTTGCCCTTTTAAGGATTTTGACACTTAATAGAACACATATAATACTAAGAACAAGTGAAATCACAAATAAAATAATTGATTGGTTATATGCAGTATAGAAAAAGAATAAAAATGAAAGTACAATACTAACATATTCTGCTCGTAAAATCTTCTTTACAAGTGAAGTTATTTTTTCGATTATATTTTGCAAGTAACCAGTTTGGTATTTGGATAATGTTTCTGTTGGTATTTTGGTTAGTTTTTTATAATATTCTAAATATTGTACATTTGAATATTCATATAAATAGTTATCAGATATTTTTCTTAATGCATAATTACCTACAGCTCTTAATCCTTTTGATACTATAAATATTGCAGTAACTATAATAGCTTTTTTTAATGTAAAAGGGAGAGTAAGTAAAAATGTGAATGTAAATGGTACAACAAAATAAATAAAATCTAAGAATGCCTCTAAGAATAGACAAAGAGCTACTTTCTTCTTGTTAAGCATTCCAAAAATAAAATTTATATCATTTGTTCTTTTTTTCATAATTGATATATTCTCCTTAAATAATCTATTTAGTGATAATAATTTACAATATTATACCATAAGTTAACTAAATATCAAATGTAGAAGTTTTTTTATTAAATTATAGTTAAACATAAGTGAAAATAGAGTAGAAATATTCATAAAAGAAATAAAGGGAAATATACTTGAAAACATATAGTTTTGTATGTTAAAATATATTACAGATGTGGGTATAATTTAGTGGTAGAAACTGGTGCTTCCGACCCCAGCGCGCGGGTTCGATTCCCGCTACCCACTCCATAGAAAAACAACTCATAAACCATAAGGGTTCATGAGTTGTTTTTTAGTTCGTTTCTAGCATCTTTAGCTAATTTAGAAACTTTAGCAGGATTCTCTATGCATTCAAATATTATCCATGGCATATTTTCTGGGTCTTTATTTAGAATTATATCCTTTATATTATTTAAATCTTGCTTAGAGTCATTAGTTTCTTTATAAACAATTCCCATATATAAGTCGCCATATCCATTTTTTCTAGAATCACAGTGTATATCATCGTAGTTAATTAAATAACCAAATACTAATTTGTCTTTTTTAGATTCGTATTTTAGAGCTCTTTTATTAGTCAAACAATAATAGTCATCAGCAACTGCTTTCTTCTTTATGAATAGATCATATAGTAATGCATAAATAGCAATAACATCAAACAACAGTGTTGCTAAGAATATGATTATGAAGGTTATATTAATACCATAGGCACCATCACCAGTTTTAGTAACTATACTCCAAATTAGTAAAAATTGCATTAGTGCCATAAATCCAATTATAAATAATGGACCACCAATATTTTTACTTCCTGTTCCAGGAACAGGTCTTCCTTCATATATTATTTTTTCATCTTCTAGAAGATTACTTTTAAAATCATACATACTGGACCTCCGTTAGTTACCAATATAATTATCAAATATAGATATATCTACAAAGTATTTACTAGGATTGTTTTCATCAATATATACAGGAATAGTAGTTATGTTTTTTGCATCTATTATTGGTTGTATATTAGTCCATATATTTTGACTAGTAAAAGAATAAACTTTGTCTTCAATTTCATTAAAATATGAACATTCTATTACATATGGATTGCGACCGTTAACAGAATAGCTAGTATTAAAAGAAACATCATCTATTTTAGCATCAATTCTTCTACCATATTCTTTTAGCTTTTTTAGAGAAGAAGATTTAATTCCACGATATAGAATGAAGCATCCAACAGCAAAGAATATTCCTCCAAAAGGTATCATAATGAAACTTGCTATGTTTGAACTATTACTTTTAAAGTTATTTGGATTTTGAGGATCATAATAAATATTTATTGTTTTTCCTTCATACATATCTGAACTGTAATATCCTAAATTTCCTCCATATGATTTACCATCTACATGAAAAATTACTTGCACCAAATGACTGACATCCCCATCAGAATCACGAGAAGTTGTTATCTTAGTAATTTCCGCAGTCGCATCTATGGCGTTTTTCATAAATTTTGAGTTTTGTATATTAAGAAAGATTGCTAACGCCATTATAAAAAATCCAACTGTTATAAAAATTGATGGAAATATAAATTGAATAAATGTATTTTTGTTATTTTTCATTTTACTCTCCTTATCTATTAATTAATTTTAATATCCGTTAGCAGTCTCAGTTTGCATTGTAACTGTTATAGTGGTTCCTTGTTCAACTTCTTTTCCAGCAGTTATATTCTGGCTTACAACTGTTCCAGAACCATCTAATATAACATTTAAATTAGATGCTCTAGTTGAATTTATAACTTGAGCAGAAGTCATACCCTTTAAATTAGGAACTTTGGTGTTAGATCGTATATTGTTATTTGAAGTATATAAATATATAGTTGAGTCTTCAAGCAATGAAACACCAGGTTTTGGTACTTGATCTACAATTAGAGTTTTATTTTCATCCTCTTCACCAGTTATCTTAACATTAAATCCTGAACTTTTTAAAAGTGACTTAGCTTCTTTTATACTTTTATTCCTTACATCTGGTAGAGTTGTAACTTTAGTTGAAGTAGAAGAAGTAGTATTAGAACTATTATCTGATGCAACTCCAACATACGGTAAAACCTCTGATAATATTTGTTTGACTACAGGTCCGGCAACTTGGCTTCCTTGGTGACTATCTCCTTTAGGATCATAAATTGCAACTAAAACAACAACTTGAGTATTAACTGTAGGAGACATAGCTATAAATGAAGCTACATAACCTTCATCTTCATTTCCTGATAGGGGCTCAGATGTACCAGTTTTTCCACCTATAGAATAACCAGTTATTTTAGCATATTTACCAGTACCATCAGTTACAACAGATTCTAGCATGTTCATCATAGTTTCAGCAGTCTCTTTAGAAACGGTTTGTCTTAGTGCATTAGGCTCAATAGTAGTTATAGCTCCAGTGTCTGTGTCCTTTATCTCTTTTACAATACGTGGTTGCATAAGCACACCTTCATTTGCTATTGAAGAAATTGCTGTAATTAATTGGATTGGAGTAATTGTGAATCTTTGACCAAATGACATTGTAGCAAGGTTAAATTCATTTATATTATTTTCATCAAAGAATACACTATTTGACTCTCCATAAAAATATGGATTTGTTTTATCAAAAAGACCAAAGCCTTTATAGTATTTATATAATGTATGTGCACCTATTTTTTGACCAAGCTGTATAAATGCAGGGTTACATGAATTCATTAATGCTTGTCTTAAACTTTGGGCACCATGAGGGTCATAGTACTTCCAACAACGCATTCCAACTCCAGATACATTTTCAGTACCAGAACAATAGAAATCAGATTGCTTATCAGGAGTAATTAAACCTTCCTCTAAACCAGCAGCAGATGTTATTATTTTAAATGTAGAACCAGGTTCATAAGTGCTTTGAACTGCTGTGTTTTTCCACATGTTGAATAATGCATTACTTCTATCTTGTGAAGAAAGCTTGTCCCAAGTTTTCTTTAATTTAGGGTCATTTATTGTAAATGGTTCATTAAGATTATAGTCTGGATATGTTGCCATAGCTAAAATGTCACCATTAGATGGATTCATTATTATAACATTTCCACCATCAGCTTTATTATCAGCTACTGCTTGTGAAAGATACTTTTCTGCAATAGATTGAATATTAACATCAATTGTAAGAGTAACATTATTACCATTTTGAACTTCTACATATGTTTGTTGTCCGTTTGGAATTTCACCATTAATAGAGTCAGTAGAAGTTAAATTTTTTCCGTGGGATTCCGAGCAAGAATATCATCTAATGTAGCTTCTAATCCAGCAAGTCCTGAATTTTCAGCACCAGTAAATCCAATAAGGTTTGATGCTAAATTATTATATGGATAGTATCTTTTGGTATCTCCATCAATACTGATACCAGAGGTTACTTTGTTATTTTTCATCCATTCCTCAAGAGCTGTTATTTTGTCATTTTCTACTTTTTCAGCAATAATAAATGTAGAAGTTTTTGTATTTAACTTTTCTAATGTTTCAGAATAGTCTAATTTAAAAATATCACTAAAAGCATGTGCTAATATTTCTTTATTAACTTCTGATCCATTAGAATATTTTACTTTGGAAGGATTCACAGAAACAGTATCAACTTCTGCACTAATTGCAAGTGCTTTGCCAGTAGAGTCATAAATTGTTCCTCTATTAGGTGTTATTGTTTTACTAGCTAACTGGTTTTTGACTGCAATCTCTTTTAGATTCGCACCTTGAACAAATTGCAAAACTCCAATACGAATAATTAATAAAAGAAGTAAAATAAAACCTACAGAAAGGCATGCTGTGAGTTTCTTTTTACCCAAATTATCTATTTTAATAATTCTTCTTTTTCTTCCCATAAAAACACCTACTAATATTTACTATTTATATTGTAGAAATTGTATATCATTATTTTGCAAAAAGCAATGATAATATAATTAAAATCATTAATTAATAGTTGAAAAAAATAGTATCAATATATATAATAAACATGAGGTGAACACTATATGGAAAATAATGAGATTATAAAAAGTGGGTTTAAAAGAAAAAATATTTTTTTAATTATAAGTTTAATATCATTAGTATTATTTATTGCACTATTTATATGGATAGGAACAATAGTTAATCAAGAAACAGGAGAACCAGAATATCTACATGATGTCATAATAAAATCAGGTGAGAAAGATAATATTTATTCTAAAGTGGAGATACAACTATTAACAGATAATTTTGCTACATATGGAGAAGGTAATAGTACAGATGAGAAATATTATTTTGCATTTGATGAGAATTATGGATACATTTTAAATTTAACTCCATCAACATTTAATTCTTTAAAAGAAATTAATGATTATACATATACACAAGATGCTGATGCAATACTTCCAGAACCAAAAGCTGTTACAGGAATGACAAAAAGAATACCAGATGAGCTAAAAGAGATAGCAATAGAAACATACAATGAATTGATGGGAGAAGAAATTGTTAATGAAGGAAATTTTGAAGAATATTTAGGATCTGTATATCTTTGTGAAGGGATTACTCCACAAGATGATATAGATCTTCAGATGCTAGGGATTTTTATTGCAGGAACTGTATTTGTTATGTTCTTTATATATTATATTGTTATAAATCAAAAAACAAAAAGAGTTATAAAAAGATATAAAGAAGATGGAGAATATGAAAAAGTAGAAGATGAATTAGAAAGAGAAATTAATAAATTTAAGAAAGCAAAAGTAGTATTAACACAAAACTATTTATTAGACATCTCTAAGGGAGTAGACATTATAAAATATTCAGAAATTGCATGGATATATCCATTTAGCTTGAGACAATATGGAGCAATAACCTCTAAAAGTATTGTAATTGTAACAGAAGACAGAAAACAACATAAAATAGCAACAATTGGAGCATTTAGCAAAAAGCAATTAGAAGAATATGATAGTCTGTTTAATTTGATAGTAGAAAAATCTCCACAGGCTTTAGTTGGATATAGTAAAGAAAACAAAAAAGCTGTAAAGAATAAAAAAATATAGGAAGATATAACAGGTCAATTTAATTATAAAAATTGACCTGTCTTTAATTTCAGGTTATAATAATAAAAGGTGATTATATTGAACGCATACAAAGAAACAAAGGATATTTTAAAAAAATATAATATTGTAGCAAATAAAAGATTAGGACAAAATTTCTTAATAGATGACGATGTAATAGATGGAATTGTTACTGCATCAGATGTTAATGAAAGTGATTTAATTATAGAAATAGGTCCAGGTCTTCGGAACACTTACAAAGAGGCTTCTTGAAAATGCAGGAAAGGTTGTATGTATAGAGTTAGATACTAGGATGATTGGTATTTTAAATGATAGGTTTAAATTCTATGATAACTTTGAAGTAATAAATGAAGATGTTTTAAAAGTAGATTTGAATAAATTAATAGAAGAAAACAAAAATGAGAAGTTAAAGAATACTAAGATTGTTGCAAATTTACCATATTATATAACTACACCAATAATAATGAAGTTATTAGAAGATAAATTAGATATTGAAAGTATAACAGTTATGGTGCAAAAAGAGGTTGCAGATAGATTAGTAGATGTACCAGGTGGGAAAAATTCAGGAGCCATAACATATGGAGTAAATTATTATACAAAACCGCAAAAAGTAATAGAAGTGCCAAACAATTCATTTATACCTGCACCCGAGGTCAATTCTAGTGTTATCAAATTAGATGTATTAGATGCTCCAGCAGTAAAAGTAGAAAGTGAAGAATTGTTATTTAAAATAATAAAAATGGCATTTATGCAAAAAAGAAAGACTCTTTTAAATGGACTTACAAATGGAAATTTAAGTGCTAAAGAAAATATAGAGCAAATGTTAATAGAGTTGGGATTTGATTTAAGAGTAAGAGGAGAAAAATTATCATTAGAAGATTTTGCAAAAATAGCTGATTATGCATTGGAAAAATTGACAAAATAGCCATTTTGAGGTAAAATTAAAGGGTATGTTAAAACAAAGGGGAGATAAATAATATATGCAAAATAATAACATGAATATGTTTGAGAATATAGAGACAAAAGCAAAGGTATACCTTGCAATAATTGCAGTAGCCTTAATTTTGTTATGCATAAATGTTCCAGCATATATCATTCCAAGTATTATTATATATATTGCAATTATCATATATACAATGTGGATATATAATAAAAGAAAATACGAAATATCAAGTTATCTTAATGAACTTACATTAAATGTAGATTCAGCAGCAAAGAACACATTAATAAATTCGCCATTTCCATTAATAGTATTAGAAACGGATGGAAATGTTATTTGGAGAAGTTCTAAATTCAATAAAGAATTCGCTAATGTAGGGATTAACAATTATATTGATGATATCACAAAAGAAATAAAAGTGGATATAGACAATAATAATATACCTACAATAAATAAAGAAATTGATATAGATGAGAAAACTTATCATGTAATAGGTGACTATGTAAAAATAAGACAAAAAGATAAAAGAAAAACAAGTAAATACATGACAATATTATATTTCGTAGACATTACAGAAAGTAAAGAATTATTAAAGAAATACAATGATTCTAAAACTTGTATAGGAATTATAATGATTGATAACTATGATGAAATTATACAAAGAATAGCTGCAGAAGAAAAACCTGTGGTAATGGCAGAAATAGAAAAAACACTATATGATTGGGCAATTAAATCAGAAGGTGTAATGATAAAAACCGAAAGAGATACATTTGTATACGCTTTTGAGCAAAAGCATTTGGAGGAAATGCAAAACGAGAAATTTAGTGTGTTAGATAAAATAAAAGAAATAAAAACTAGTGAGAAACTACAAATAACATTAAGCATAGCTATATCTAATGAAGGGGAGACAAATTATGAAATATATCAAACAGCAAATGATGCAATGGATATAGCACTTGGAAGAGGTGGAGACCAAGCAGTTGTAAGAACAGATGGAAAATATAGTTTCTTTGGAGGTAGAGCACAAGAATTAGAAAAAAGAACTAAAGTTAAAGCAAGAGTTGTAGCACATGCTTTAGAAGAGTTAATAGAAGATGCAGAAAATGTAATAATAATGGGACATCAAAATGGAGATATGGATTCAATTGGTGCTAGTTTAGGATTATATAGATTTGCAAAAACTATTAAAGAAGAAGTATATGTTGTAAATAACACAAAAAACTTAGCTATTAATAGTTTTATAGATGCATTAAATGAGCAAGAAGAATATGAAGATGTAATTATTGATAAGTCTTCAGCTATGTCAAAAATAAATCCTAATACATTATTAATAGTAGCAGATACTCATAAAAAGAATTTTGTTGAAGTGCCAGAACTTTTAGATAAAACAGAAAATATAGTGATAGTAGATCATCATAGAAAGAGTGCGGACTTTATTGAAAATGCAACACTTACATTCCATGAAGCATATGCTTCATCAGCATCTGAATTAGTAACAGAAATTATAGAATATGGAACTAATGATATAGTTCTAAACCAAATAGAGGCAGAAGGTTTATATGCTGGTATCATGGTAGATACAAAGAACTTTACATTCAAAACAGGTGTAAGAACTTTTGAAGCAGCTGCATATTTAAGAAAATATGGAATTGATATAATAAGAGTTAAAAAATGGTTCCAAAGTGATTTAGAGAGCTATAATGTTATAGCTGATATAGTAAAAAAAGCAGAGATAATAAATGAGTCTATAGGTATTTCTGAATATGAAGAAAAAGATAAAAATGCTAATTTAATTTGTGCTAAAGCTGCAGATGAATTACTTACAATTAGTAATATAACAGCATCATTTGTAATTGGAAACCAAGGAGATAAAATATGTATTAGTGGACGTTCTATAGGAGATATAAATGTTCAAATAATATTAGAAAAACTTCGGAGGCGGAGGACATATTACTCTTGCAGGAGCACAATTAGAAGGAATGACAATTGATGAAGCTAGACATGAGCTTATTATAAGAATAAACGAATATTTTACAGAAATATCATAAAACATACATGAAAAAATAATATAAAAGAAACAAAAGAGAAATTTTTAAAAGAATATATCACAAATTGCAAAAAACTTTTTCTATTTTGACAACTAGATATGACAAAAAAATCTAGATTGAAGTAGTAGAATTAGGACAAGCGACTAAAATTTATATATACAAAAGATTAGAGAAAGTTATTGAAGGTGGTAAGGATGTTTCAGAATATAATAGATGAAGAAATAAAAGAGAATGAAAGTTTTGATACTGAAAACAAGAGAAAAAGGAATATAAATCTTAAAAGTTTATTTTCAGTATCTGACTTTATTTTATATGCAATTTCATTTATGGTATCTATGGTGAGCTTTGGAGGAGAATTTGCTCCATTTGGACTTGCTATGTTCGCAAGCGTTTGTAGTAATAGGATACCAGCTGGTATTGTATTTATTACAACTTGTTTAGGTAGTTTAGTCGGGTTTGGCCCAAATGGATTTTTAAGTTATTTGCTATCTGCTTTATTATTTATAGTAATGACATTAATATTTAGGCCAAAATATCAAGAAGATAGAAATGAAAAACAGAAACTAGGTTTATATATTTTAGCAGCTTCATTTATTGTACAAGCAGGTAAAATGTTTTTCACAATGTTTTTAGTTTATGATTTATTAGCAAGCTTTGTGTTTGCAATTCTTACATATATATTCTATAAAATATTTGCAAATTCAATTACAGTAATAAAAGAATATGGAATAAAACAAGCATTTACAGTGGAAGAAGTAATTGGTGCAAGTTTATTATTATCAATAGCAATTTATTCTCTTCATGGATTAAATATATTTGGATTATCAATCAGTAATATTTTAAGTATCATGATTGTACTTTTCTTAGGATGGAAAAATGGAATGCTAGTTGGGGCAACTGCTGGAATCACAATAGGAATGGTACTTGGAATTATTGGGTCATCAAGTCCAGTACTTGTTGCATCATATGCAATATCTCGGAATGATAGCAGGAATATTAAATAAACTTGGAAAGATAGGTGTTATAATAGGTTTTGCTTTAGGAAATGCAATCCTTACATATGTAGCAAATGGAAACACAGTTCCAGTAATAACAATAAGGGAAATATTAATAGCTTCACTTGGGTTATTAGTACTTCCTAAAAATATTGATATCGATATAGCAGATATAGTTGGTAGAACAAAAATGCTTCCTACAACAGGTGGGCAAATTGAAGGAGATAAAGAAACTGTATACAAATTAAACACTGTTTCTGAAACTATTTCAGAGATTGCAAGAAGCTATAGCGAAGTTGCTGCAACAACTATAGAAACAGATGAAGAACTTAAAAATGATAGTAAAGAGAGTTTTAAAGAAGAGCTTTTAAATAATATAGAAGACTTTTCAGATAATTTGTTATATGAAGATATAATATATGATGATGAATATATTTTAGACAATATATATGATTTATTAGAAGAAAAAGAAGAGATTAATAAAGATGAGTTAATAGAAATATTTGAAAGAAATAATAGCTATATTATGGGAATAAATGAAGATGATGAGAGAAGTAAAGAAATAGAGAATGATATAAACCAAATAGTTAAAGCTATTAATCATACATATAGAATAAACAAACTAAATTTAATATGGAAGCAAAAAGAAGCAAGTAACAAGAAAGTGCTTGCAAATCAACTTCGGAGGAGTTTCAAAAGTTATATCATCAATTGCTGATGATATAGAAGATAAAGAAAAAAAAGAAGAAATAGAAAAAGATAAAATGAAATTCAAGATTGAAGTAGCATCTGTAACTGCTACTAAGAATAATAGTGAAGTATCTGGTGATAGCAGTGTACAAACAAAACTTCATGACGGCAAATATATGATGGCAATAAGTGATGGAATGGGTTCAGGACCAAGAGCAAAAAAAAGTAGCTCAACTGTTATTAAGATGTTAAAAAGATTACTTACAACAGGATTTGATAGAGATGTTTCAATAGGATTAATTAATTCATCTGTAAACCTAAATTCAAATGAAGAGACTTATGCAACTATTGATATATCTGTATTTGATAGTAGTAATGGAAACATTGAGTTTATAAAAAATGGAGCATGTCCAACATTCATAAAATCAAATAATAATGTAGAAGTAGTAAAAGCAGTATCACTTCCTGCAGGAATTGTAGATAATATTGATTTAGTAGTATACGATAAAGACCTAAAAGGTGGAGAAATTATAGTAATGTGTAGTGACGGAATATTAGAGTCAAATGATGAACTTACTAATAAGGAAATTTGGGTTAAAGAATTATTAGAAAATATTGAAACAGATGATATTAAAAGAATAGCAGATATCATATTACAAGAATCTATAGACAATGGATTAGGAATAGCAAAAGATGATATGACAATACTTATTGCAAAGGTAGAGAAGATATAACAATTAGATATTGACAAATATTGTAAATACAATTATAATATACATAGACAAATACTTAATTAAATTCATTTGTGCAAATTAAAAAAAGGCACTAGCTGCAACTAGTGCCTTTTGCCTTATGTATCAAACTCTTTTAATATTAAAAGAACTAATAATAAAGCGAGTAACTTAATCAAATTCCTCATTTGTACAAATAACCTCCTTTCTGCCAATAAGCGAAAGGCAAGAGCAATTATATCACTCGACAACAGAAATGTAAATATTTTCCATAAAATAAACTAGCATAAATAATTGACAAAAAAGGAAAAATAATATAAAATATAAAGCAGTCACAAAAAGCGTTGATAATGAAAGTAATTAATATAATTATTTAAAGAGAGTAAATGTCTAGGCTGAAAGCATTTATAAATAAGTTTAATTATGAAACACATTAGAGCTTATAAAATTAAAATAAAAGCGGGAATCTATTTCCAATAAGGGTGGCACCGCGGAGAAAATAAAGTTATCTTCGTCCCTATATACATATAGTATATAGGGACGTTTTTATTATTTATATAAATAATTTGAAAGGGGAAACAAGCATGAATGAGTACAGAACACATAACTGTAATGAATTAACATTAAAAAATGTAGGAGAAACAGTTAAAATTGCAGGATGGATTCAAACAATAAGAGATTTAGGAGGATTAGTTTTTGTTGATCTAAGAGACCAATACGGAATAACACAAGCTGTTATATCTGGAGAAGATAAATTAGTGGATGAAATCTCTAGAATACCAGTTGAATCTACAGTATCAATAACAGGAACAGTTAAAAAGAGAGATGAAGAAACAATTAATAAAAATATAGCGACTGGTGAAGTAGAAGTAGTAATAGAAAGCTATGAAATTTTAGGAAAAAGAACAAGAAATTTACCATTTGAAATAAATGAAGATAAAGAAGTAAGAGAAGACTTAAGACTTCAGTACAGATTCTTAGATTTAAGAAATGATAAAGTAAAAAATAACATACTATTAAGAGCAAAAGTTATTCAATACTTAAGAAGCCAAATGATAGAAAGAGGATTTACAGAAGTTCAAACTCCAATCCTTACAAGTTCATCACCAGAAGGAGCAAGAGATTACTTAGTACCAAGTAGAGTACATCCAGGTAAATTCTATGCACTTCCTCAAGCACCACAACAATTCAAACAATTACTTATGGTATCAGGAATAGATAAATATTTCCAAATAGCACCATGCTTTAGAGATGAAGATGCAAGAGCAGATAGAGCACCAGG
>CAOJKK010000013.1 GCA_948437895.1 uncultured Clostridium sp.
TATTAGATGTAACACCATTATCATTAGGTATTGAAACATATGGTGGAGTATTTACTAAATTAATAGAAAGAAATACAACAATACCAACAAAGAAATCACAAGTATTCTCAACAGCAGCAGATGGTCAAACAAGTGTTGAAGTTCATGTTTTACAAGGTGAACGTGAAATGGCAGCATATAATAAAACACTTGGAAGATTCCAATTAACAGGAATACCAGCAGCACCAAGAGGAATACCACAAATAGAAGTTACATTTGATATAGATGCAAATGGTATAGTTCATGTATCTGCAAAAGATATGGCAACAGGTAATGAACAAAATGTTTCTATAACAGCAAGCACAAATCTTTCAGAAGAAGATATTAATAAAGCTGTAAAAGATGCAGAAGCACATGCAAGCGAAGATAAAAAGAGAAAAGAAGAAGTTGAAGTTAAAAATAATGCTGAGAGTTTAGTATATAGTAGCCAAAAGACATTAGATGATTTAGGAGACAAAATAAGTGGTGAAGAAAAAGCTAAAGTAGAAACAGAAATTGAAAATGTTAAAAAAGCTTTAGAAACAAATAATGTTGATACAATTAAAGAAGCTACTGAAAAATTAACAACTGAATTCTATAAATTATCTGAACAATTATATAAACAAACAGGAGCAAATGCTGAAGCAGCAGGTGCTCAAGGTGCAGAAGCAAATGATGGAAATGTTTATGATGCAGATTACAAAGTAGAAGACGACGGAAATGGAGAAAATAAATAGATATTAAAATCTATATTAAAAATTTGGAGTTTGGTATATTAATTACCAGACTCCAAATTCCAAGCTAAAAAGTATATTTTTAATTATATGTGTAATATCATTTGAATAGTATAGATATAATCAAAAATACATTGGAGGAAAAATAAATGGCAAATAAAAGAGACTATTATGAAGTATTAGGTGTAGAGAAAACTGCAACAGATGAAGAATTAAAAAAAGCATATAGAAAACTTGCAAAAAAATATCATCCAGATGCTAATCCAGATAACAAAAAGGAAGCAGAGGAGAAATTTAAAGAAGTTTCAGAAGCTTATGAGAATTTATCAGACCCTCAAAAAAGAAGAATGTACGATCAATTTGGACATGATGGACCGCAAGGATTTGGAGGAGGACCAGGTGGTAATGGATATTATTCATATTCAACATCTGGATTTGATGGTTTCTCTGATTTTGGAGACTTAGGAGATATTTTCTCTTCATTTTTTGGTGGAGGATTTAGTGGAAGAACTTCTAGGCAGAAAAATGGTCCTAAAAAAGGAAGAGACTTAAAATATAGCATGAATATTACTTTTGAAGAATCATACTTAGGGGTAGAAAAAGAAATATCAATAAATAGAGAAGAAGAATGTAATACTTGCCATGGATCAAAAGCAAAACCAGGAACAACAGTAGAAACTTGTAAGGCTTGTAATGGTACAGGAACAATAAAACAAACTGTATCTACAATACTTGGTCAAATGCAAACTACAAAAACTTGTCCTAATTGTAATGGAGAAGGTAAAGTAATAAAAGAGAAATGTCCTGAATGTAAACGGAAGAGGAAAAATAAGAAAACCAGTAAAAATAAAGGTTAAAATACCTGCAGGAATATCAGATAATCAAACTGTAGTATTAAGAGGAGAAGGAGAACCAGGAGAAAAGGGTGGACCAAAAGGAGATTTATACATTGTAGTAGGTATAAAAAGACATAGCATTTTCTCAAGAAATGGCGACCATGTAGTATGCGAAATACCAATCACATTTACTCAAGCAACACTTGGAGCAGACTTAAAAATACCAATGGTAGATGGCAAAGAGGAAATTTATAGAATACCAGAAGGAACACAAACAGGAACTAAATTTACAATTAGAAATAAAGGATTTAAAGCTGTAAATGGAAACTGGAGTGGTGATTATATATTTACTGTTGTAGTTCAAACACCAAAAAGATTAACGGCAGAACAAAAGGATTTATTAAATAAACTTGCAAAAACGATGAATGAGCAACCACCAGTAAAGAAAAAAGGAATATTTGGATAAAGTTGAAAATATAAGAAGCTTTGTGATAAAATTTATTACAGAGCTTTTATATTTTATAAGGAGAATAAAAAACATGCCAAAATTTTTTGTAAAGAATAATCAAATAAATGATGATAAAGTAACAATAACAGGTGAAGATGTAAATCACATAAAAAATGTTTTAAGACTAAATATAGATGATGATATACAAGTATGCAATTTAGAAACAGCAGAAAATTATATGTGTGGAATAACTAAAATAAATAATGAAGCAGTAGAATGTAATATATTTAAGACAATAAATTCTGAATCTGAATCAAATATACATATAAATGTATTTCAAGGAATTCCTAAATCAGATAAAATGGAATTAATAATACAAAAAGCTGTTGAATTAGGAGCAAACGAAATAACTCCAGTAGAGATGAAAAGATGTGTTGCAAAAATAGATGATAAAACAAAAGTAAAGAAGATTTCAAGATGGCAAAAAATATCAGAGGTTGCAGCTAAACAATGTGGTAGAGATATAGTACCTAAAATAAATGATGTAACAAATATTAAAAATATTTGTAATTTAACAAAAGAATATGATATAGTATTGTTAGCATATGAAAATGAAGAAGAAAATACTTTAAAAAATGAATTGTTAAAATTAAAAGATAAAACAAATGCAAAATTAAAGATCGGAATTATCATAGGACCAGAAGGCGGTATAGATATAGAAGAAGTAGAGACATTAAAAGATAATGGCGCAAAGGTTATAACACTTGGAAAGAGAATTCTAAGAACTGAAACAGTAGCATTTGTTTTAACAAGTATAATAATGTATGAATTAGCAGACTTGGGAGGAAATATTTAATGAAGAAAAGTGCAATAGAGAAAATAGAAAAAGAAATAGATGAAAAAACTAAATTGCCACATGAAGTAAAAGACAAGATAAAAAAAGAAGTATTCACTAATATTATAGTAGCCACAGTTATAGTTACATATTTTATCTTTATAGTTTTAGGAAGTATAGGAAGTATAAAGAATGTAAGGGTAATAGATTTAAATATTTTTAGTATGATATTTTTAGGAATAGCAATAGTGTTATTTGAAATAGCATATAGAAGAGATCAAGGAAACATTGCCATATATGGAATAGAATCTTTGGTTGTTGCAATATTTACTTTGTTCTTACCATATATCATATTTGAATTAGATGAAACTCACAAGAAATATTATTTGTTAGCGAGCATATATATTGCAGCTTACTATATCTTAAAATCAATTTACATAGCTACAAGAACAAGAGTTAAATATATGAATAGTATTAGTGATGTAAAAGAGATAGTTAAAAAAGAGAAATCTAGAAGAAGAGTTAAAGAAGATATAGATGGAAGTATAGAACAAAACAAAGATGAAGTAAAAAAAGAGGAAAAAGTAAATAATAAAAAAGAAGAGAAAAAGACAGATGCTCCAAAGAAGAGAGGAAGACCTAAGAAAAATGCTACGTTAGAAGTTGTTAAAGAAGAAAAATCTGAACATAAAAGAAGAGGAAGACCTAAAAAAACAGAAAATAAAAAAGTCGAAGAAGAAGTAAAAGTAACTGAAGCACCTAAAAAAAGAGGTAGACCAA
This sequence comes from uncultured Clostridium sp., assembly GCA_948437895.1. Classification (GTDB taxonomy): domain Bacteria; phylum Bacillota; class Clostridia; order TANB77; family CAG-508; genus CAG-452. The sequence continues at coordinate 3,652 of CAOJKK010000013.1, forward strand.
GAAAGGTGGTAAGTAAATAATGATTAAAAGTATGACAGGTTTTGGAAGAAGCATATATGAAAATGAAGGAAGAGAATATTTAATTGAAATAAAATCAGTAAATAATAGATTTAGTGATGTTAATATAAAAATGCCAAGAAGCTTAAACTATCTGGAAGAAAAGTTAAAAAAGGAAATACTAAAATCAGTATCTAGAGGGAAAGTAGATGTATATATAACATTTAATAATAATAGTGATAGAGGAAAATGTATAAAATTAAATACAGAAATTGCAAAAGTGTATATAGACGAATTAAAAAAACTATCTAAAGAAGCGGAAATAATTGATAATATTAATATAATGGATATATCTAAATTTCCAGATGTATTGAATATAAGAATGGAAGAAGATTCAGAAGAGATAATTGAAAAAGAATTGATGATAGCATTAGATGAAGCAATAAAAAGTTTTATAGATATGAGAGAAAAAGAAGGAAATAAAATAAAACAAGATTTAGAAAATAGAGTTAAAGTTATATCAGAAAAAATTGAACAAATTTCTAATATTTCTTCTGGACTTGTAGAAGAATATATAGTAAAATTAGAAACGAGGATAAAAGAACTATTAAAGACTGATGTGGTAGATCAAACAAGACTTGCACAAGAAGTAGTTATCTATTCAGATAAATGTTCTGTTGAAGAAGAAATAACAAGACTAAAAAGCCATATATCTCAATTTTCAAATCTAATAAATGAGAATATAGCAATTGGTAAAAAGTTAGATTTCTTAATTCAAGAAATGAATAGAGAAACAAATACAATTGGTTCAAAAGCGAATAATTTGGAAATTACAAATTTAGTTGTAGATATTAAAACAGAATTAGAAAATATTCGTGAACAAGTTCAGAATATTGAGTAAGGAGATGAAAAAATGCAATTAATTAATATTGGATTTGGAAATATTGTTTCTGCTAATAGAATAATATCAATAGTAAGCCCAGAATCTGCACCTATTAAAAGGTTAATTCAAGAAGCCAAAGATGCAAAAATGGCAGTAGATGCAACATATGGAAGAAGAACAAGGGCAGTTATAATAATGGATTCAGGACATGTAATACTTTCAGCAGTACAACCAGAAACGGTTGCATCAAGATTAGATAAAGATGTTAGTAAAGAAGATGTAGAAGAATAAGATAAAAAACAATAAACATTAAATAAAAGGAGATTGATAAAAATGATAATTAAACCTACAGTTACAGATTTATTAGAAATATTTAATAACAGATTTGAATTAGTAATTGTTACTTCAAGAAGAGCAAGACAAATAGCTGCAGGAAGCCCTGTGCTTACAAGAGTTAATGAGGAATCATCTGTTACACTTGCTGCAAATGAAATTGCAGAAGGAAAGGTGGTAAAATGTTAGTACTACTATCTGGAGTATCAGGAGCAGGAAAAGATACAGTAAAAAAAGAACTATTAAATAGAATGGATAATGTAATAACAATGCCTTCATATACTGACAGATCACCTAGACCTGGAGAAGTTAATGGAGAGATTTATAACTTCATAACTACAGAAGAATTTAAACAAAAAATAGAAGAAGGAGAGTTCTATGAATATTCTGTTCATCATGAACACTATTATGGAACATCTAGAAAAATACTAAATGAAAATATACTAAAAGGTAAAATAATTGTTAAAGATATAGAAGTTAATGGTACAGAAAATTTGCTTAAGTTGCTAAAAAATGATATTAAAATAGTAACAATATTTTTAAGAGTTCCAAAAGAAGAATTAAGAAATAGACTAGAACATAGAGGAGAAAAAGCAAGTAGTGAAGAAATAGAATTAAGACTTAATAGATTTGATTATGAAGAATCTAAAATTGGAATGTATGATTATGTTATAAAAAATGATGACTTGGAAAAAACTGTACAAATAATAATGTCGATAATTAAGAATGAATGTAAAATAGAACAAAAATAAATTACAAAAAATGGAAAAATAATTGACAAGTAATTAATAAAATGATAGACTAGGTATACACACCTAGTCTATCATTTTGACAAAAAAACTAAAAGAAAGGAGGAGTAAATAATATGTCTAAAGAATTTGAAAGTAAAGTGCTAGAATTTATTGATGTTGCAACTCAAAAGTTCGATAAAATAGATGAAAGGTTCGACAAGATTGATAAGAGGATTGATAATCTAGAAAATACTTTAGATAAACATACAGAAATCTTGGAAGATCATACTAAATTATTAGAAGATCATACTAAAAAAATTAATACATTACAAGAAACAGTGATTTTAATTGAACATAAAGTTACAACAGAGTTTCCAGCACTATTTGAAGCTTTTGAACTTCATCAGGAAATGCACAAAGATTATGATGAAAAGAATTCTTATTTAAGTTCAAAAGTAGAAGAAAATTCTATGAGAATATCAGTTTTAGAAGACCAAATGAAATTCATAAAAACAAATTAATTACTTATAAATTTAAATCATAATAATTCAAAATCAATAAAGAGGTTTAAACATGTAATTTAAAAGTTTGAAATTACATATCTAAGCCTCTTTATTGTATATATAATAAAATATTAGCTTGGTAATTCTATTTTAGAATCTTTTTTCTTTTGTCTAAATAAAGTTATCTTATTTCCGATTACTTGTACAACTATAGAATTAGTTTTTTCAGAAATCTCAAATGATAAACTTTTAGCTGAATCTGGAGCAGTTTCTAAAACAGTTATTTTAATTAATTCTCTTGCTTCTAATGCATCATCTAGTTGTTTTATTAAATTATCATTTATTCCATTTTTCCCTATTTGAAAAATAGCTTCTATTCTATTACTAAGTCCTCTTAAATATGCTCTTTGTTTACTTGTCATAATTTTTCTCCTTATCATATATATAAAGTATATCTATTTTAGTACATTTTTAAACAAAAATCAATAAGCTATGCTTGAGAATGTTTAGTATTTTTGATATACTTGTATTCAAGGTGAAGAAATGATAGCAGAAGTAATAATAAATACAATAGCAAAAGAACTAAATAAAACCTATGACTATATAATTCCAGACTCTATTTTAAAAGATATAAAAATAGGGTCTAGAGTTTTTGTGCCATTTGGCAGAACAAAACAAGAAGAGGGATTTGTTATAGGCATAAAAGAAAATTCAGAATTTGCAAATAAAGAAATTATAAAATTAGAAGACAATATTCTAAGTAAAGACAATATAGAACTTGCAAAAATAATGTCTAAAAGATACTTTTGTAATATATCAGACTGTATAAGACTTATGCTTCCACCTGGTAATACAACTAAGAATATAAAAAATAGAATAAAAGACAAGACTGCAAACTTTGTATATTTAAAAAAAGAAATTGAAGAAATAGAATTTGATATAGAAGAAGGCATAATTAAATCTGAGAAACAAAAGAGACTACTTACTTTTTTATTTGAAAATGAAGGAATACATATTTCTGATTTAGAAATCTTAACAGATACATCAAGAAGCATAATTAAAACTTTAGAGAAGAATGGATATATAGAAATAGTTGAGGAGAGGGTAAATAGAAATCCTTTTGCTCATAAAGAGATAAAACGAGATAATCCTCTTAAACTAACAGAAGAGCAACAAATGGCATATGACAAAATAAGTAAAGAGAAGTACAAAGAATTTTTAATATATGGTGTTACAGGTTCTCGGAAAAACAGAAATATATCTTCAATTAATAGAAAATGTAATTAAACAAAATAAAACGGCAATTGTATTAGTTCCAGAAATATCTTTAACACCACAGATGGTAGATAGATTTTTAGCAAGATTTGGGGACTGCATAGCAGTACTCCATAGTAAACTTTCTGTTGGAGAAAGATATGATGAATGGCAAAAAATAAAAGAGGGGAAAGCTAAAATAGTAATTGGAGCAAGATCTGCAATATTTGCCCCTGTGAAAAATTTAGGAATTATAATAATTGATGAAGAACATGATTCATCGTACAAATCAGAAATGTCACCTAGATTTAACGCAAAAGAAATTGCAAGGTTTATGGCAAAACAAAATAATATACCAGTAGTACTACGGAAGTGCAACACCTTTAATAGATACATTTGCAAAAGCAAAACTAGGAAAATTAGAACTAATAACACTTACAAAAAGAGCAAATAGATCTTCTTTGCCAGATGTAGAGGTAGTAGATTTAAGGCAAGAGCTTGCAAATGGTAATAGATCAATGATAAGTAACAAGCTATATGATGAGATAGAAAAAAATCTTCAAAGAAAAGACCAAACCATACTATTTTTAAACAGAAGAGGTTTTTCAACATTTGTAATGTGTAGAGACTGTGGATACACTGTTAAATGTAAAAGATGTAATATAAGTCTAACATATCATGAGTATTCTAATACTCTAAAATGTCATTATTGTGGATATGAAACTAAAAACTTAAAAGTATGTCCTAGTTGTAACAGTAAAAATATTAAATATTTTGGAACAGGAACAGAAAAATTGCAAAATGAAATACAAAAGTTATTTCCAAATGCGAAGACAATAAGAATGGACATAGATACAGTAACTAAGAAAAATTCACATGAAGAAATATTAAATAAGTTTAAAAATGAAAACATTGATATATTAATAGGAACACAAATGGTAGTAAAAGGGCATCATTTTCCAAATGTTACACTAGTTGGAGTAATAGCTGCTGATAACAGCTTAAATATTGAAGACTATAGAGCAAATGAAAGAACATTTGATATACTTACACAAGTAGCAGGAAGAGCAGGAAGGGAAAAAGAAGGACGAGTTATTGTACAAACATATAATCCCGAAAATTTTGTAATAGAGTGTGCAAAAAAACAAAATTATGATGAGTTCTATAATACAGAGATTGAGCTTAGAAAGCAATTGAAATATCCGCCATTTTGCGATATAATAATGTTTGGAATAAGTTCTAGTGATAAGCAAGAAGTAGAACTAGCATCAAAAAAATTACATAGTATATTACAGAGGAATTGTAAAAAATACAATGTTAATTTAGATATATACAAACCAGTTGTATCTCCAATAAGTAAAATAAAAAATAAATATAGATGGAGAATTATTGCAAAATGCAATTTAAATAATACAATTGTGAATTTAGTAAATACTACATTAGATGAATACTATAAACTTAAATTCAAGAATACAAGAGTTGTTGCAGATATTAATCCAAACAACATGAATTAGAAATATGGGGGTAAATAAAAAATGGCAATTAGAATGATAAGAGAAGAAGGGGACGAAATCCTAAAAAAGAAATCAAGAGAAGTAGAAAATATTGATGAAAAAGTTCTAGAATTAATACAAGATATGTTGGATACAATGCATAAAGCAAATGGCGTTGGACTTGCGGCAGTTCAAGTAGGTGTACTTAAAAAAATTGTAGTAATAGATATATATGAAGAAGGTGTAGAACCATATATTCTAATAAATCCAGAAATAATAAAAACAAAAGGAGAACAAACAGTAGAGGAAGGATGTTTAAGTTTCCCAAATAAATTTGCAAAAATTGTAAGACCAAAAGAAGTTGTAGCAAGAGCCCTAAATGAAAAAGGAGAAAAGATAGAAATCAAAGCGAAAGATTTATTTGCACAAGCAATATGCCATGAAGTTGACCATTTAAATGGAGAAGTCTTTGTTGACAAAATAATACCAGGAACTTTAGAAATGGTTACACCAGAACAAACAAATGAGAGAAAATAAAACGAAAGGGGACACTCCAGAGTGCACGGCAGACCCCCTTTCGTTTCAAACTGAATTTATTAATGAGGTGAATGTATGTTAAAAGTACTATTTATGGGAACTCCAGATTTCGCAAGAGATTCTCTAAAAGCTATATATGAAAAGGGACACGAAATCTTATCAGTAATAACAGTTCCAGACAGACCAAAAGGAAGAGGTATGAAACTTATATATAGTGAAGTAAAAGAATATGCTCTTGAAAATGGATTAGAAATTATGCAACCGGATAAATTGAGGGAAAATGAAGAGATTATAGAAAAGATTAAGGAAATGAACCCAGATGTTATATGTGTTGTAGCATATGGAAGAATACTTCCAAAAGAAATATTAGATATTCCAAAGTATGGATGTATAAATGTTCACCCATCATTACTTCCTAAATATAGAGGCTCTGCACCAATACAATGGGCAATTCTTAATGGGGATGAAAAAACTGGTGTAACAACAATGTATTTAGATGAAGAGATGGATTCAGGAGATATAATCCTAAAAGAAGAAGTAGAAATAGATAAAGATGAAACCTCAGGAGAGTTATGGGATCGATTATCTAAAATAGGAGCAGATCTTTTAGTACAAACATTAGAACAAATTGAGAATGGAACTGCTCCAAGAGAAAAACAAGGGAAAGAATTTACTATTGCTCCAATGTTAGAAAAATCTCAAGCAAAAATAGACTGGGAGAATAAAACAGCAAGAGAAATTAAAAATTTGGTAAGAGGATTAAATCCAATAATGGGTGCATATAGTGAACTTAACGGAAAGAAAATAAAGTTCTGGAAAGTAGATACAATAACTACAGAAGAATTTATAGAAAAATATCAAGAATTTGAAGGGTATGAATATAGATTTTCTGAAATAGAACCAGGAACAATCCTATATGTAGACAATAAACAAGGAATATATATAATGACTAAACAAGGAATATTACTTGTATTAGAAATGCAAGGCGAAAATGCCAAAAGAATGACAGCACCTGAATTCCTAAGAGGAAATAAAATAGAAGTAGTAGATAAATTTGAATAAAAACAGGGGGACTGCCCTAGATTTTAAGATAAAATTCTAGGGGGAAGTCCCTATTTATTTGTCTCTAAATTAGAGAGCATAAGACCAGCAATAAAAGATATAACTAATAAAAATATTGAAATTAATCCGTGTATATCAAATGTAAAACCAGGATATATAACAAGAATAGAACCAAGTATAAATCCAATAATTCCAAAATAAGTATAAGATTTAGCAAACTTAAATAAAAAATTAATTAAGCATAGGAATATTAGTCCACCAATTAAAAGGCCAATAGCCATTGGAACAAGAATTGATAAATTAATAGTAGAAATAGCAGATAAATACAATTCATATAACCCAAGCATCATTAGTATTACAGTTTTGCTAACACCAGGAATAACAATACCAGCAGACATTAGAGTACCAGCAAGTATTAAATATGAATTAGAGTTCATATATGAAGTTGTATTTAATGAATTCTCTAATACAACTAGGTATATACTAAAAGAAAAAGTAACAAGTAAACAAAGAATATGTGGCAGTGTTACTTTTTTAATATCAGCTTGTTTTACTACAAGTCTTAAACTACCGAAGTATTAAACCAATAAATGCAAAAGAAGCCTCCATATAAAATTTATCAAAAGCAAGTTTAAGTAAATTTCCAAAACCAAAAATACCAATAAACACTCCAAGAGCAATTGGAAGAATAAATCTCAAATTGTTTTTAACATCTTTAAAAAAATGTAATATACTATCAACAATTCTTTCATACAAACCAAAACAGCACAAAAAAACTCCGACTACTTATTCCAGGAAGTATTGCACCTGCACCAATTAAAATACCTGCAAACAAATTACTCATAACTCCTCCAATGTCCCAAAGGGGACGTTTCTTAATGGGACATATTGTCCCAAAAGGGACAGATGTTAATTTACAAAATTTCATTTCTTAATTATATTTATATGTTTTTTTACAAAAATTATTATCATAAAAAGTTAATAAAATTTTGATTTACGGCAAACCTAAAATATGAGGTGATATGCATGTTTATACCCAAAGCTATATATTATGAACCTAAATCAAGAGAATATGAATTAGGAAGAAAACTATTAGATACTTATGAGCAAAATGGAGTTACACTAATTCCAATAGAAAATCATAATAATATTGAAGAAATGAGAAAAAAGCAGAATTCAGAATTTGCAAATATGAAGAAAAATCTAATTATTGGAGTTAGAAAAACACATAAGTTTGTTCCAAATCATAAAGTGTCAGATTTTTTAGTTCCATATACATCATCAGGATGTACAGCAATGTGTATGTATTGTTATCTTGTATGCAATTATAATAAATGTTCATATATGAGACTGTTTGTTAATAGAGAACAAATGCTAGATAAAATTATAAAAGTTGCAAATGAAAGTGAAAAAGAATTAACATTTGAAATTGGTAGTAATAGTGATTTAATATTAGAAAATACAATTACTCATAATTTGGAATGGACAATAGAAAACTTTAATAAAGCAGAAAAAGGTTATTTAACTTTCCCAACTAAATTTGATATGGTAGACCCAATATTAAGTTTAAACCATAATGGAAAAATAATAGTAAGAATGAGTATGAATCCAGAAGAGATTATTAATAAAGTAGAGTTTGGAACATCTAGACTAAATAATAGGATTAAAGCAATAAATAAACTAAAAGAAGCGGGGTATAAAGTAGGAATATTAATTGCACCTATTGTATTAGTTGATAATTGGAAAGAATTATATGAAGAATTAATAATAAAACTATCAGAAGAACTAAGCGAAGAAGTTAAAAAAGATGCAATATTTGAGCTGATATTTATGACATATAGCTATGTACACAAAATGATAAATAGAGAAGCTTTTCCTAATGCTATAGATTTGTTTAATCCTGATATTATGACAGGAAGAGGTAGAGGAAAGTATATGTATAAAAAAGAAATAAGGGAAGATGGGGAAGAATTTCTAAGAGGAATTATGCAAAAGTATTTTCCTAATAATAGGATATTATATATTGTTTAAAAAATTTATAGGGGTCATGCACTTTTATTTTCTTCAAACATATAATTTGTTATGAGGAAAACGGAGGTGCATTTATGCCACTAATATATTTATCTGGATTTTTAGCGTTTTGTAAAACAGCTATTTTTGTTTTTGGCTATATATCAAATAATAGCCTATTTCCAGAACCATTATCACCAGAAGAAGAAAATGAGTATTTAGAAAGGTATATGAATGGAGATGAAGAAGCAAGAAATATTCTAATTGAGAGAAATTTAAGATTAGTAGCACATATATGTAAAAAATATAATATACCTAATGTGGATAATGATGATTTGATTTCAATAGGTACAATAGGACTTATAAAAGGAATTAATACATTTAATACTGATAAAGGAGTAAGACTTGCTACATATGCATCGAGATGTATAGATAATGAAATACTTATGCATTTAAGAAGTATAAAGAAACTAGGAGCAGAAGTATATTTAAATGAACCTATAGGAAAAGATAAAGATGATAACGAGATTTCATTAATTGATATACTAGAAAATGATGAGAAAAGTATAGAAGATGAAATTGATTTGAAAATAAAGACTAAAAAGTTATATGATAGAATGAAAGATATTCTAAAAGGAAGAGAAAAAACTATTATAGAACTAAGATTTGGACTTCGGTGGAACTAAACCTAAGACACAAAATCAGATAGCAGAAATGATGGGTATTTCAAGAAGTTATGTATCTAGAATAGAGAAAAAGGCAATAGGCAAACTAAATAGTAAATTAGCACGCGAGCTGTAAACAGGCTCGCTTATTTGTATTCTAAAACCCCCAAACTATCTTGGGGTTTTAGAATACAAATAAGAAAAGTTAAGAATTAAAACCTTAACTTTTTTATATAAATCTCAAAAAACTATTTCTAAATTTTATTTGTTGTGATAGGATATAAATAAATTAATACAAATGATAATAAATATATAGAGGAGTGATGCAAATGCCAAATATCAAATTAGATTTAAGTTACAGTGGAATAACAGAAAAAGAGTTCTTTGAATACGAAGAACAAGTTAAACAAATATATAATGATTTAAATGAAAAAGCAAAAGACGAAAATGAATTTGTAGGATGGTTGAAATTACCAACTAGCTATAATAGAAAAGAGTTCGATAGAATAAAAAAGGCAGCCAAAAGAATAAGAAAAGATTCAGAAGTTTTAGTTGTAATTGGTATAGGAGGATCATATTTGGGAGCAAGGGCAGTAATTGAAAGTTTAACTAGTAACTTCGCAAATATGTTTCCAGAGAGCATAAGAAAATCACCACAAATATTTTTTGTTGGAAATAGCATTAGTCCAAACTATATAAATGAGTTAATAGATTGTATTGGAGATAAAGATATATCAATAAATGTTATATCAAAATCAGGGACAACAACAGAACCAGCAATTGCATTTAGAATATTTAGAGAATATATGGAAAGCAAGTATGGAGCAGATGAAGCGAGCAAGAGAATATATGTAACAACAGATAAAAAGAAAGGTGCTTTAAAACAACTTGCAGAGGAAGAAGAATATGAAACATTTGTAATACCAGATAATGTAGGTGGAAGATTTTCAGTTCTAACGCCAGTAGGACTTCTTCCAATTGCAGTAGCTGGAATAGATATAGATAAGCTTATGGAGGGTGCTAAAAATGCACAATTCAATTATGCTGATAGCAGTATAAAATATAATCAATGCTATAAATATGCAGTAGCAAGAAATATATTATATAAAAATGATAAAAATATAGAGATACTTGCAAACTATGAACCAAAGCTTCACTATTTTACAGAATGGTGGAAACAACTATATGGAGAAAGCGAAGGAAAAGATCAAAAAGGGATATTCCCAGCAGGAGTTGATTTAAGTACAGACTTACATTCTATGGGACAATATATTCAGGATGGAAGAAGAAATCTTTTTGAAACAGTAATAAACGTAGATAAATCTAGAACAGATATAAAAATAAAAAGAGATGAAGACAATGTTGATGGGTTAAACTTTATAGCAAATAAAACAATGGACTATGTAAATAAAAAAGCAATGCAAGGAACAATAGAGGCCCATGTAGAAGGGGGAGTACCAAACATTGTTATAAACATAAGTGAACTAAATGAAGAAACAATAGGAGAATTAATATATTTCTTTGAGCTTGCATGTGCTATATCAGGGAGCATATTAGGAGTGAATCCATTTGATCAACCAGGAGTAGAAGCATATAAAACAAATATGTTTAGATTACTTGGAAAACCAGGATATGAAAAATAAGTCGAAAAAAATCAAATATATTAATACGAGATATTGTAAAATTGACATAAAAGTGATATACTAAAAAAACCTAGCATAGCTAGAGTTTTTTAGTAAAGGAGTAAAGACAATGAAACACTTGAAACGGAGTAATTATCGGGAGGAAACAAGAAGAGCTATAAATAGCTACTATTGTGATGATAATGAATCCAGAATCGTAAAAGACCAAATTGATCAGACTTGGGAAAGAAGAGAAAGAGAGGAAAAATTCAAAATTCTTAGAGAAACCAGGTTGTCTTGGGTAATATATAACTCTATAATCGATAACGATTGTTTGGATGATACAGTAGATATTGAAGAATATCTTAATGGCACAGATGAGGTTAAAGACCCCGTTGAACCTACGGAAGTATATTCAAAGATTAAAAAAAGGGCAGATCGAAGAAGAACAACTGTATTTGCTAAAAAGCGATTGATTAAAAAGAGAGAAGATGCCAACAAAAATTTGGACAAGAGAATAGAGTATGATGAAAAAAATGCTCGTTCTCATAAAAGTGAAGGACTTGATTCACGCGTTAAAAGAATTGTTACTCTTGATAAAAGAGTGGATAGATTTAAACGCTAACTCCTATAAAGGGATGCTGTGATAGCATCCCTTTAATCATTATATGTAGAATCATTAAATTTGCTAGATTATATAATTTAAATATATTTTGATAAAATATAAACCTTGACAAGAATTATAAAAAATAGTAAAATGTTAACATAAACTAAGTGTTTTTATACTTAGACTGGAAAGAGCATGATTTGGTGCGAGAGCACTACTTGATAACTATCCCTCATAAGTTTATAGTTAAAGATGGTAGATGCCGGTACAAGAAATGATTTTTTCAAAGCTCTAATTTCCAGACACCGGAATGTGTTATATATCAAGCGGTGTTGTACTTTCTAATTGGTGCTAAAGATAATCCAGTGTGGCTCTTATCACAATTAGACCTAAGGGGGGCGTGCCGTTGCCTCCTGCCCTTTAGGGTTGCTTAAAGCGTGATTGGTACTGCATTTATGTGGTACCAATTGCTTTTTAAATATAGATTGACAAAATTGAAAAAAGTAGTATAATTATTAATAGTTGAATATAAAAACTGTGATGAGACAAAGTAAGATAAAGGTTGCTTTTAGAGAGAATTAGTGGTACGCTGAAAGCTAATTTAAGAAAACATATCTGAAAAACTACCTCTGAGTTTCTAATTAAAAGTTAGACGTTTAAAGCACGATATAGCTTTACCTAAAGTTAAATTTTAGGGTGGAACCGTGTAAATAGCACCCCTAATAGATAATTGTTATCTATTAGGGGTTTTTGTTTTGAAGGGAGAAATATGTTAGTATCTATAGGAACAAGAAGTATGCCAAAAGTTATTGCAATAACAAGAGCATTTTCTAGATATCCTGAAATATGGATAAATGATTCGGATAAAATAGAATATCAGATAATGCCAAAAGATGTAAGAAATGATGATAAACAAGGACAAGAAAAAGATAACTTCTCAGGTGTATCATGTAATCCCATGACACTTGAAGAAACTATTAATGGTGCAAAGAATAGAGCAAAAAATGCATTCGAATACGCACAGGAAAGAAATCGGCACATGTAGCTATGGAGTAGGAATAGAAGCAGGGATGTATGAAGTTCCAGATGTAGATACTGGATATATGGATGCAAGTATATGTGCAATATATGATGGGAATAATTATTATATAGGATTTAGTCCATCATTTGAGTATCCTAAAACAGTTGTAGAAAGAGTATTGCAAGGTGAAGAATTAGGATTAATGGAAGATGTATTTGGAAGTACAGCAAAAGGAAGAAAAGGTGCAATAGGAGTACTTACAAATGGAAGAATATATAGAGATGAATTAGATGAGTATGCTGTCATTATGGCACTTACAAAAATAGTATCGAAAGATGTATATAATAAGTAAAGGAGAGAGGAAAATGATAAAAATAAAGTTAAAAGATGAATCAGTATTAGAGGTTGAAGAGAATTTAACTGTATTAGAAATAGCAAAAAAAATTAGTGAAGGATTAGCAAGAGTTGCAACTTGTGCTGAAATAGATGGAGAAGTTGTAGACTTAAGAACTGTTGTAGAAAAAGACTGCACTTTAAATATATTAACATTTGAAAGTAGTGTAAATGGTAAAAAGGCATACTGGCATACAACATCACATATTATGGCACAAGCAATAAAGAGATTATATCCAGAAATGAAGCTTGCGATAGGTCCATCAATTGATAATGGTTTCTATTATGATTTTGATACAGATGTAGCCTTTACACCAGAAATGTTAGAAGCAATAGAAAAAGAAATGAAAAAGATTATAAAAGAAGATTTACCTATAGAAAGATTTGAACTTCCAAGAAATGAAGCATTAGAATTAATGAAAGATGAACCATATAAGGTTGAGCTTATAAATGATCTTCCAGAAGGAGAAACAATATCATTCTATAAACAAGGAGAATTTACAGATCTTTGTGCAGGACCACATTTAGCAAGTACAGGAAAAGTAAAGGCAGTAAAATTACTTTCATCATCAGGAGCATATTGGCGTGGAGATGAAAAAAATAAAATGCTACAAAGAATATATGGAATATCATTCCCTAAAGCAAGTCAGCTTGATGAATACGTAAATATGATAGAAGAAGCAAAGAAAAGAGATCATAGAAAGTTAGGAAAAGAATTAGATTTATTCTTCTTTGATGAAACAGCACCAGGAATGGCATATTGGATGCCAAAAGGATTTACTTTGATGAATACATTAATAAACTTCTGGAGAAAGGAACATCAAAAAAGAGGATATCAAGAATTCTCAGGACCTCAATTAAATAGCAGTGTATTATGGAAAACATCAGGACATTGGGATCACTATAAAGAAGACATGTTTGTTTTGACAGATGCAGATGGAAATGAACAAGCATTAAAACCAATGAACTGTCCTAACTCAATTAAGATATACCAAACAAAATTAAGAAGCTATAAAGACTTACCATTAAGATTTAATGATGTTGATGTTATACACAGAAATGAAAAATCAGGACAATTAAATGGACTATTCAGAGTAAGAATGTTTAGACAAGATGATTCACACAACTATGTAACAGAAGAACAAATCGGAAGTGAAATTAAGGATATAGTTGAAATAGCTGATAAATTATATAGAATATTTGGATTAGAATATAAACTTAGTTTATCTACAAGACCAGAAGATTTCATGGGAGAAATAGAAACATGGAATAAAGCAGAATCAGACCTTAAAAAAGTCTTAACAGATATATGTGGAGGAGAAGATAAATTCTCAATAAATGAAGGAGACGGAGCTTTCTATGGACCAAAAATTGATATAACAATGAAAGACTGTTTAGGAAGAGAATGGCAAATGGGAACAGTACAACTTGATTTCCAATTACCACAAAGATTTAACCTTCATTATATAGACAAAGAAGGAAACAAAAAAACACCAATAATGATACACAGAGCATTATTTGGATCATTTGATAGATTTATAGGAATTATAACAGAACATTTTGCAGGAGCATTCCCAACATGGCTTGCACCAGTACAAGTTAGAATATTACCTATTGCAGATAGCCACAAAGAATATGCTTTACAATTAAAAGAACAATTTGAAAATGCAGATATACGTGTAGAATTAGATGAAAGAGAAGAGAAAATAGGATATAAAATCCGTGAAGCACAACTTCAAAAAATACCATACATGCTAATAATAGGAGATAAAGAAGTAGAAGCAAATGCTGTAGGAGTACGTTCAAGAAAAGATGGAGACATTGGACAAATGAGCATGCAAGATTTTATAGATAAAATAAAAGAAGAAGAAAGAACTTTTGCAAAATAAGAAAAAATGGGGAAAAAGGGGATACTCCAGAGCACACGGCAGACACCTTTTTCCCCATTTTATTAAAATATGATTGTACAAAATTAAACAATATGATATACTCTGTTAAACAAAAGAGATGAAATGAGAGGAGAGCATTTTACTTGATGAGTACTAATGATAATATTATTGATAAATTTAAATATCTAGGCTTAGATTTGGCAAGTATTCCAAAATTCATTAAAGACTTTGAGCCATTAGATTATAGACCTTCAAAGTACAATGATGAGCATGTATATAAGGTATATAAATATATAAATATAAAAGACATACAAATACTGCTTACTCCTACTAATAGATTATCTGATATTGCAGAAAAATACCGGGAAAGCAGTTCCTATTTATGCATATTTAACACCAGAGGTAGAAGAAAATATTGAAAGACATACTAAGTTTTTATCTATGATATCTAGTATGGATATAGATAAAATAGAAGAAATAGATAATGAACAGAAAAGATTAAATGATAATATTCCATTTAAAGTAAAATATCAAAAAGATTACTTATGGCAAATATATTATTCAGAATATACAAATAAATACTTTATGCTTGTTCCAACTGAAGATTTAGAATATTCAGCATTTTTCTATATATTAAAAAAACAATTACAAAATGCTAGAAAAAGAAAACAAGAAAAGATATTTGTACCAATTAGTTATGCAGATTATAGCAGAGAATACTTAAGCAGAATGCAAATAACAGATATTGAGAATTACTTATGGCTTTTTACAAAAGAATGGCCACTGGTATATGAAGTATATGATAAAGATGAGAACTTAAGCTTACAGATAACTGGAAAAGCATATATATATGATGATATTCAAAGTGATTACAAGGTGGTTTTAAACAATAAAGAAGATGCAATAAAATTTTATAAACTACTAAAAGCTTTATTTATCATGAAAACAGAAGTACCACATCATTATAATGTTAGATTATCAATTGATGATAAAGGAAGTTTAGAATTTAATGTAAATAATAAAAAGGTTATATATGAAATATTATCAAGCTTTATTAAAGAAGAATTCCTAAAAGCAGAAGAAGAGAAGGTTAAATTAATAGATAATAAAGCAGAAAGAGAAAAAGAGTTAGATAGCTTGCAGAAAAAATCTTCTAAATTAGAAAGAGAATACTTAGAAAAAGAAAGACAAATATCTACATTTTTAGAATGTAAAAAAACCTTTTTTGGAAGAGTTAAATATTTCTTTAAATACAAGAAAGTAAGTCTAACAAAAAGCGAAGAGAATAAAGAAAAAGAACAAGAAATAAAATTAATAAGAATAAACAAATATGCAGAAGTAAAGAGTAATTATACTTTAGAAGAATTAGTAGAGTTATATAAACAAATTGATAAAGAAGATTCAAAAGTAAAAAATCTAAGATTAGATATAAAAGCGATAGAACAAAAAATAGTAGATCTAGAAAATAAAGTAAAAAATGCAAGACAATATATAGAGGAAATAGATAACCATAAAAAGAGTATTTTTGAATTTTGGAAATTTACCAATAAAGATAAAGCATCAGAACTTCCAGAAGGTAAAGTTAAAGAAGAAAACGATGAATTGATTAAAAAAGTTTTTGACTATGAATTTGATTTTGATGATTTATCAGTTAAATTAGATAAAATACAAAGAGATGAACTAACTAAAGAAGAATTAGATAGCCTTTATTTAACGAACACATATATTCTAGAAGATATTAATAAAGTATCAAAAGAAGAGGGCATAACAGAAGAACGTTTAGAATACTTAAAAGAGAAGGCTATAGAAGCAAATTCGTTACTAGATAAAGAAAACTTTGATATATTTGGTGGAATGTCATATGATAATAAACTAAAAATATTAGCAAATAAAAAGCATAGAGAAATAGAAAGAGAAGTATTTAGAATATTAGATATAAACAAAAATACTACAGTAGAAGAGTACATAAAAAACATAAGAGAAGTAATAGGTAATATAGAAACAGCACTTGAAAAAGTCAAGATACCGCTAAGTTTACCAGTATATATGGCAAGTATTGAACAGTTAAACAATAGATTTAATGTTTTCAATATAGAAGGGAAAAAAGCAATATTAGATTTACTAAAAGAAGACACTAAGGTGTTTAACTTATATAAAATAAATCTGAAAGAAAATACACCAATTTTAGCATTTACTAACATTGCATATTTTGAAAATAACAATAAGACGCTACCACTAGGAATGAATGTATCAGAAGATATCTTAATAGATAATAATTTAATAGATTTAGAATTAAAAGAAAAACAAGAACTAAGGCTTGTAACATATGAGAATTTAAATGATGAATTATCTGATATAATAATCAAAACAATGAAAATAGAAGAATATGATTTGAAGTAAGGTTAGAAAGAAACATTCTAATCTTACTTTTTTAAAAAAGATATTGTAAATACCAAAAACATATTGTATAATACAAATTACAGCTAAATAATATGCCGATGTGGCGGAACTGGCAGACGCACTAGACTCAAAATCTAGCGGGAAACCATGTGGGTTCGAGTCCCACCATCGGTACCAAAATAAAAAACAGTATTTTCATTTGAATATACTGTTTTTTATTTAATTTTGCTAGACCTTACTTAATGTTACGACACTGAGATATAACACGTTCAGCTGCACCATCGCCATTATCCATGTTATACCCCCAGGTATTAACAGTGTTGCTTTCCAAACTGATTTTCATGACACGACCAGCCAAATAATCAAAGTCAGCAGTTTCTTTCAAGAGTTCGCGAGCCTGATCAATGGTCATAGGTTCAGGATTATAATGA
This sequence comes from uncultured Clostridium sp., assembly GCA_948437895.1. Classification (GTDB taxonomy): domain Bacteria; phylum Bacillota; class Clostridia; order TANB77; family CAG-508; genus CAG-452. The sequence goes on from CAOJKK010000013.1 coordinate 21,483, forward strand.
AGAAAACCGAGTCCATGAGGATGCGAATTGTTGTACAATGCTGCCAACACTTCTGCTTTATCCTTGTTAGAGATATCGACTACACCTTCTTTAACGATAGTTACGCCGAAATCTTTTTTTGTTTCATCAACTGGTGGCTGTGCTTCGCAAAATGTTTCAGTAAATAATTTCCTGAATTCTGTAGCAAACTCTTGGCTTGCAATCTTATCTATAATAAGAGGAAAATAACTCAGCCCCATAATAATCTGATATTTTTCACTCTTAAGTTCTTCAGGGAATAATACTTTGTTGGCAAATCCGCAACGTTCTTTTTGAAGATCATCCAAAGCACAAGTAAGAAGTATAATCATGCCCATAGGAACGATTTCGTGATTGTCTGAAACACTTGCCATGTAATCGGTAAAATCATGAAGTTCATATGGAACATTTTTAGCTACATTCCGCGCTTCACGAAGCTTATCAGCTACATCTGTTAATAAAATTTCTGCATTGTTGTTTTTTGTGTCCTTTTTCATAGTGAAAAATCCTTTCTGTAATAAAATTTAATTTGTCTAGCATTTTGCACTACTTTAGCTTAAAGTTAAGCTGATGAGGTATAAAACGCTATCGTAAGAATATTATACTATATTTTACATAATATTGCAAATTTGAAAGGCTAAGCTTTGAATATGTATTTTATTGACATAATTTACGTAATACAGTATAATTAAAGGTGCAGTAAACCAAGAAAATTTGAAATGGAGGAAAGATTATGGACTGCAAAGATGTTCGGAAGGTAGCTAAAGACTTTATGGAGTATAAAGGAATAATGCCTTATATTTCTGCACTTTTTGAAACAGAAAGTGTAAAAGAAAAGATTAAAGAAAAGTTTGAACTTTATTCTGCAGATTGTGAAAAGTTGATTAACGAAGTAAGGGAAGAGTTGGATGAAAACAGATTATTGATGGCAAGAAAAATTGTAGAGGCATATACTTGTGAGTTTTTTTCTGAAGATATTCAGGAGAATTTCGTAATTATTCAGTATATGTCATTACAAAATGCTTTTATGATTTCCGATGACAAAGAATTTCATGATAAGCTTATTAATGAAATGAAAAAAGCAATTGAGAATAAAAATGAAGCAGCATTAAGGGATGTCTATGAAATCATAGATGGAGTTGCATCTATGGTTTTGAAGAAATTTATAATTGCTCTCGATAACCCAAGTTTGATTTTCGCTATGATTTCAGCAGAAAAACTTTTCTTAGGCTTATCTAATACTACTGATGAAACAAATGAGTAAATTTACTTGCATAATCTAAATTCTACAAAAATACACATAGGCAATATTGTGCTTATGTGTATTTTTGTTTTATATTAACTTTTATAAATACTTCTTCAATGTTTCAACACTATCTTCTTGCATAACAACAAATTCATTTAGAATGTCTTTAACATCTTGAGCGGCATTATCATTTTGATTAAGAAGACGTCTTCCTTCTATAATTCCCATATTAGTACCTTGCATTAACAATTCTGATAATTTAGAAGTTGTACTATCTGTTATAGTTTTCATTTGTATTCCATACCAAGTCATCATCTTATTCATAGCATTAGTTTCATGTGGCTCTTTATCACTATAATTAGAATACAAATTATTTACCTTTCTAGAAATATCTTCATATTTATCGTATTCTGTATCTAATACTTGTTTAAATTTATTATCGTCTGAAACTTTATCAGACACAAAAGAGATTGCATTCATACCCATTGTTGCACCTTTATTAACTTCATCTAATATGTTTAAGTTTTGGTTATCCATAAAATACCTCCGTAAATTAATAATTTATATGTTTATTATTTACCAAAATAAATAAAATATTATCAAAGGGTAAATTATAATATTTAAAGTTTTTTACTTAAATCAGATAATTCTTTATAAAGCTCATCTCTATCATGTTTATGTTCTTTTATTTTATAACTAAGTTCTTCTTTAGAATTAGTGTTATTTGGATTTAATTCTTTAGACTTAGCTAAATCCTTTTCTTCTGTATCAATCTTTAGATTTATTGCATACAACTTTCCATATTTGTAGCTAAGATCAAGTTCATCTTTATATTTTTTTGAAAAAAATGAATGTGACATATTAAAACTCCTTTTAACTTTTAATTATTGCTATATTTATTATTTACTAGAATAAAGAAAATATTATAAAACAATAAAATTTACAAAAATTGAAATTTACGTAAAATAATGATATAATAAATAATATACACTGATTAAGTGCGTACGTTGAAAAATGTTTCATTTGTTTCACTATTGGGAAGATAATATCTTCGCATTGGTTAGACATATAAAAATTTAAGCAGCATAGGAGGTATTGTTGTGAATGAAACAAAGAAAAAAGAAAGTGGAAAAACAATTAAGGATACTTATCCTAAAATGCTATGGGAGGAATTCCTAAAGATTGTTGAAGGATGTGGCTTTAAAATTGGATACACTAATGAGTTTTATTCAATGCCAAGTCCATTTGTAAAGTATGAGGATAAAGAGAAAAAAGAATTAATTCTTTATCATAGGGGAAAGAAATTAATTCTTTATGCAATATTTACAAATTCTGAAGAATTAAAATCCTTAAAACTTTATGGAGAGGCAATAGAAAAGAATGAGGGATATAAACCTTTGATGTTGGAAGGAGCACATTTTAAGATTATAAAATGGCATCAGCAGTTTAATGGAATGGATGTAACGGAAGGGTTAATTGAAAAACTTGAACTAATTAACTTAAACTATAAGTTGTGTAAATGGACACACAACTTTTGTGATTTAAAACCATTCTTCATAAATTGTGCTGAAGAGGAAACCTGTCGAATTATGCCTTATACTATAAGAGATGAAGAATACGATAAAATTATTAGAAAGAAAATTGATGTTGCAGCATTTCCTGTTAGAAAGATAATTTCCGGACAATGATTTTCACTTTCTGAAAGCAAAGCTCTCTGATATGTCAGGGAGCTTTTTGCTTGATAAAATATAACAAATATGTTAAAATTAGGAAGATGAGGTGATATTATGGCTATTAAAATAGAAGTCTCTGATAGAGGTGCGGAATTAACAAGTATCAAGTTTAATGATAAAGAAATGCTACATGATGGAAAAGAATATTGGGACAGACAGTCTCCTATACTTTTTCCAACAGTAGGAAGATTAAGAGATAATAAAACCATAATTGATGATAAAGTATATGAGATACCACAACATGGATTTGCCAAAGACATGAAATTTGATTTGATAGAAGAAATAGATAATGCAAAAGTATATATGACAAAAAGTAATAGTAATACATTGGAGATGTATCCGTTTGAATTTGAGTTATATGTAGCATATATAATTCGAAATGATACATTAACTGTAAAATATAAAGTAATAAACAAAGATGAAAAAGATATGATATTTGGAATAGGTGGTCATCCAGGAATTAAACTAGATTTTCCACAAGAAGACTACTATTTTGAACTTAATAGAAAAGAAAATAGTGCAGAATTTATGGAAGTAGAAGGAAGTTATATATCAAATAGTCCTGCAAAAAACATTTTGAAAAGTAATAAGATAATAGAAATAGAAAAAGATAGTTTTGTAAATGATGCAATAATGATGAAAAAATTAAAATCAGATACAATTACATTAAAACAGAAAAAAGATAATAAAAAGATATTGAAGTTTGAATTTAAAGATTTTCCAATACTTGCAATATGGTCAATGCCAGATGCGCCATTTATGTGCTTAGAGCCATGGTTTAATTATGCAGACAGAGTAGAAGAAACTGGGTACTTTAAAGATAAAGAAGGGATAATAACTTTAAAAGCAAAAGAAGAATTTAGTTGTAAATTTAGTATAAAGTTTTTTAAATAAAAGGAAGTAATATATGGAAAAAAATATGTTATTAATAGTAAATCCTAAAGCTGGAAAAGGAACTATAAAAAAGAAACTACCTAAAATAATTAAGAATTTCGAAAAAAGAGGATATGAAGCTGAAACAGTGTATACAAGAATAGATTATAAACCATCTGATATCATAAAAGATAGTAATAAAGAATGGGATTTAATAGTTTGCTGTGGAGGAGACGGAACATTAAATGAACTTATAAATGCTGTCATGAAATTGGATAAAAGACCACAGATTGGATTTATACCACTTGGTACTATGAATGATTTTGCAAGAACGATAAAATTATCTACTAAGAAAACATTCTTATCAAAGAATATAGATGAAGGAACAATTATTCCATCAGATATAGGAACATTTAATAATTCATATTTTAACTATGTTGCTGCATTTGGAGCATTCACTCCTGTTTCATATGTTACGTCACAAAAACTAAAAAGAAGATTTGGAAAGCTAGCTTACTTCATAGTAGGATTAAAGTATTTAAATAAAATTAGAGGATATAAAATAACGATTGAGGCAGAAGGAGAAACTGTAACAGATGAATTTATATTTGGCTCTATAAGTAATTCAAAATCAATTGGAGGATTTGAGTGGTTTAAAAGAAGTGGTGTAAAGATAAATGATGGAGAATTTGAAATGCTATTTATAAAGAAACCAAATAGCATTTGGGGATATATAAAAACAATATTTGCAATATTATTTAAGAAGCATCATAAGAAACAATACTTTGAGTATTACAAATCGGACAAAATTAAAATAACATCAGAAATGGGTATACCTTGGACAATAGATGGAGAGTTCGGAGGAAGAAGAAAAGAGGTAGAAATTAATAATATAAATATGGCAATTGAATATATAATACCAATAATGTAGAAAAAATAAATAAAGAATAGGAAATATTATATGAAAAAATTAATAGTATTTTTAGTAATTTTAATAATTATTGCATCAGTTGGAGCCGGGGGATATTTTATATATCAAAAAAATAAACCAGTAGATCCATTTGAATTAGAATGGGTAAGAATTTATTATGACTATATGAGAGAAAACCATGAAAATTTAAAAGTAAATCAGAATGGTTTGAAATATTACCGTGAAAATGAAAAGATTGAGTTTAGTGAAATTGAAAATATTAAAAATCCAGTAATGCTATATAATTACAAGGAATTAGGTGTTAGCTTTACAAATATATTTTATATAGATAATGATAATTCAGTAAAGATGCTTAAGTCATTTAAAAAAGATTTTGATGTTGTATATTTATATGATGTTGAAGAACAAAAATATGAATATTATGCTGAAGAAGCATATAACGATAAAAACAATTATACAAAGATTTCAGAAAGTATAAAAGCAAATGAAGAGCAAAAGAATGAAGAAGCAGAAAACAGTAGTAATATACTTACATTTGGAATAGAAGAAAAAGAATCTGTTACTACATTAGATGGACAAGTTCTTGAGATTTCTAAATTTGACCAGAAGTTTATAAAAACAACTGTGGTAGAAGATAACTGGAAAGACATTAATTTTGATAATTATGAAGATGGAATAAAAAAGGATTTTTCTACAGCAGTAAGAAAAATGGAAAAAATGCTAACTGAAGATGTGAAAGAAGAAGTGAGTGAAAAAGAAGCAGAGATTAAAGATACAAAAGAAAGTATGATAAGAGCAATACAAGAAATAGAGCAAAAGCAAAGAGAAGAGGAAGAAAGAAGAATTGCTGAGGAAGAGGCTAGAAAAAAAGCCGAAGAGGAAGCTAAGAAGAAGGAAGAGGAAGAAGCAAAAAAGAAAGCTGAAGAAGAAGCTAAAAAAAGAGAAGAAGAACAAAATGCACAAAGACAAGAAACACAAGCTGGAAATAGGAACGGAAATTATACATTAAAATACGGAACATATAAAGGAACAGATTATTGGGATGTAAATGATCCATTAAGTAAATATGAAATAACAATTGTATTAAAAGAAGACGGAACATATACACAAACAAAGCTGATTACAGTAGCTGGAATAACAGAGAATTACTCTGGAAAGTTTTATTTAAGTAACGTACAAGGCATAGGAACATATATAACATTTAGTGCTAATGAGGAAGCGTATAGAATAACAGGAAACAATCAATTTACTAGTGAAACAGGAGCAGTAATAAAATATATAGAAAATTAAAAGAAAAGTGCCCCTTAAGATTTCTTAGGGGGGAGCTTTACTTAAAAAAATATAAAAAACTATTGCAATATATATTCAGTATTTGCTATAATATTAAAAGTGTAAAATAAGTAAAAAGAGGTAGAAAAATGAAAAACTATGTAAGAAAAGCTAATTTAATATCATTTGCGAATGTTTTCTTAATAGTTGTTTTATTTTCATTTATATTTTAATAAGGACTTTTGTTCCTTATTTTTTTTTGCCAGTTTAATTATATAATAAATTAGGAAAGGATGAAAAAAATGAAAGACTTTAACAAAAAGATAGTACTAGAAGATGGAGAAGAATATTTAGGATATGGATTTGGTGCAGATGTTGAAGCAATATGTGAAATAGTATTTAATACATCTATGGTAGGATACCAAGAAATTGTTTCAGACCCATCATATACATATCAAATGGTAGTTATGACATATCCACTAATCGGAAACTATGGAATAACAGATGATGATTATGAAACAAAACAACCAACAATTGGAGGATTAATTGTAAGGGAATATAATGACTTACCAAGTAACTTTAGATATACAAAAACATTATCAGAATACTTAGAAGAAAATAATATACCAGGAATATCAGGAGTGGATACAAGAAAGATTACAAGATCTATTAGAGAAAAAGGAAGTAGAAAAGTAATAATAACTGATATAACTACAAGTAAAGAAGAAGCTTTAGAAAAATTAAAAAATCATACAATACCAAAAGATGCAGTTGCAAAAGTAAGCTGTAAAAAGAAATGGTATTCAAGAACAGCAAACGCTAAATACAATATTGTTGCGGTAGATTGTGGAATAAAGCTAAATATAATAAGAAGCTTAAATAAAAGAGGATGTAATGTAACAGTAGTACCATATAACACACCATATGAAAAAATAGTAGATTTAAAACCGGATGGAATATTCTTATCAAATGGACCTGGGGATCCAGAAGATGTAACAGAAGTAATAGAATTAGTAAAAAAACTTAAAGGTAAATATCCGATATTTGGAATATGTTTAGGACATCAAATGATATCTTTAGCATATGGAGCAAAAACATATAAATTAAAATTTGGACATAGAGGTGGAAATCATCCAGTACTAAATTTAAAAACAGATAAGATAGAAATTACAAGTCAAAACCACAGCTATGCAGTAAAAGAAGAAACTCTAAAAGGAACAGGATTAGAAGCAACACATAAGAACATATTAGATAATACAATTGAAGGTGTAGAATGCAAAAAAGATAAAGTATTCAGTGTTCAATACCATCCAGAAAGTGCACCAGGACCACAAGACAGTAGCTATCTATTTGATCAGTTTATAGACTTAATGAAAGGAGATAAATAAAATGCCAAAAAGAAAAGATATAAAAAGTGTATTAGTAATAGGATCTGGTCCAATAGTAATAGGACAAGCTGCAGAATTTGATTATGCAGGAACACAAGCTTGTTTAGCATTAAAAGAAGAAGGATATAAAGTAATACTTGTAAACTCAAACCCAGCAACAATAATGACAGATATAACTATTGCAGATAAAGTATATATGGAACCATTAACACTAGAATATGTTGCAAAAATAATAAGATATGAAAGACCTGATGCAATACTTCCAGGAATAGGCGGACAAACAGGGTTAAATATAGCAATGCAATTATACAAAAAAGGTGTATTGCAAGAATGCCAAGTAGAACTTCTTGGAACAAGTAGTGAAAGTATAGAACGTGCAGAAGATAGAGAGTTATTTAAAAAACTATGTGAAGAATTAGGAGAACCAGTATTAGAATCAATAATTGCGCACTCAATAGAAGAAGGATTAGAAGCAGCTCAAGCAATAGGCTATCCAGTAGTATTAAGACCAGCATTTACTTTAGGAGGAACAGGCGGAGGATTTGCAGATGATGATGAAGAGTTAAAAGAACTTATTAAACATGCATTAAAACTTTCTCCAGTAAACCAAGTGCTAGTAGAAAAAAGTATAAAAGGATATAAAGAAATAGAATATGAAGTAATAAGAGATGCAAATGATACAGCAATAACTGTATGTAACATGGAAAATTTAGACCCAGTTGGAGTTCATACAGGTGATTCAATTGTAGTTGCGCCAAGTCAAACTTTAACAAATAAAGAATATCATCTATTAAGAGATAGTGCGTTAAAGATAATAAGAGCATTAAAAATAGAAGGTGGATGTAATGTTCAATTTGCATTAGACCCTCACTCATTTAAATATTATTTAATAGAAGTAAATCCAAGGGTATCACGTTCATCAGCATTAGCATCAAAAGCAAGTGGATATCCAATAGCTAGAGTATCTGCTAAAATTGCAGTAGGAATGAGATTAGATGAGATTCAAATTGCAAATACACCAGCAAGTTTTGAGCCAACACTTGACTATGTTGTATCTAAAGTTGCAAGATTTCCATTTGATAAATTTGTACTTGCTTCAAATAAATTAAGTACTCAAATGAAAGCAACTGGTGAAGTAATGAGTGTTGGAAGAACGCTTGAAGAAAGTTTACTTAAAGCTATAAGATCACTAGAAATAGGTGTATGCCATATTCATATGAATAAATTTGACAGTTTTGAAACAGAAGAATTAATGAAATATATAAAAGATGGAACAGATGATAGAATATATGGGGTAGCAGAACTTATAAGAAGAAATACAGATTTAGGTTTAATAAATAATACAACAAAAATAGATATGTTCTTCCTAGAGAAAATTAAAAACATTGTAAAGATGGAAAATAAGCTTAAAGAAAATGTTGGAGATATAGAAGTATTAAAACAAGCTAAAAAAATGGGATTTAGTGATAAATATATTGCTTTAGCTTGGAACAAAACAGAAGAAGAGCTATATCTATTAAGAAAAAAAGAAAATATTTATCCAGTATACAAAATGATAGATACATGTGCTAGCGAGTTTGAAAGCTATGTACCATATTTCTATTCTACATATGAAGAAGAAAATGAATCAATTGTAAGTGATAAAAAGAAAATCATTGTTTTAGGAGCAGGACCAATAAGAATAGGACAAGGTGTTGAATTTGATTATTCAACAGTACATGCTGTAAAAACAATAAAAGAAGCTGGATATGAAGCAATAATAATTAATAATAATCCAGAGACTGTATCTACAGATTACACAACAAGCGATAAGCTATACTTTGAACCATTAACAGTAGAAGATGTAATGAATATAATTGACCTAGAAAAACCAGAAGGTGTTGTGGCAAGTCTTGGAGGACAAACAGCAATAAATCTTGCTGGTCCACTTTCAAAACTAGGAGTAAAACTAGTAGGAACAGATGTAGTAGCAATTGAGAGAGCAGAAAACAGAGATAGTTTTGAAAAAGTTATGGAAGAGTTAAAATTATTACAACCTAAAGGACAAGCAGTAACTAATATAAAAGATGGAATAAGAGTAGCGGAAGAAATAGGATACCCAGTTCTTGTAAGACCAAGTTATGTATTGGGTGGAAGAGCAATGCAAATAGTTTCAGACAGAAAAGCACTAGAGAAATATTTAAAAACAGCAGTTGAAATAAATACAGAGCAACCAGTACTAGTAGATAAATATATAACAGGTAAAGAACTAGAAATAGATGCCGTATGTGATGGAAAAGATGTATTTGTACCAGGTATAATGGAACATGTTGAAAAGACTGGTATACACTCAGGAGATAGTATTAGTATTTATCCAACATTTAGTGTAAGTGAAAAAGTAAAACAAACAATATTAGACTATACAGTTAAGTTAGGATTAGGTATTGGAATTGTGGGATTATATAATATACAATTTATAGTAGACAAAGAAGAAAATGTATATGTAATAGAGGTAAACCCAAGATCTTCAAGAACAGTACCATTCATATCAAAAGCGACAGGATATTTCTTAGCTGATATAGGAACACTTGTAATGCTTGGAAAAACCTTAAAAGATCAAGGAATAAATGAAGTATATCCAAAGGAAAAAGAAAAATGGTATGTAAAAGCACCAGCATTCTCATTCTCTAAATTAAATGGAATGGATACATATTTATCACCTGAAATGAAATCAACTGGTGAAGCAATAGGATATGATACAAAATTAACAAGAGCATTATATAAAGCACTTCAATCATCAGGAATGAATTTAGCAAACTATGGAACAATTTTAGTTACAATAGCAGATAAAGATAAAGAAGAAGCACTTCCACTAATCAGAAGATTCTATAACTTAGGATTTAATATAGAAGCAACGAAAGGAACAGCAGCTTTCTTAAAAGAACATGGAATAAGAACAAGAGTTAAAAAGAAAATAAGTGAAGGTAGCGAAGAAATCCTAGAATCAATGAGAAAAGGATATGTTAATTATGTAATAAGTACAAGAGATGTAGATGCAATAGATCAAGAAACAGATGGAACTATTATAAGAAGATGTGCAGTAGAAAACAACATTGCAATGTTCACAGCACTTGACACAGTAAGAGTATTATTAGATGTATTAGAAGAAATTACACTTTGTATATCAACAATAGATGAATAAACAAAAGGGGACACTCCAGAGTGCACGGCAGACCCATTTTGTTTCAAATATAAAATTATGGGAGGAGAATATAATGAAACATTTAATTGATATAACGGACTTAAATGTAGAAGAAATTAATGATTTAATAGAAACTGCGAAGGACATAATGGAAAATAAAGAAAAATATTCAGAAAAATGCAAAAATAAAATACTAGCTACATTATTTTTTGAACCAAGTACTAGAACAAGACTAAGTTTTGAATCTGCAATGTTAGGACTTGGTGGAAATGTAATAGGATTTTCATCTGCAATGAATAGCTCTACATCTAAAGGTGAAACTGTATCAGATACAGTAAGAACTGTAGGATGCTATTCTGATATTATTGCTATGAGACATCCAAAAGAAGGAGCTCCAATGCTAGTAAGTGAGTCTTCAAGTGTTCCTGTTATAAATGCAGGAGATGGAGGGCATAACCATCCAACACAAACGCTAACAGATTTATTAACTATAAGTAAAGAAAAAGGTAGACTTTCTGATTTAACAATTGGACTATGTGGAGACTTAAAATTTGGAAGAACTGTACATTCATTAATAACTGCAATGTCAAGATACAAAAATATTAAATTTGTGTTAATATCACCAAACGAATTAAAAATACCAGACTATATAAAAGAAGAAAAACTAAAAAAGAATAATATAGAATTTATAGAAACGCAAGATATAGAAGAATATATAGATAAATTAGATGTTTTATACATGACAAGAGTTCAAAGAGAAAGATTCTTCAATGAAGCAGATTATATAAGATTAAAGGACTACTATATATTAACTTTAGATAAACTAGAAAATGCTAAAAAGGATTTATCAATACTTCATCCACTTCCAAGAGTAAATGAGATAGCAAAAGAAGTAGATGATGATCCAAGAGCTTGCTATTTTAAACAAGTAGAATATGGAAGATATATTAGAATGGCATTAATATTGAAATTGTTGGAGGTTAAATAATGAATATAGATAGTATTAGTAATGGTATTGTAATAGATCATATAGAAGCTGGAAAAAGCATGGAAATATATAAATACTTAGGTTTAGAAAACTTAGATTGTTCTGTAGCGATAATTAAAAATGTAAAAAGTAAGAAATCTGAAAAAAAAGATATAATAAAGATTGATAGTGATATAGATATTAATATGGACATTTTGGGATATATAGATACTAATATCACAGTAAATGTAATTAAAGATGGAAAGATAATAAAAAAGACACATATGGAGCTTCCTGAGAAACTAATTAACATAGTAAAATGCAAGAATCCTAGATGCATAACTTCAGCAGAACAAGATATAGATCAAATATTTGAATTAAAAGATAGAGAAAACAAAATATATAGATGTAAATATTGTGAAGCTCAAGCAAAAAAATAAGAAAGGCATTTTGCTTTGATGCCCTCCGAAGCAAGTGCAAAATAAATGCCACTCGCTTTGCTCGGGCGTATTAAGGTAGCCTAACCTTGTTGTATACGGAAAAATCTTAAATTAGGTCAAGATAAAAGTCGATTTTTCCTATACAATAGTAAAATAAAACAATGCCTCAAAATGGCTTAAAATCAAGGAGAAAATTGCAGGAAAAAATTTCTTGCAATTTTTTTTAATTTTTTTCAAAAAAAGTGTTGACACTGAATAATAATGTATGCTAAAATAAATCTTGCGTTCGGCAAAAAAGACTTGAACGCAAACAAAAGTACATTGAAAAATAAACAATAAATTCCTTTAAGAAGAATACTTTGAAG
>CAOJKK010000014.1 GCA_948437895.1 uncultured Clostridium sp.
ATTTATACCTTTCCCATTTGCAACAGAAAATCATCAAGAATATAATGCAAGAGTACTTGCAAATCAAGGGGCAGCAAAGATTATACTAGATAAAGATTTAAATGAAAGTATTTTATCACGCACTTTAAATGAAATGCTAAAAGATAAAAACAAATTAGTAGAGATGAGCAAGAATGCAAGTAAAGTTGCAATTAATGACGTAGAGGGTAAAATATATAGTGAAATAAAGAAATTAGTTAAATAGGAGTAAAAATGGACATAGAAGAATTTGAAAAAAATATAGGCTACACCTTTAAAGATAAAGAACTCTTAAAAACAGCATTAACACACACTTCATATGCACATGAGCAAAAGATAGAAAGTAATGAAAAGTTGGAGTTTTTAGGAGATGCAATATTAGAATTTGTTACAAGTGATTATTTATATGAAAACTATAAAAAGTTAAAAGAAGGGGAAATGACTAAAGTTAGAGCAACAGTAGTATGTGAAGAAAGTTTGCACAAAATAGCTTTAAAGCATAATTTTAGTGATTTTCTGCGCATTGGTAAAAGCGAAATAAAATGTAATCGGAAATAAGAAACCAGCAATACTTGCAGATAGCGTTGAAGCAGTAATTGCAGCAATTTATAAAGATTCTGATTTAGAACATGCAAAAGACTTTATAATTACTAACTTAAAAGAATATATAGAAACAGCAAGTAAACATGTAGGGCAGAAGGACTACAAAACAGTACTTCAAGAAAGACTGCAGGTGCATGGAAATGTTAAAATAGAATATATATTAGTAGATTCAAAAGGACCAGACCATGATAAAATATTTGTAATGGAAGTAAGATGTGATGGGAAGAGTCTAGCTTATGGAGAAGGAAAAACAAAAAAAGCAGCAGAAATGAATGCAGCAAAAGAAGCTTTAGGAGGATTAAAATGAAAGAAAAGAATCAATACATAATACCAATATTTGTACCACATTTAGGATGTCCTAATGACTGTACATTTTGTAATCAAAAAAGTATAAGTGGACAAACTAAAAAAGTTACAAAAAGAGAAGTAAAAGAAACAATAGAAGAATATCTAAAAAGTTTTAAAGAAGAAGATAGCTATAAAGAAGTAGCATTCTTCGGTGGAAGTTTTACAGGAATAGACAAAGATAAACAAGAGGAGTTGTTAGAAGTTGCATATGAATATGTAAAAAACAAGAAAATAGATTCAATAAGAGTATCTACAAGACCAGACTATATAGATAAAGAAAGATTAAAACTTCTTAAAAAATATGGGGTAAAAACAATTGAACTTGGAGTACAATCTACAAATGACTATATCCTAAAAAGATGCAGAAGAGGTCATACTTTTGAAGATGTAAAAAAGGCATCAAAATTAATAAGAAGATATGGATTTGAATTAGGTCATCAAATGATGGTTGGTCTTCCTGAAAGTACTAGACTTGATGAGATGAATACAGCAAGGGATTTAAGAAAGTTAAAGCCTAAAATAGTAAGACTATATCCAGTGCTAGTAATAAAAAATACTGATTTGGAAAAGGAATATGAAAATGGAGAATATGAGCCATTAACTGTAGAACAAGCAGTAGAAAGATGTAAAGAATTATACTATTTCTTTACTAGAAAAAATATTGCGGTTATAAGAATGGGACTTCAAAGTACAGATTTAATATGTAGCCCTGAAAATGAAAAAAGTGAAGTAGTAGCTGGACCATATCATGAAGCATTTGGACAATTAGTAGAAGATAGTATGTGGTATGATAGCATATTAGAAAAAATAAAGAAGTTTAATGTTAAAGTAAAAGAGATAGAAATACTAGTAAATCCTGAAAATGTTAATAATATTGTAGGTCATAAAAAAGAAAATATTCAGAAATTAAAGGATTTATATGATGTTGATGTAAAAATAAAACAAACAGAAGAAATTAGACCAGGAAAGTTTGAAATAAAGATTATTAAAACATATACAGATTTTTTAGATGAATAAAGTTTCCAAAAACATCCATAATAAAAATGGGTGTTTTTATTATGAAATTTAAAACAAAAAGAGAAATAATAAAAATAAGATATTTGTTAATTCAAGCTGTGCAAATAGTTGTTGGCACAGCTATTGTAGCAGCTGCAACGAGCTTGTTTTTGCTTCCAAATCAGTTGTCAGCAGGAGGATTTTCAGGAATAGCAACAATTACATATTACTTATTTAAAATACCACTTCGGAACTATGGTACTTTTATTAAACATACCATTATTCATAATAGCATTTTTGAAAAATGGAAAAAGCTTTTTTATCAATGCAATGGCAGGAACGATACTGCTATCACTATTTTTAGATGTGTTTGATAATTTAAAACCAATTACCAATGATAGATTTTTAGGATGTATATATGGAGGAATTATTGCAGGAATAGGAACGGCAATTATTCTAAAGGCAGGAGCTTCAACTGGTGGAAGTGACCTTCTAACACAAATTGCTAAAGCATTTAATCCTAATATAAGAATAAGTAATTTGCTTGTCATATTAGACACAATTATAGTAGGCTTAAATGTATTTTTCTTTAAAGAACTAGAAATAGGACTTTATTCTGCAATTACTATATTCATAATGGGAAAAATGCTTGATATATTTTTTGAGGGAATCAATTTTGCAAGAATTGTATATATTATATCTCCTAAATATAATGATATAGCAAATGAAATAGGAGATAGAATAAGAAGAGGGAGTACATCTCTTAATGGAAAAGGAATGTACAAAAAGGAAGAAAAAAATGTACTAATGTGTGTAGCATCAAGAAATGAAGTAAGAGAAATAAGGAAAATAGTAAATGAAGTTGATAAAAATGCATTTATAGTAATATCAAATGCAAGAGAAGTATTTGGAGAAGGATTTAAAGAGGAATAAGAATTGTGTTATAAAATAGAAATATAGTAAATAAAGCGGAAAAAAACGAATTAACGCGGATAATATATTGACATAATACAAGAAATGGTATATAATGTAAAATATAGTACAATAAGTACTATAAATCTATAGAAAGGAAGGTACTAGTCATGGCAACTAAGGGTAGTCAGGATTTCCATAATGATTATTCAAACGGATATTCTAAAAATGGAAATGTGTACGATGGAGGCGGTAACCGTATTGGTTATGTAACCGGAGATGGCGACTATCGTATCAACAACGATAGTTCCAACAATGGAACCCTCTATAAAAACAGATAGGGTAGGATAGTACCAAAGTATCCATTTTAGGATACACAACCAAAAGGTAGGGAGCTAGAGTAATTCTGGTTCCCTTACCGAATGGAAGAAATGAGGATAAAAATGATTACAAATATGAAAACAATTATTAACTTAGATAATAGTTATTATTTGAAAGTTTATAATACCAATGATATACCTAAATATGTTACAGATATTAAAGATTTAAAATTATTTAGTATATTAAAAAGAGAAAGACTCATATTAAAAATTGATTTTAATACTTTCAATAAGAAGCAATATAAAAGAATATTGAAAAGATTACTTTTTATAAAAAAAATAATATTAAAGAGTAAGATAGGAATTAAAGAAGACTCGAAAATATTATTAGGATACATAACAAATTATAATGAAAATAATAAAGATCAAAATGACTTTATTTTAGCAATTAATGCTATATTTTATAAAACTAGATATGAAAGATATATTTATATTTATGATACTGTTTGTGATTATTTAGATAGCGTTTTTTATGGAAAAAATATATGTGATTTTAAAAATAATCAGTGTGGAGAAAAAAGAAATACTTCATCTGTTGTAGGTTGTTGTCGTCATTATAAATATAAATTGATAGGACCATTTTATCCTAGATGGGTTGTATGTGAACATTTAACAGATGACTACAAATGTGGTGCGAAATGCATTGCATGTAAATTATATACATGCGATTATTTAAAGAAAAAAAGAATTGAATTTAAAATAGGAGATATTTTATTATTAGATGTTTTCTTTAGACCATTACAAAAATATTATATAAAATATATGGTGTACACTCCGAAGGAAAAAATAATAAAAAGATTAATGATAACTTAATAAAAAAGATTATAATTGAATTCTTTTAAGAAATAATGATTGAAAGATAATATATGTATAGTTAAATAAAATTGTTTAATATACATATATTTTTTTGGAAATATATAAATTCGACAAAATATGATCATTAAAAAGTGATATATTAATATTTACTATGGAGGTGTTTTTTTATATGGAGATATTAAAAAAAGTTTTAAAAGATTTATACAATGGAAAAATTAATATAAATGAAAAATTTCCAGATACAGAAGAATATAGCACTTTAGTAAGAGAATCTAATGAGATATTGAGGAAAATCAATAATAATTTAGATAGTGAAAGAAAAAAATTGTTAAATGAATATATAGAAAAACAAGCACAGATTATAAGTATTGATTGTGAAGAAAAATTTATTAGTGGATATAAGTTGGCATCCAAGTTAATAATTGCAGGAATAAAATAGAGAAGAATTTTATTTTTCTTCTCCATCATTCATAAATTGAATTAATTTAAGTATAGTTTCTTTATCTTTATGGTCTAAAGAATAGAAGCCAATTAAATCCGGGTCAATTTTTAAATCATCATTAATTTCCAAATAGTTCTGAAGAATATAAGTTGGTGTTACGCTATACAAATTACATAATTTAATAAAAGTCGGAATACTGCCAATTGTTTTACCTCGCTCTAAATCAGATATATATCTAGAACCAAGACCAATTTTTTCTGCAACATATTCCTGAGTATATCCTTTAGCTTTCCTAGTTGTCTGAAATATTTTACCTAAATCAATATACATATCATTTTCCATATAATCACCTTTCTTGTATGTTATCAAAAAAACATATAAAACTAAACAATATATTATACGACTTATTGTGGACAGAACAGTGAATAATATTCGTTGCTTTGACCTAGATAAGAATTTATGATATAATTAATCGCGTTTTAAAATATAATATATATAAGTATATATGATATATACTAAGAAAGGTTTTTATGAACGAAATAGTAAAAGTATTACCAAACTTTAGAAAGTTTAATGATTATATAAGCAATGTAAAAAATGGACTAAGCCCTATAATGTTATCAGGGCTTACAGATAGTGCCAAAGTCCAGTTTTCATATTCAACTTCATTTTATACAGAAAAGCCTATCTGTATAATTACATATAATGAAATGCAAGCTAGAAAAATATTAAAAGATTTAGAATACTTTTCTGATAATGTATGCTACTTCCCAAGAAGAGAAATATTAGCATATGATTATTTATCAGAAAGTAAAGATATTTCATATGATAGAATTAATTGTTTAAACAGTATATATGATAAAAAAGCAAAGGTTGTAGTGACAACAATAGAAGCTGTATCACAAGAAATTGTATCCAAAGAAACTTTATACAATAATGTGATTGATTTAAAAGAGAATATGACTATTGATTTAGATGATATAAAACTTAAATTAAACGAGCTAGGATATGAAAGATGTGATTTAGTAGAACAGACCTCCGAATACAGCGTAAGAGGTGGAATAATAGATATTGCTATATCTTCAAAAAAAGGAATCAGAATTGAACTTTGGGGAGATGAAATAGATTCAATTCGTGAATTTGATATTTCAAATCAAAGATCAACAGATAAGATAAAAAAAGTTACAATATATCCTGCATCTGAATTTGTGTTAGAAGACAGTTTAAAAAATATTGCTGAAAGAATAACTAGTAAATCAGGCCAAGATGAAAAGACATTAGAGGATATAGAATCAATTAAACAAGGTGATTATCTAAACAAAATAGATAAATATTTCAATAGCTTTTATCAAAAAAGACAAACTATTATAGATTACCTAAAAGATGACTATATGATATTTTTAGATGAAATTGGAAAAATAAAAGCAAGATCTGAAAATATAATAAAAGATAACAGTAATGTTATAAAAACACTAGTAGAAAAGAAAAGAGAAGTACCAGAAGCTCTTGCAAATTTAAGAGATTATATTAAGTTTTTAGAAGAAATAAAAAAAGTACAAACTATATATTTAGAGAAACAAGATATAGGATTTGTAGATAAACAAAGTATGCATGCAAAAAGAAACGGATATAGCTTTAGCTATAGGGAGGTCAACTTTTTTCGTAGTTCAATGGATCTATGTATTCAGGAAATACAAAAAGCTAGAAAAGACAAAAAAACAATAGTTATACTTGCTGGAAATAAAAACAACGAGAAAAAATTAAGAGAACTCCTTGAAGAAAAAATCAGTTCAGACATAAGTGATATAACAATTGAAAGTGGGGAACTAAGCACAGGATTTGAGAGTTTCGATTTTAATCTATTAGTAATATCTGCAAAAGACATATTTAGCAGTAGTCCAAGAAAAAGAAGAAAACTATCACAAGAGTTTAAACAAGGTGAAACAATAATATTCTCAGACCTTAAGATGCGGAGATTATATTGTTCACAAAACAAATGGAATAGGTAAATTCATTGGTGTAAATACTATTAAAGCAGATGGTATTACTAGAGATTATATAAAAATAGCATATAAAGATGATGATGTGCTATATATTCCTACAAGCAACCTAGATAATATTAGAAAATATATTGGAGCTGGGGACAAAGGTCCAAAACTAAATAGACTTCGGTAGCAAAGAATGGGCAAATACAAAACAAAAAGTAAAATCTAATCTAAGAGAAGTTGCAAGAGATTTAATAGAACTATATGCAAAAAGAGAAAAAGTAAAAGGATTTGCATTTTCTAAAGACAGCGAATGGCAAAAAGAATTTGAAGGAAGTTTTGAATTCCAAGAAACTGATGATCAACTAAGAGCAATTGAAGATGTGAAAAAAGATATGGAAAAAGCAAAACCAATGGATAGACTTCTTTGTGGAGATGTTGGATATGGAAAAACAGAAGTAGCAATACGTGGAGCCTTTAAATCATGTATGGATCAAAAACAAGTATGCTATTTAGTACCAACAACAATACTTGCAAACCAACAATATGAGGCGTTTAAAGAAAGAATGAAAGAGTATCCAATTAGAATTGAAGTATTAAATAGATTTAAAACCAAAAAAGAGCAAGAAGAAATTGTAAAAAAACTAAAACTAGGTGAAATAGATATTATAGTTGGTACACACAGATTACTTAGCAAAGATGTAGAGTTCAAAAATTTGGGACTTTTAATTATAGATGAAGAGCATAGATTTGGTGTAAAAGATAAAGAAAAAATAAAACAACTAAAAACTAATGTAGATGTCTTAAGTATGACTGCAACTCCAATTCCGAGAACACTTCACATGTCAATTGTTGGAATTAGAGATATGTCATGCCTTTACGAACCACCTCAAAATAGAATACCAGTCCAGACATATGTGTTAGAATATGATAATGAAGTAATAAAAGAAGCAATAACAAAAGAATTAGAAAGAGGAGGGCAAGTATTCTATCTATATAACAAAACAGAAACAATTGAAAGAAAAGCAAATGAAATATCAAATCTTGTACCTGAAGCAAAAGTAGGATTTGCACATGGAAAAATGTCAGGAAAAGAATTAGAAGATATAATGATAGACTTTGTAAATAAAGAAATAAATGTTTTAGTATGTACAACAATACTAGAATCAGGAATTGATATACCAAATGCAAATACAATAATTGTAGAAGATGCAGATAGACTAGGCTTAGCACAGCTTTATCAAATAAGAGGAAGAGTAGGAAGATCGGATAAACAAGCATATGCATATATAACATATAAAAGAGACAAACTAATAAATGAAGTTGCAGAAAAAAGATTAAAAGCAATAAAGGAATTTACTGAATTTGGTTCAGGATTTAAAATTGCAATGAGAGACTTAGAAATAAGAGGAGCTGGAAGCTTAATTGGAGAAATGCAACATGGACATATGGACCAAGTTGGATACGATACATATTGCAAATTATTAGATGAAGTTGTAAAAGAAATGAAAGGTATAGAAATAGAAGAGGATATAGATGTAACTATTGATATTAATGTTTCTAGTTATATACCAGACAGCTATATCGAAAATGGAAGTCAAAAAATAGAAGTATATCAAAATATCGCATTATGTGTTACAGAAGAAGATATTAAAAATATTAGTGAAGATATAACAGACAGATTTGGTAAAATGTCGAAAGAAGTAGAGAATCTTTTAGAAATAGCAAGAATAAAGGGAATGTGTAAAACTTTAGGAATAACAAAAGTAAATCAAAAACAAAACAGCATAGTATTTAATTTCAATCCAGAAACTTTTGCAATAGATATAGATAGTATAGTTAAAAAATATGAAAACAGAGTAAGATTTTCACCTGCAAGAGAGCCATATATTACATATAGGTTAGAGAATTCAGGAAATGTCATTGATGAAATAAAAGACTTTTTAAATAATAGTTCTGAAAATATAGATAAATAGGAGAGAAAAGTAATGGTAATTACAAGTAAAGATAATGAAACTATTAAAAAAATAAGAAAACTAAAAGAAAAAAAGTATAGAGACTTAAATGGTAAATATTTAATAGAAGGAATTAAATTAATAAGAGAAGCAATATCTGAAAAAGCAGAAATAGATACAATTGTAGTATGTGATAATTGTGTGAAAACTGGGGAAATTGACCAAAAGGTTCTATATGAAATTGCAAAATATAATTGTGTATATGTTGATGAAAAAGTCTTCAACAATATGACAGATGTACAAAATCCACAAGGGCTACTTGCAGTTGTTGAAAAGAAAAAAACTGATAAAGATATAAAATATGATGAAGATATAATAGTAGTTTTAGATGATATTCAAGATCCAGGAAACTTAGGAACAATACTAAGGACCATAGACAGCGTACGGACTAACACAAGTAATTGTATCGAAAAAGAGTGGAGATGTATTTAATCCAAAAGTAGTACGTTCTACTATGGGAGCTATATTTAGAGTAAACATCATTGAAAGCGAAAATCTAGTAAATACTTTAAAAGAAATCAAAAAACACAAATTTAAAATAGCAGCAACATCTTTGCAAACAGAAGAAAGTATATATGATATAGAATATAAAAAAATGGCAATAGTAATTGGAAATGAAGCGAATGGAGTATCAAATGAAGTGCTTGATATATCAGACAAAAAAATGAAAATACCAATGCCAGGAAAAACAGAAAGTTTAAATGCAGCAGTAGCAACAGGTGTTGTACTTTATGAATATGTAAGACAGAATTTAAAATAAAAACAAAAGGGGACAGACCCCAATCGTTTCAAATTTTGAAACGATTGGGGTCTGTCCCCTTTTGTTTAATTCTTTGTTAAAATTTCCAATATTTTAGGATATAATTCTTCAGCATTATTATTCCAATTATCAGATATTGCCTTTGCTTGTTCTCTAGAGCCTGCAAAAACTTGAAGCTCAAATAATATCTGATTGTTTTCTACTATTTTACATTTAACGCTATAATCATTTTCACTATGTGGTATAAAGTCACTAGTTACAGAAACTTCATTTTGTATTTCACCTAAAGTTTCCTTAAAATTATTATCTACTCTAAATTTTGTAATACCAGGAATGATATCTTTAACAAGTGATAATGCTTGCTTTCCCTCAGTTGTAAGTTCATATAATGATTCCTCATCTTGTGTGTAATTTATAATATATTTGTTTTCTAACAAATCCAATAAGAACTGTTGGAAATAAAAATAGTTCATATTATCTATAGAAATAACTAACTTTAAAAGAGCATCATTACTAATAGGTTTTGATACTTTATCTAATATATATAAAATTAAAGCTTTTTTTTCTGCTAAAGTTTCATTATCTGAAGTTAACTTCATAAAAACACCTTCAATTAATTAATTCAGATAAAAGTATAGCATAAAATTCATATAAATACAATAAATAAACAGAGTTTAATGAAAAGAAAAGGAAAAACTTGCAAATATTATGTAAATGTGTTACAATGTAAATAGTATTGATTAGTAAATATGTAAAGGGTGGTAAAATGTCAAGAAAACTTAAATTTGATTCATCACAAAATCCGGCTATGAATTTCGCGGTAATAGTAAAAGAATTAGAAAAAATTGCACAAGAAAGAGATTTACCAAAAACGGAAATTATAGATATGTTTATTTTGGACTTACAAAATTATTATGATGAAGAATATAAGAAAAAAGTAGATATAGACTTAGATGGAGTAACTCCAGTTATGAAGAATAGTTGTATTTCATACCTAAATAAAATTAATAGAATATATAAACAAAGTGAAAAGAAAAAATCTAAGAAGGAATCAAATATTAAGAGAAAAGAAGAAGAACAACAACTACTACAAGAAAAATGGATAGAATTCCAAGAGGCTATAGAAGGAGATATAATGGATCCAGAAGTTATGGAGAAAATAATTTCTGGTATAGAGAATAGTAAAATGAGTAGAAAGGAAAAGAATTATATGAAAATTAAATTAGATGAAAAGAGAAAAAAATTTATTGAAACATGGCAAGGGATTGAAGGTATGGTAGAACGAATGAGTTCAGAAAATAATAATAGAACTAAACCAGAATATTGGCAAGCCATAAGAGATTTGATAACTCAGAGAGATAAGAGATTAAGCATACGAATGGATGAAGAGATGGAAAAAGAAATGATTTCAATGATAGATGATAAGATTGCATTTGAAAAAGATGAATTATATTATGATCAAGTAAAAGCATTTACAAGAGATTTTAGTTTTCTTAGAGAAGAGGCATTTGTTGCAAGAGCAGTAACAGGAACAAAAGTGAAAAAATTTACAGATAGGGAATCTTTTGATAGATATTGTAATTTAAAAACATTGTTACAAGAAGGATATAAAGGAGAATATTCAAAAATAACTGAACTTTTAAACAGTGATAAAGTTGATAATGGTGACAGAAGAATTTTACAAGGAAGATTAAGTGTTATGGAAAAAGAAGCAAAGAAAATGCCAGATGCAAGATAAATATATATTTATAATAGTAGAACTGTTGACGATTATGATTGTTGGCGGTTTTACTTTTTTGTATTTTTTTGTCGATGAAAAAATCTTTACAAATATTTAATGTGGTAGTAGAATGAATGTGTTCTAAATTGCAGTTCTTGCAATTTAAAAGTAATTCTTAAAAAGTTTTTATCTTTTTAAAATCCAAATCAGCAAAATTTAATATTTAAGGGGTGATGCCTATCTGGTTAATTATACTAAGAGAAATGTGTTTATAATTTCTTTAATAATATCTATATTTGTTTTTTCTATATTTAATTTATCCATTAATAAAGCAAACAAAATCTATGAGAATTTAAAAAATAATAATATAAATTCAATAGAAGGTAATAATGAAAATGATTATAAAGAAATTATGAAGAAAGAAAACTCAAAAGAAACAAAATCAGAGGTAACAAAAGAAGAAGTTAAAGAAGATATATGGCAAATAGAAATTCCAAAAATAAGCTTAGTTGCTCCAATATCTGAAGGAACAACCCAAGAAGTAATGATGGAATATGTAGGACACTTTGAAGACACATCTGTATGGAATAGTAATGTTGGACTAGCGGCTCACAATAGAGGTTATCCTATTAATTATTTTGATAAACTTAAAGAACTAAAGAAAGGAGATAAAATAGTATATAGAACTAAGTATGGAAAGAAAACATACTCAGTGAATATGATTACAGTTATTGAAGACACAGATTGGTCATATTTACAAAAAACAAAAGAAAATAAAATAACATTAATAACTTGTATAGCGAATAAACCAAGTCAGAGGCTTTGTGTGCAAGGAAAAGAAATAAAGGAGGAATAAATTTGAGAAGAAAAATATCAATAATAATTAGTTTAATAGCAATATTAATAAATTTAATGCCAATGAAAGCAAGTGCAGTAGCACCAATAAATAGTGCGTATATTTATGCAAATAAAAAAACAGAAGGTTTGCTTATGTGGAATGGACTTAAAATACATACACATATGGCAGTATATAAAAAAGATGGAAAAGAATATCCTGCATATTGTATGAATAGAGAATTACCTGGTGTCGAAATAGGAACTTCACAAACAGTGGATGTAAATAAAATAATAAATAATGTAATGGTATGGAGAGCTATTATAAATGGATATCCATATAAAAGTATAACAGAATTAGGCTGCAAAACAGAAGAGGAGGTATATTTAGCAACAAAACAAGCAGTATATTGCATGCTTACAAACAGAGATGTTAATGAATATTCTGCTATTGGAGAATCAGGAGAAAGAACACTAAATGCTCTAAAGAAAATAGTGAAAAATGCAAGAAGTTCCAGTGTTACAAAAGTGTCATCAGAGCTAAAAATCAATCAGAAAGATAGTTTGTGGAAAACAGACAATATAAATAACAAATATGTGTCACAGACATTTGCTGTAACTGCAAATGCAGGATTTGATAAGTATTTAGTGGATTTGAAAAATCTAAATATTGAAGGAGTAAAAATAACAGATAAAAATAATAAAGAGAAAAAGGAATTTAAATCAAATGAGGAATTTAAGATTCTAATACCTATAACAAATATCACAAAAGATGGGAATTTTACAATTAATGTATCAGGAAAAGTAGAAACAAAACCAGTATTTTATGGAGAAACAAGAGACAGTAGTTTGCAAAATTATGCATTAACAGGTTATACATATGAAGATGGAAATGGAAGTAAAAAGGTATATTATACTAAGAATGGGACAAAAATAATAATTGTAAAAAAAGATGATAAGAATGGTAAGAATTTACAAGGAGTACAATTTGAATTATTAGATAATAATAAAAACGTAATTTATACAGAACTTATAACTAATGAAAATGGGCAAATAATAATAGAAAACTTATTGCCAGGAATATATTATATTAGAGAGACAAGAACATTAGAAGGATATGGATTGTATGACAAACTAATAAAATTAGAACTAGGACTTAATGAAGAGACAACTGTCAATGTTATAAATTCTGAAGAGAAAACAGATATAAAAGTTGAAGAGAAGAAGACAGAGCTTACTGTAAAGAACAATAAAAGTAAAACAGAAGTTAGCACTAATACTAAACCAGAGATAAAACTGCCTAAAACAGGTATGTAATTCACTATCTTCCTTGACATTTATATGTATTCAATATATAATATTCCATGTAAAATTACATAAAAAGAAGGGAAGAGTGAGATAAATTAATGGCAACACAAGTTATAGTACTAGCCATATTAATCTTAGTTAATGCATTTTTTGCAGCAACAGAGATAGCATTTATTTCAATAAATGATGCAAAAATTGAAAAACAAGCAAAAGAAGGAAATAAAAAAGCAAAACAAATTAGGAAGATGCTTAAAGAACCAAGCAAGTTCTTAGCTACAATACAAATAGGAATTACACTTGCAGGATTCTTATCTAGTGCGTTTGCAGCAGATGCATTTGCAGATGATTTAGCACCTGCATTAGAAAATTTAATTCCATTAGGAATATCTGTATGGAAAAGTATATCAATAGTTATAATTACAATGATACTTTCATATTTCTCTCTTGTATTTGGAGAATTAGTTCCTAAAAGATTAGCTATGAGAAATAGTGAAAAAATAGCATTTGGAACAATAGGAATTGTTAGAACAATATCTATATTTACAGCTCCATTTGTTAAATTACTTACAGCTTCTACAAATGGAATATCAAAGATATTTGGTATAAGTGAAACTGATGAAGAAACAGTTACAGAAGAAGAAATAAGAATGATGGTAGATGTTGGAGAAGAAAAAGGCTCAATTGGAGAAGAAGAAAAAGAACTTATAAATAATGTATTTGAATTTAATGATAAAGTTGTATCTGAAATAATGATACATAGAAAAGACGTTTATGCAATAGATATAAATTCAGATATAGGAGATATATTAAAAGATTTAGATGAATATAAATACAGCAGAATACCAGTATATGAAGAAAATGTTGATAATATTGTTGGATTATTATTTATAAAAGACTTAATTGCCAATATGAATAAAAAAGAAAAAGTAAAAATATCTAATTTATTAAGAGAAGCATACTTTGTATCTGAAAATAAACAAATAAATGAATTATTTAGAGATTTACAAAGAAATAAACATCAATTAGCAATAGTTCTAGATGAATATGGTGGAACAGCAGGATTAGTTACTATGGAAGATATAATAGAAGAGCTAGTTGGAAATATATTTGATGAGTATGATGATGAAGAAAAGGATTATGAGAAAATTGATGATAACACTTATATGATAAGCGGAAGTGTATCAATACATGATTTAAGAAAGATACTAAATGTTGAAATACCTGAAGGAGAGTATGATACATTATCAGGATATCTAATTGAAGAATTAGGAAGAATACCATCAGATGATGAAAACCCAATAATTGAAACTGAGAAAGTAACATATAAAATTGAAGAATATGAAGACAGAAGAATTGTATGGGTTAAAGCTTGCAGAAACAATGTAGAAGAGCAAGATGAAGAAAACGATGATGAAGATAAAGAAAAAGTTGATGAATAATAAAGCGGACTAAATGTCCGCTTAAACTTTAGTAAAGGGAGATATTTATGTACGAAGAATTTGGAATAAAACAAGATGTTATAAATTTATCAAAAAAGGTAGAAGAAGATTTAAGACCAATATTTAATGAAACAGAAAGAATAGCAGAATATAATAGTTTAAAAGTATTAATGGCATTTCAAAAATATAATCTATCAGAAATGCATTTTAATGGAACTACTGGATATGGATATGGAGATATAGGAAGAGATACTATAGAAAAAATATTTGCAGATATTTTTAAAGCAGAAGATAGCTTAGTTAGAACTCAATTTATATCTGGAACACATGCTATTTCTACAGCTCTATTTGGTATATTAAGACCAGGAGATACATTAATTAGTATTTCAGGAAAACCATATGATACTCTAGATGAAGTAATTGGAATAGAAGAGAATAATAGCTCTTTAATAAGTCATGGAGTAAAATATGAACAAATTGAATTAGTAGATGATGATTTTGATTATGAAAAAATAGAACAAAGATTAAAAGAGTCAAAAGTAAAACTTATAGAAATACAACGTTCTAGAGGATATTCTTTGAGAAAAACTATAGATTTAGAGAAGGTCCAAAAAGTAATAAAACTAATTAAGAACATAAGTAAAGATACAGTTGTTATGATAGATAATTGTTATTGTGAATTTGTAGGTGAGAAAGAACCTACTGAAGTTGGAGCAGATATTGTTGTAGGTTCTTTAATTAAGAATTTAGGTGGAGGAATTGCACCAAATGGAGCATACATAGTAGGAAGAAAAGATTTAGTAGAGTTAGCTGCCGAAAGATTAACAGCACCAGGACTTGGTAAGGAAGTTGGACCAAGTTTAGGGATAAATAAACAAATTTTGCAAGGATTATTCTTTGCTCCACAAGTTGTATCAAGCGCTATAAAAACAGCTATATTTGCAAGCAAAATGCTTGAAGAGTTAGGTTATACAGTAGAGCCAATATATAATGATAAAAGGTCAGATATTGTTCAAACAATAGAATTTGGGGATAAAGAAAAATTAATAAAATTCTGTCAAGGAATACAAGCTGCATCTCCAATAGATTCATCATCTGTTCCAGAACCATGGGACATGCCAGGATACACAGATCAGGTTATAATGGCAGCAGGAGCATTTACGCAGGGTTCATCTATAGAACTTTCTTGTGATGCCCCAATAAGACCACCATATACTGCTTTTCTACAAGGTGGACTTACATATGAATATGGAAAGATTGGAATTTTGAAAGCTATACAAAAGATTTTAAATTAGGTGATTTGATGGAGATAAGAGATATTGAAACCAATAGGTTTTACTTAAGAAAAACATTAAGAGAAGATTCAATAGATATTTTCAAGTTGTTAAGCGATCAAGAAATAATTAAAACGTTAAATATGCCTATACATAAAAGTATAGAAGATACAAATAGACTTTTGGAAGAATATTTAGAAGGAATAGAAAAAGGAATTAAATACCCATATACTATAATTGATAAAAACACAGGAACTTTTATTGGCATATTTTTGATAAAGCTAGATTTATACAATGAAGATGCATATGAATGTACTGTATATTTGGCTAAAGAATTTTGGGGTAAGAAGGTTTATACTGAAATTTTACCATATATGATTAAAGTAGTTTTTGAGGGAATAAAGACTAAGAATTTTAGAGGTTATGTAATGGAGAAGAATATAGCATCTCGTAAAGGACTAGAAAAATTAGGTTTTACACTTGAGAAAATATTTAATGTTCCTGGAATAGAAGATAAAATATATAGTTTTCTGATGACAGATAAAATGTATAAAGAAATAATTTGAAAAGAGAAGGAATACTAATAATGAATGTAATTATAATAGGTGGTGGACCAGCAGGTATGATTGCTGGAATATCAGCAACAAAAAATGGAGATAAAGTAACAATAATTGAAAAAATGAATTCATGTGGTAAAAAGCTACTCATAACAGGAAAAGGTAGATGTAATATAACAAATAGTACAGATATAAATGGATTTATTGAAAATACACCTTGTAATGGAAGGTTTCTTTATGGAGCCCTAAATAATTTTGATAATTATGACATTATAAACTTATTAGAAAGTGAGGGAGTTAAAACTAAAGTAGAAAGAGGAGGACGAGTTTTTCCTGTTTCTGATAGGGCTATTAGTGTACTGGATGCACTACTTAGAATACTGAAAAAACTAGATGTTCATATATTAACAAATTCAGAAGTGAAAAATATAATCGTAGATGCAGGAGAGGTAAAGGGAATAAGATTAGATAATGGAAAAGAGATTTATGCAGATAAAGTTATTTTAGCAACAGGTGGAAAAAGCTATCCTGTTACAGGATCTACTGGAGATGGATATAAATTAGCAAAAGAACTAGGACATACTGTAACTAATATAAAACCATCACTAATACCATTAACATCAAGCAGCAGGGAATGCATGGAGCTTCAGGGGCTATCTTTAAGAAATGTTTCAATAAAGTTAAAACATAATGATAAGGTTATATATAAAGATTTTGGAGAAATGCTATTTACGCACTATGGAGTATCAGGGCCCGTAATACTAAGTGCATCAGCACATTTAATAAGATATAAAAATGTAGATGAGTTACTTAAATCAAATAGTATAAAATTAGAAATAGACTTAAAACCAGCATTAACAGAAGAAAAACTAGACCTAAGAATATTAAGAGATTTTGAAGAAATAAAGAATAAAGAGTTCAAAAATAGCTTAGATAAATTACTTCCACAAAAACTAATTCCAGTAATAATGGAAAAGACAAAGATCAATCCAAAAAAACAAGTAAATGAGATAACAAAAGAAGAAAGACAAAGAATAGTAAAGACACTTAAATGTTTTGAAATAAGTATAAATGGAATAAGGCCAATAGAAGAAGCTATTATAACATCAGGAGGAATAAGCACAAAAGAAATAAATCCAAAGACAATGGAATCTAAGATTATAAAAGGATTATATTTTGCAGGAGAAATAATAGATGTAGATGCTTTAACAGGAGGATTTAATCTACAAATAGCTTGGTCAACAGGGTATACTGCAGGACTTTGAAATAGTAAGAAAGATATGGGAGAAATGTATAAATGTTTAAAGCAATAAAAGAAAACACATCTGGTGAAATAGTAGAAAAAAAGTCAAAATTCATAGCACATATTTTTTATGTAGAAACACCAGAAGAAGCGGATAATTATATAAAAGAGATAAAAAAGAAATATCATGATGCAAGACACAATGTTTTTGCATATGCTATAGAAACTGGAGATCGGAGGAATTGCTGTTAAATATAATGATGATGGAGAACCACAAGGTACAGCAGGAAGCCCGATATTAAAGATAGTATTAGAACAAGGATTGTCTAATATCCTAGTAGTAGTTACGAGATATTTTGGAGGAATACTATTAGGTACAGGAGGTTTAGTAAGAGCATATTCAGATGCTACTTTAAAAGCATTAGAAAAAACTGAATATATAGAAAAGATTATAGGATATAAGGTAAAAATATATGTAGAATATGACCAATTAGAGCAATTAAAGTATTATGCTAATAAAAGCAATTTAAAGATTGTTAATATAGAATATCTAGAGAATGTAGAAGTTATTGTAGAAATGCAGAAAGAAAAATTAGAAGAATTTACAAATGATAACAATAAAAAAACCTTTAAAACTTTAAAATATGATATTTTAGAAGAAAAATATATTGATATATAGCCTATTTCGAGAAAAATTAGAAAAAATTTCCAAAAAAGTATTGCAAAAATTTGTAAATCATATTATAATTCGAAATGTAAAAAATTTACAAATATATTTTTTTAGGGGGAATAAATTTGAAAGAGAAAATTACAGTCTTAATTGCAGATGATAATCCTGATTTTGCAATGACATTAGTTAGTTATTTGGAAAAAGAAGAAGATATGGAGGTTATAGGAATCGCTAAGGATGGTAGAGAAGCATGTGACATGATAAAGAATACACAGCCAGATGTTGCTTTATTAGATGTTATAATGCCATATTTAGATGGACTTGGAGTATTAGAAAAAATATCAACATCTAATATGTCAAAGAAACCACTATGTATAATGTTATCAGCAGTTGGACAAGCAAAAATTACACAACAAGCAATAAATCTTGGTGCAGAATATTATGTTGTAAAACCATTTGATATTGAATTATTAATAAAAAGAATAAGAGATATAAGATACTTTAAGCCTCAAACTACAGTACAAAATGCAATGGCTAGTAGAGAAATAAAAGCTCCATACATAGAAATATCAGAGCAAAATAAAAAAGATGAAGATAATTTAGAAGCATTAGTAACTAATGTTATTCATGAATTAGGAGTTCCTGCACATATAAAAGGATATCAATATTTAAGAGAAGCAATTATGATGGTAATAAATGATATAGATATAATAAATCAAATAACAAAACAATTATATCCAGAGATAGCAATAAAATTTAAAACAACTCCTTCAAGAGTTGAAAGAGCAATTAGACATGCAATTGAAGTAGCATGGTCAAGAGGAGAACAAGCAGCAGTTGAAAGAATATTTGGTTATACAATTTCAGCAGCTAAAGGAAAACCAACAAATTCAGAATTTATAGCAATGATAGCTGATAAACTAAGATTAGAATTAAAAAGTGCGTAATAATTAATAATAAAAAGACCTTCATCCAATTGGAATAAAGGTCTTTTTTGTATTACAGTTTTGCATGTTCTCTTACAGCACGCCATTTGCCGTTAGGCAATTTTTCCACATAAGCGTTAAGCTCAACCCAACCCTTGCTGGCCGGATGAGAATCACGAATAGCCTGTAATACATCAAGGGCATCTCCCTCGGTTTCTTTTTCGAAAGGTGATTTGAGTACCTCTTCGAATGTGTAATCTTTGCAGTCTGCTGTCATAATTATTTCTCCTTTCAAAAGAAATATAAAATTTTATGTAACTTAATTATAACAAATTATGGTGAATAAGTCAAAAATTAAGGAAATCACTAATAGATTTCCTTAGTTATATAATTTTATGATAGCATGAAGATTTTTTTCTTCATTATCCTTTATCGTAATTACATATTCGCCATCTTCAGTATGAGAGTAGAATATTGAAAGAGTATCTCCCAGTTTTGCTTCATGTTTGTACATTATCTCTATATTAGAAAAGCTCATGCTTAAATAGACATCTTCTGGAAGTGCTTCATATGCATAATCTAGATAATTCAAATTATTAACATGATGATTAGTATCAATATCTCTTCGTTGTATTGTATATTTTAAAACAAATTTAGAATTTTCTGGTTCTTTTAGCTTTTCTTTAATCTTTTCACTAAATACACTTTTATCAATACAATTAAAGCTTTCTTGAACTTCTTGAGGTAGTTTTGTAATAGATTTTTTATTTACATCAAATAAAATCCATTTAGAAGTAGCGATTGCAACAAGATCATTTTTGTCATCATATATTTCTAAATCTCTATATGAAAACAAAGGATTACTTGAGCGAGTCCATGTTTTAATTGTAAGATTAGTATTCCATTTTGGGCGTGAAAAAACTTTTAATTTCCAATTTAATATAAGCCATGCAAGACCAGTTTTAGGAGTATCATTTAGTCCATAACCTTTTGCATCAGAATTCAATCCAGCAACTTCTTGCATTATTCTTAAAATTCCTTTATTACTTAATCTATTATTTTCTCCCACATCAGAAAAATCTACTTTTAAATTATAACTATATATATCCATTTGAATTCCTTCTTTCTATAAATGGAAATATATCACAATTAAATAAAAAATTCAATTAATATAATATGCAAAAATAATATATATTGTCATATTCTGATACTTAATATATAATACCTATAAAGGAGCAAAGAGTATGGTAGAGTTATTATCTCCAGCAGGAGATTTGGAATGTTTAAAGGTAGCTGTTCAAAATGGAGCCAATGCTGTATATTTTGGAGCAGAGCAGTTTAATGCAAGAATAAATAGTACTAATTTTGGAAAAGAAGAGTTAGTACAAGCAATTGAATATGCAAGGTTAAGAGGTGTAAAAACACATCTGACATTAAATATATTAATTAAAAATGGTGAATTTGAAGATGCAATTAAATTAGTAGAATTTGCATACAATTCAGGAATAGGTGCTGTAATTATTCAAGACTTAGGACTTGCAAAAAAGGTGATAGAACTTTTCCCAGATTTAGAAGTACATAGTAGTACACAGATGACAATATATAATTTGGATGGAGCAAAAGAGATAAAAGAATTAGGATTCTCAAGATGTGTACTTGCAAGGGAATTATCAATAAATGAAATAGAACATATATGTAAAAATGCTGATATAGATATAGAAGTATTTATTCATGGTGCTCTTTGTATTAGTTATTCTGGTCAATGCTTAATGAGTAGTATGATAGGTGGAAGAAGCGGAAACCGTGGTAAGTGTGCAGGTACTTGTAGGCTTCCATATACTCTATTAAAAGATGGAGAGGAAAAACAAAAAGGATATCTATTAAGTTCAAAAGATGTTTGTACATTAGATATTATTCCTGATCTAATAAATGCTGGAGTTAAATCTTTTAAAATAGAAGGAAGAATGAAGTCAAAGGAATACGTAGGAGTAGTTACATCTATTTACAGAAAATATATTGATTTAGCAGAAAGTGGAAAAGAGTATGTAGTAGATGAAGAAGATAGAGAAAAACTAATGCAGATTTTTAATAGAGGAGGATTTAGCACTGGCTATTTAAAAGGAAAACTAGGAAAAGAAATGATGTATACAAGAAAACCAAATCACATGGGAGTATTAGTAGGAGAAGTCATTGGATATAATTCAAATAAAGGTTATGCTAAGATAAAACTATCTAAAGAACTAAACCTAGGAGATAGTATTGCAATTAAAGATGCATCATGCAAAATTTCTGAACTTATGAAAGGAAATAACAACATTAAATCTGCAAATCCGACGCAAGTTATAACAGTTGGAAGAATAAAAGGAAGAATTTCAAGTGGAGATAAAGTATATAGAACAGTATTAGATAGATTAAATAAAGAAACAGCTCAAGTTTCTAGCAAAGAGAATATAAAAAGACCTATAAATGCAAAAGTAATATTAAAGGAAAATGAACAATTAGAGTTAGAAATACAAGATTTATGGAGTAAGACAAAGATAAATAAAACAGAAGAAATTATTGTAAAAAAAGCAGACAATACAGGTATAAGTGAAGAAAGAATAAAAGAACAGTTATCAAAAACAGGAAATACTCCTTTTGAGATGAAAGACATACAAGTTATCATGGATAAAGATATAATAGTTCCAATAAGTGCATTAAATAGTGTAAGAAGAAATGCGTTAGAAAGTTTAGAAAGAGAGTTATTAAATAGCTTTAAAAGAGATAAAAAAGTAAATCTAGTAGATAGTATTAAAATAGATAGCAGACAAAACGAAAGCCAAGAAGTTAAAGTATCTGTGGTGTTGAATAATGTAAAAGATAATATAGACTATTGTAATTTAAATGGAATTGATAATGTATATATTCCATTTAAATCTTTCTTATCAAATGAGAGAAAAGTAGAAGAAATATGTAAGAGATTTAAAACATATTTATTACTTCCAGCAATCATAAAAAGTAATTATGATAAGTTATTTGATAGCAATTTAAAAAATATATTAAGTAAAGATATAGAAGGAATAGTTATATCAAATCTTTCTCATATAGAGATGCTAAAGAAGCATGAAGATGATATAAAGGGCTTAGATATAATAGCAAATTATACTTTAAACATTTCAAATAACAATACGATAAAAGAGTTAGAGAATTTAAAAATATCTAAATATATTGTACCACCAGAATTAGATAAGGAGAGTATTCAAAGCTTAGAAGGAAATATTGAAAAAGAAATAATTGTGTATGGAAGAACTCTTTTAATGACAACAGAATATTGCACAATTGGTACATTAAAAAACTGTCCTGCAATATGTGAAAAAGGGACATATAAATTGAAAGATAGGATGGGATTTGAATTTCCAATATATACAGATAGAGTTAATTGTAATAATCTTATATACAACTCTAAAATAACATCTGTATCTTATAAGGGACTAAATGTAGATTCAATAAGAATAGATATCTTAGAAGAAAATGAAGAAGAAATACAGAAAATAATAGATACCCATAAAAATGGAGATAGACTAGAAGGGGAAACCTATACAAATGGAAACCTAAACAGAGAAATTTAATGAAAGGAGATTTATAAATAAATAAAAAACCTATTTACATAAAATTGATTTTATGTTAAAATTATAACTATCATAAATATATTTTATGAAATATGCCGAAAGGAGAGATAAGCATTGAAGAATAATGCTTACCGAAATTCAAAATTAAAAAAACAATTGGAAGCGCGGAGAATAAGAGGTTGCAAAGAAGTAATATGGTCATTGAGAGATGAACAAAAGAACTTTGTTGAGCAATTTTATCCAGTAGAAAAATGGCTTTATAAAATTAAAACCAGATATTTTCATAATGTAAAGGATTTAAATCCTTTATTAAAAACTTTGCATTATGAGAAGAAACGAGGTAAAGAATTTATTGTTTGCAAGCTTAAGCATAATGAATTAAAATTGTTAGACAGTCATGGCATTAAGTATTATCCAATAAAATATAAAATACATTTGATTGAATAATACAATGATCACCCCTAAATTTTAGGGGTGATTTAATTTTATTTTGCATATCATATATTAGGTGATATGATGAGAGAAGAAATTTATAACAGAGCAAAAGCAAAAGAATATGCTAAAAAGTGGGCATATTCTAGAAATCCAAGTTATTATAATTTTGATAGTATAGGAGGAGATTGCACAAGCTTTATATCTCAGTGCATTTATGCAGGAAGCGGAATAATGAACTATACTAAAAACACAGGTTGGTATTATAATTCAGTAAATGATAGAACTCCTTCGTGGTCTGGTGTGGAATTTTTATACAAGTTTTTGATTAATAATAAAGGCATTGGACCAAGA
The DNA here is from genome assembly GCA_948437895.1 of uncultured Clostridium sp. Taxonomy (GTDB): domain Bacteria; phylum Bacillota; class Clostridia; order TANB77; family CAG-508; genus CAG-452. The sequence continues at coordinate 23,641 of CAOJKK010000014.1, forward strand.
GGAAAAATAGCAGGTTTAGAAGAACTACAAATAGGAGATATTATTCAGCTAAGTTTTGATGGAACAAAATTTGAACATACATTAATTATAGTAAACATTGGAGATGAATTAACATTGGATAATATATATACTGCATCACATACATATGATTCATATAATAGGAGAGTTTCTTCGTATACATTTAAAGATATTAGGTTCATTCATATTGACGGAGTATGGAAATGGTAAAAGACATGTAAAAAATTGCCAAAAAGTATTTACAATTTGCAAATATATGATATAATAAAAGTAGAAATAGGAAGCCACAAAATGTGGTTGCCATCGAGGGTTAAAAAAACACATCTCTAATGACCAGCAGAGATGTGTTTTGCTTTATTTGCTAATAATTACAGCTAAAACTATAATTAAGGCAATAGCAACTATGGTAACTGCAACAAGTGCAGAGAAAAGTAAAAATATAATATGTAAGAGAGTCTGTTCTACCATAAGCATCACCTCCTTACCATATGTATAAAGAGATGACAACCACAATCCTGCTTTATCCTATTTCCAAAAATATTATACAAAATATGGAAATAAATGTCAACACAAAAAGACAAAACAATGAATAATAAATCATAAAACACACAAAATATTATTGGTGATAAAAATGGCAATATCTTGGCTAAAATCTTCAAATGATAATAAGAGTTTTAAATTATTTAAAGGATTAGGAATGGATGTATATGAGATTAATGATTTAGAAAAGACAGATGAAAAAATAAAAGAGTTAGTAAATCAAAAATATAATACAATAGTTATTTCAAATGAAGTTGCAAATTTTTCAGAAGATATAATAAAAAAATATAATAGGACAGAAAATGTAAATATAATTATTGCACCGCCCAAATGAAATTTTTTGCTCGGAGCGATTTCTCCTTTTTAGAATTTTTTTAGAAAACATTTTATTAAATAGTATGGCATATATTATTATATAGAATAAAACATAAGGAGTAAGATGTGACTTTAAAGGAAGATATATATAATAATTTTGTAAATGATTTTAGTAGTATTTTAAGAGAAAAAATCGATGGATTAGAGATATCAGAACTTATATTTTTATGCATTGGAACAGATAGGATAACAGGAGATTGTTTTGGACCATTAGTTGGATATAAGCTTAAGTACTTATTTAGAGATGAAGAAAATATTAAAGTAATAGGAAGCTTAGATAATATAATCTGTTCTCATAATATATTAAATGTAATTAATGATATAAATAATAAATATGAAACACCATTTTTAATTGCAATAGATGCTGCACTTTCAAACAAAAGTAATATTGGGAAAATAGTTGTTTCAAAGCATAGTATGAATATAGGGAGTGGCATTAATAAAAATAATATATATGTTGGTGATATGAGTATAAAAGGAGTTGTATCAAGAGATTTAAGAAATCCAAAATATAATTTCAAATTACTTCAAAATACACCCCTTAATTTAATAATGAATATGGCAGATTCTGTAGCACAAGGAATATGTGATGTAATAAATGTATAATCCTACAAAAAATGGAAAAAATTTATATATAGAAATTTTTTCTAGGAGGATATGAATGGATACAGAAAACATGAAAAATATGGTAGTGCTTAAAAATTTACCATCCAATATAGTGGAAGAAGCTATAGTTATTCTAAAACCAAATATTAAACTAAAAAGTTTGGATACAGCTGAAAAGAAGGGCAAGAGCAAGAATATTAATAATAAGTCCAATAAACAAGGGGCTAAGAAATATATAATAAATGAAGCGGAAATGGTTATAGGAAATTATTTATCTAAAATTGAAAATGATAAAAAAAGAACAGTTAAGATAAATAAAAAGATTGAGACAAAGTATAAAAGGCTAAGAGCAATATCAATATTATTAGGTTTTATGCTTTTTATAAGTTTAGCAATTAAATTTTAACTATTTATTACAATAGTTCTAAACACTTTTTCTTTTGAATATACTTGAAACAAAGTATATTACAAAGGAAGAGGTGTTTTTTTATGGAAAGAACCTTAAGCCCAGAAGAGCGAATAAGAAGAGCTGAAGAAATATATTATAAAAGAAAAATGCAAAATACTAATTCAAAATCAGCAAGAGTAAATGTATCTAATAAAAAAGACTTTGGAATGTTTAAAAAAATGATTTTGCAAATAGCAATATGCATAGTAATATATTCTATTTACTATATGATACAAAATACCAATTACATATTTTCTGAGGATGTGATAAAAAAGACTAATGAAATATTATCATATGACATTAATATAAAGGGATTATATGAACAAACCATGCAGTATTTAAATAAATTTACAAATGATGTAAAGGCTGTTATTCCTAATTCTGAAGATGAAAATGTAGCTAACCCAAATGATAGTGACGAAAATAAGGAAGATTCAAATAATGAAGAGGAAAGTAAAATACAAGAAGAAAATATTGGTGGAGCAAACGTAGAAGAGAGTAAAGAGCAAAATGTAAACCTATCACAAATGGAACAAGATGCTAAATATATATTAGAGAATAAATCCTTAGTTATTCCATTAAAAGGAACAATTACATCGAGATATGGCCCAAGAAACCCAGAAACACCAACAGTACCAAAAAACCACACGGGTATTGATATAGCAGTAAATGAAGGAACAGTATTTAATGCATCTATGGAAGGAATTGTACAAGAAGTATCGAGTGAACGGAGATTTAGGTAATCATGTAAAGATTGTAAATGGTGATGTAATGACAGTATATGCACATTGTAAAATAATCTATGTAAAGCAAGGAGACACTATATCACAAGGCCAAGCTATAGGAGAAGTTGGATCTACAGGGAATGTTACAGGTCCACACTTACATTTTGAGATAAGGAAAGATAATAGATATGTTAATCCAGATTTAATATTAGATTTTGTATAAAAGGAAGTGATATAGTTGCAGATAAAAGTTAATTTACAAATTTTTTTATTTATAATCATATTTGCATTAACACATCAAATTGAAATATATGGCTGGATAATGCTATTTGCATTTATTCATGAATTAGGGCATATGCTTGCAGGAATAGTTCTAAAATTAAAGCCAAAATCTTTAAGTTTTATGCCATTTGGGATAAGCGTTACATTTGAAACATATGAATACAAAAAATTAGTTGAAATAAAAAAGATACTTATTGCAATAGCTGGACCTTTAACAAATTTGATAATTTGTATAATAGCAGTATTTTTACATATAGATTTAGCAACAAAAGCAATTATAATATATTCTAATATTCTAATCGCATTATTTAATTTAATTCCTATATACCCATTAGATGGGGGGAGGATACTAAAAGGGATAATTAGATTAAGTCACGAAGAGATTGAATCAGATAGAATTGTAAATAGAATATCAAATATTTTAATTATAGTTTTAACAGCAATTGCAAGTATTCTTATTCTATATCTAAAAAACATAGCAATACTATTCATAATAGCATATTTATGGCTAATGATAATGAATGAGAATAAGAAATATAATATGAAAATTAAAGTGTATGAAATATTAGAAAAAGATAAACAATGTATTGACATTTAAAGTATTAAATGTGAAAATAAAGATGGAAAAACTATGAGATGTGGAGGAACAAATGATAAAAATAAAATCTCAAAAAGGTATTACAATGGTTTCACTAATAATAACAATAATTATATTACTTATATTATCAGGAACAGCAATACACAACTTAAATTTGTCCAATGGAGTGGCTAGATACAACAACATGGTTGCAGATATTAAATTACTTAATGATAAAACACTAGTATATTATAATAAATACGGTGAAATCCCCAAAACAGATAAAAACAGTATAAATATAAACAATGAAGAATATTACGAGTTAAATATATCAAAACTAGAAGGAATTACTCTTAATTATGGAAAAGAGTATGGACAAGAAGGAGATCTTACAACTTCTTCAGATATATATGTTATAAACTCTAATCTAAATATATATTATTTAAAAGGAGTAGAAAAGACGGGAGAAATATATCATGAGAAATAGGGACTGTCCCCATGCGACAAAATGTCGCAAAAGGGACGGACCTTAAAAAATTTTTCTTGCATTTATTATAAATCTATGATAGAATAGCAATGTTTGGAAATAGCATTGCTATTTTTCCTTACTCATACATTGCTAGTATGGGTTATAAGCCAAAAGGGAGGTGAAAGAATAATGAACAAATACGAAAGTGTTATCATTATTAATCCAAATTTAGAGGGAGAAGCTATAAAAGCTTTAATAGAAAAATTCTCAAATTTAATTAATAATAATGGTAAAGTAGATTCAGTAGAAGAAGTTGGTAAAAAGAAATTAGCTTATGAAATCAAAAAGAACAAAGAAGGATATTATATAATATTCAAATTTGAATCTAAACCAGAGGCTATTGCTGAATTAGAAAGAATATACAAAATAACAGACGAAGTAATAAAATTTATCGTAGTTAAAGAGGAGGAATAAAATTATGAATAAAGTAATTTTAATGGGGCGACTAACAAGAGATCCAGAGGTAAGATATACTCAAACTAATAATACATTAGTAGCATCCTTCTCATTAGCAGTAAATAGAAGATTCGCAAGACAAGGAGAAGAAAGACAAGCTGACTTTATAAATATCGTAGCTTGGAGCAAAACAGGAGAATTCTGTAGCAAATATTTTAAAAAAGGACAACAAGTTGGAATAATAGGAAGAATTCAAACAAGAAATTGGGATGATGACCAAGGACAAAAACACTATATTACAGAAGTTGTAGCAGAAGAAGCATATTTTGCAGATAGTAAAAGAGAAGGGGATGCATCAGCAAACTTCGAAAATACATTTGGAAATACTGCATCTGCAGGTTCAGAGTTCATGGCATCTTCAGATGATGAATTACCATTCTAAGAAAATAAATGTCCAATATTTTGGAAAGGGGGAAAACTAAATGGCAGAGAAGAAACAAAACGCAAGAAACAATAGAAGAAGAAACGGAAGCGATGATGATTTCAATCCAAGATTTAGAAAAGTAAGAAAAAAAGTATGCGTAATGTGTGCTAATAAAGATTTTGTATTAGATTATAAAAATGCAGATCAATTAAAGAAATTTATAAATGAAAAAGGTAAAATATTACCAAGAAGAGCAACAGGTGCTTGCGCAAAACATCAAAGAGATATTACACAAGCTGTAAAAAGAGCAAGACATATAGCTGTATTACCATACACACAAAACTAATTTTTTAAAGAGCAGATTTTATTCTGCTCTTTTTTTTGTAATTTTTAAGAAAAATGTAGAAATTAATTTGATTATAGTATAAAATATATATAGAACAAATATAATAATTAGATTTTCCAATAAGTAAGGAGTGAATCAGGTGAAAATTACTGATGTAAATGAATTAGAAGAAATAGCAAGACAGGTAAGAATTGGAATTATTGAAGGTGTATATAATGCAAAATCTGGACATCCAGGTGGATCATTATCTATAGCTGATATAATGACAGTTCTTTATTTTAATCAAATGAACATAGACGAAAAAAACCCTAAAGCTGCTTCAAGAGATAGATTAGTATTATCAAAAGGTCATGTAGCACCAGCTTTATATAGTGTTTTAGCAGAGAAAGGATATTTCAGCAAAGAGGAACTTAAAAAATTAAGAAAAATAGATGGAATGTTACAAGGACATCCTGACATGAAAAACATACCAGGTGTAGATATGTCAACAGGATCACTTCGGACAAGGTCTATCTGTTGCAAATGGAATGGCACTTGCGTCAAAATTAAATCATGAAGGTGTTAGAGTTTATTGTATATGTGGAGATGGAGAACTTCAAGAAGGACAAATATGGGAAGCTGCAATGAGTTCTAGTCATTACAAATTAGATAATTTGTGCCTTATAGTTGATAATAACAATCTACAAATAGATGGAAGTGTAGATGAGGTTATGAGTATCTATCCTTTAGACGAAAAATTCAAAAGTTTTGGATTTGAAGTAATAAAAATAGATGGACATGATATAAATCAAATAATAAATGCATTAAACAAAGCTAAAACTGTAAAAGAAAAACCTACAGTAATTATTGCAAAAACTGTAAAAGGAAAAGGCGTTTCATTTATGGAAAATATAGCAGATTGGCATGGAAAGGCTCCAAAAGAAGAAGAATATAAGTTGGCAATGGAAGAATTAAGTAAATAGGAGGAAATGTAATGATAGATTTACATATTCATACTAATAATTCAGATGGAACAGAAAATGTAATAGAAGTATTAAAAAGGGCAGAAGAACAAAACTTATCATACATATCTATAACAGACCATGAGAGTATAAATGGGCACTATGAGTTAAGAGAAATTAATATAAAAGATTATTATTCAGGTAAAATTATACCAGGTGTTGAACTTAAAAACTATTATAAAGATAGAGTAATAGATATCTTGGCATATAATATAGATATAGATAAGTTTAATGAATACCTAGATAAAAACTATAAAGATAAAACACATAGAGCTTTGGAAGAGAAAAACTTGAGACATTTCTATAAACAAGCAAAAGGATATGATTTAACTTTGGATCCAATTGATACTATTGAATGGGACAAGGATAAAGACTGGGGAAGTGTAGTTTTCTATAATGAACTAAAAAAACATCCAGAAAACGAAGCAAAAGTTCCAGCAGATTTATGGGAATGCTTTGCCAACTTCAAAAAAGACTATGTGTATAATAGAAACAATATGTTCTTCCTAGATAAAAAAGATGACTATCCATCACCTGCACAAACTGTATGTGAAGTTCATAAAGCAGGAGGAGTAGCGTTTTTAGCGCATGTACATGAATATAAATGGGTAGACAACAAGATAGAATATATAAAACAACTAGTAAAAGACAGTAATATAGATGGAATAGAATGCTATTATAGTAATTTTACAGAAGAACAAACAGAAGAATTATTAAAATATTGCAAAGAAAACAATTTATATACTAGTGGAGGGACAGATTTCCATGGGACTAAAAGACCAGGAGTTGAGATCGGTATAGGAAAAGGAAATTTAAAAATACCAGAAGAAATTATAAATGATTGGTATAAGGAAAGAATAGTAGAACCAGTATAAAATATTTAGGACATAAGTGTCCAAGGGGAGGAAAAAATGAACTTAAATGTTACTAAGGCAACAAGACAAAGTTATGGAGAAAAATTAGCTGAATTAGGAGAAAGAAATAAAGATATTGTAGTTTTAGATGCTGACCTTTCAGGAGCAACAAAAACATCAGTATTTGCAAAAAAATTCCCAGAAAGATTTTTTGACATGGGAATATCTGAACAAGACATGATGTCTACGGCAGCAGGACTTTCAACATTTGGGAAAATTCCATATGCTAGTTCATTTGCAATGTTTGCATGTGGAAGAGCTTATGACCAAATAAGGAATAGTATAGCATATCCACATCTTAATGTGAAAATATGTGCTTCACATGCAGGAGTTACTGTAGGTGAAGATGGTGCTACACATCAAATGTTAGAAGACTTAGGAATGATGAGGGGAATGGCCAACATGTGTGTTATGTGTACATCTGATGATACACAAACAAAATGGGCAGTTGAAGAGATATCTAAAATAAAAGAACCAGTTTATTTAAGACTATGTAGATATGCAACTCCATTAATATATGATGAAGATCAAAAGTTTGAATTTGGAAAAGGTGTTCAAATAGGAGAGGGAACAGATGCAACTGTATTTGCAACAGGAGTAGTTGTTCCAGAAGCAATTAAAGCTAAAGAAGAACTTGAAAAAGAAGGAATAAATATTAGGGTAGTTGATATTCATACTATAAAGCCAATAGATGAAGAATTAATTGTAAAATGTGCAAAAGAAACTAAAAAGTTAATATCAATTGAAGATCATAGCGTAATAAATGGTTTAGGAAGTGCTGTTTCTGATGTTTTATCAGAAAAATATCCAGCAAAACTTATAAGAATGGGAATTAAAGATAGATTTGGAAAATCTGCATCTGCAAAAGAATTGTTAAAATATTTCAAATTAACATCAGAAGATATAATTAAAACAGTAAAAGAGAGTTAAATAGAGTACCTAAAACAACAAATAAAAATTAAATTTAAGTAATATTGAAATACACTTTTAGAAATAGATAATAATCTAATTCAAAAGTGTATTTTTCGATATATTGTATATGTTTACTTGCTAATTCTAGTAATGTTTTCATAATATTACAAATATATTAAATTTACATGTTATTTAGAGAAATTCTATTGCAATTATTATATATTATTATTATAATAAACTATATAAAATTATAAAAAATTGAGGTATTTACATGATAGAATTTAAGAATGTATATAAAACATATAGCACAGGAACAGAAGCTGTAAACAATGCAAATTTTAAAATAGAAAAAGGAGAATTTGCTTTCTTAGTTGGAGCTTCAGGATCTGGAAAATCAACACTTATAAAATTGATATTAAAAGAAGAAGAGCCAACATCTGGAAACATAATTATAAATGGTAAGGATACAACATTTTTGAAACCTAAAAGAGTACCATACTTAAGAAGAAGCATGGGAGTAGTTTTCCAAGACTTCAGATTATTATCAGATAAAACTGTTTATGAGAATGTAGCATTTGCAATGAATATAGTAAAAGCTACACCAAAACATATAAGAAGACAAGTTCCTATGGTACTTTCACTAGTTGGACTAAGTGGAAAAGCAAAAGTATATCCAGATGAGTTATCAGGTGGAGAACAACAAAGAGTTGCGCTTGCAAGAGCATTAGTAAATAATCCATCAATGATAATTGCAGATGAGCCAACAGGAAACTTAGATCCAGAAACAGCATGGGATATAAT
>CAOJKK010000015.1 GCA_948437895.1 uncultured Clostridium sp.
GATATTGCAAGTTCTGTTCCATCTAATCCTTCATATTTTTTTGGAACTTTATCTAGATTTATTTCTAATCCATCAGCAAGTTCTCCAATTGCTACTGAAACGCCACCTGCTCCGAAGTCATTACATCTTTTTATTAATTTTGTTACTTCTGGATTTCTAAATAGTCTTTGTATTTTTCTTTCTTCTGGTGCATTTCCTTTTTGAACTTCTGCTCCACAACTTGTTAGTGATGAACTATTATGTGCTTTTGATGAACCTGTTGCTCCTCCGCATCCATCTCTACCTGTTTTTCCACCTAATAATACTACTATATCACCTGGCTCAGGTCTTTCTCTTACTACATTTTCTTTTGGTGCTGCACCTACTAATGCTCCTATTTCTAATCTTTTTGCTGCATATCCATCATGATATATTTCTGCTACTTGTCCTGTTGCAAGTCCTATTTGGTTTCCATATGAACTGTATCCACGAGCAGCCTCATTTGTTAATTTTCTTTGTGGTAATTTATTAGGCATTGTTTCTTGTACAGATTTTCTTGGATCTGCACATCCTGTAACACGCATTGCTTGATATACATATACTCTTCCAGATAGAGGATCACGAATTGCTCCACCTAAACATGTTGCAGCTCCTCCGAATGGTTCTATTTCTGTAGGATGGTTATGTGTTTCATTTTTAAACATTACTAAATATTCTTCAGGTTTTCCATCCACTAAAATTTCAGCTTTAATACTACATGCATTTATTTCTTCTGATTCATCTAAATCTTTTAGCATTCCTTTTTTCTTAAGCTCTTTTACTGCAATTGTTGCAATATCCATTAGGCATATATCTTTTGCTTTTTTGTTATCATAAACAAATGCTCTTGATTTTTTATATTCCTCATATACTTCATTTGCTAAATCCCAGTTTATATCAACTTTCTCTAATCTAGTTAAAAATGTTGTATGTCTACAGTGATCTGACCAGTATGTATCTATCATTTTCATTTCTGTCATAAAAGGGTCTCTTTTTTCTACATCTCTAAAATATTCTTGGCAGAATTTTAGATCCTCTAAGTCCATTGCAAATCCATATTTTTCATAGAATTTTTTAGAATCTTCTTCTGTCATATGAATAAATCCTTCGACAATTGCAACATCTTCAGGTTCTTCTTGTTTTTCATCTAAGCTGTCTAATTTATCTAATGTGCATTCTCTTGAGTCTACAGGGTTTATAATATATGATTTTATTTTCTCTACATCCTCTGCACTTAAATCACCTTTTAGAATATATATTTTCGCACTTTTGGATACTGGTCTTGTTCCTTCAGTTAATATTTGCAAACATTCTGATAAAGAGTTTGCTCTTTGATCAAATTGACCTGGCAAAAATTCCACTCCAAATACTTTATCATTTTGTTCAAAAGGATATTCTTCCTCAAAGCATAAATCTACTTGTGGTTCTGAAAATACTGTATTTTTTGCGTCTTCAAATACTTTTTCACTTATTCCTTCTACATCATATCTATTTAAAAGTATAACATCTTGTAAGTTATCCATTAAAAGATTCTCCTTTAAATCTTCTAATAACCCCTTTGCTTCAATATCAAATCCCGGTTTCTTTTGAACGTAAATTCTTTTTACCATATTTTTCTCCTTTACTTATAAAATACTTTTTATATTTTTCTTAAGAAAATTAAAGGGTCCGTCCCTTTTGCGACAAAATGTCGCATGGGGACTGTCCCTAAATAATTACTTCTTTATTTCCTTCTACAACTTCTCCTATTAAATATGCCTCTTCTCCTGCATCTTTTAATATTTCTATTGCTTTTTCTACTTCATTTGCTGGAACAATTACAGCCATTCCAATTCCCATATTAAATGTGTTATACATATCTCTTTCAGGAATATTTCCTCTTGATTCAATTAGTTTAAATATTGCAGGTACTTCATAAGAGTTTTTATCTATTTTCAAAGATACACCTTCTCTTAACATTCTTGGCATATTCTCATAGAATCCTCCGCCTGTTATGTGAGATATTCCTTTTACTTTAACTTCTTCTAATAATTTAAGTATTGGTTTTACATATATTTTAGTAGGTGCAAGTAGAGCTTCTCCTACTGTCATTCCTAAATCTTCAACATATTCACTTAAGTTTTCTTTGTTTACATCAAATACTTTTCTAACTAGTGAAAATCCATTTGAATGAACTCCTGATGATTTAAGTCCTATTACTTTATCTCCTACTTCTATAGTTTTATTATCAATTATTTTCTTTTTGTCAACTACGCCAACACAGAATCCAGCTAAATCATATTCATCTTCTGGATAAAAACCTGGCATCTCTGCAGTTTCTCCTCCTACTAGACTACAATTTGCTTTTTTACATCCTTCTGCTACTCCTGCTACTATTGTTGCTACTTTTTCTGGAACGTTTTTCCCTAAAGCCATATAATCTAAAAAAAACATTGGGCTTGCTCCTGTACAAATCACATCATTCACGCACATTGCTACACAATCTTCTCCTATTGTGTCATGTTTGTCCATTAAAAAAGCCAATTTTAGTTTTGTACCTACTCCATCTGTTCCTGAAACTAAAATTGGTTCTTCCATACCCTTAATTTGTGGCGCATAAAGTCCACCAAATCCACCTATATCTGATATAACTGCACTTGTATATGTTTCTTGCACTGCTTTTTTCATTAGTTGTACACCTTTGTACCCTGCTGTAACGTCTACTCCTGCGGCTTTATAACTTTCGCTAAAACTCTTTTCCATTTATATCTCTCCTTAAAATTATTTACTACTAAATTATATTATATATTGACATTTTTTTCAATGCATTTTTCGTATCTTTTTCATTATGTGTCTTATTGTTTTATTGGCAATTACAATTGACATTTTCTTCCATCTAGTGTTATAATTCTGTTCAGAAATAGGAAAAAACAGAATGTGGTTATCATCTCTTTATACATATGATAAAGAGGTGATGCTTATGGTAGAACAAGCACTATTACACATAATGATTTTACTTTTTTCTGCACTTGTTGCAGTCACCATAATTGCTATTACCTTAATTATAGTTTTATCTATAATTATTAGTAAATAAAGCAAAGCACATCTCTGCTATCCATTAGAGATGTGCTTTTATAACACTTTCGATGGTAACCACTTTTGTGGATCCCTATTTCTATTTTTATTATATCATATTTTTTCATTTTGTAAATACCTTATCTTACAATTTATACAAGGTTTGAGGGACAAACCTCGTTCATAGGTATTTCTCATAGTCCGAGGAATGTCCCTCGTTTTATGGCAATTAGTGCTTTAGTAGTTATTCCTTGTTCTTCAAACATTTTCTCATGTTCTGTCTCAATATTGTCCTCCCATATCGGCTCTTTGTGTAAATCATATGTTTTAGAAACAATTTTAAACCCTTCCTGCTCAAAATATTTTACACTTGCATTAAATAAGCTTTCATCATCTGTTTTAAAATATACTTCTCCACCTTTTTTTAAGAATATTTTATACTTTTCTAGTTGGGTTGGATATGTTAGTCTTTTCTTATTGTGTCTTGGCTTTGGCCAAGGATTACAAAAGTTTATATATATTCTATCTATTTTATCTTTTTTATTTAATATATTTTGTATTATTTGTATTTCATATGCTGTTAAAAGTACATTATCAATTTCCCTTTTTACATCTAAATATTCTTTCTCAACATTTCTTTTGGCTAATCCTAACACTTCACTTTTTATATCTATTGCTAGGTAATTTATATTCGGATTTCTACTAGCAAGCTTTGCAATAAAGCTTCCTTTTCCACATCCGAAGTTCCAAGTGTATAGGTTGTTTCCTTTTAAATGCTTTATGCCATTTACCTATATTTTCTACTGGGCTGTCTATAAAAAACTCACTTTCTGCAAGCTCAGTTCTCACCCATGGTTTTCTTCTCATCCTCATTTTTTGCTTCCTCTTTTTCTATTTTTTTGCTCCATTTATCAATATAATATCTACGAATAATTGCTAAATTTGTAAACATTCTACCAACGAATACTACTATTGCTGCTAAATAAATATCTACATTTAGTTTAACTCCAAGCCATGTTAAAAGCATTGATAATATTGCATTTCCAAAGAACCCAGATAGAAATACTTTTAAATCAAAATTTCCTTTAAGTACTGATGTTATTCCTCCAAATACTGAATCCAATGCTGCAATTATTGCTATTGCTAGATAACCTGAATATGTATATGATATGTTTGGAATGTTCATTCCTATTAATGCTCCAAGTATACAACCTATTATTATTGCTACTGCTATCATTATTCTCCCTCCTTTGTATATTCCATATTTAAGTCTCCATTGTATTTATCTATTGTAATATTATTCTCTCTTTTTAAAGTAATATCTTTTCCTTCTTCTAATTTTGTATCTATAAATCCATATTGTTTTTTAGATAATCCACTTTCTAGGTATGTAGGATTTCCTATTACTTTCACTTCATATGGAGATACTTCTCTTTTTCCATTTATACTTATCCATCCAGAAGTTATATCAACTATATATGAATCATATACAATTCTTTGTCCATTTATCGATATGGCTTCTGCTCCAGCAACTTTCAACTCATTTAAGAGTTCTCTTAGGTCTTCTCCTGAAATCTTTTGAGCTCTTGTATCTGCAAGTGTCACTATGATTCCGTTTCCCTTTACACTATTTTTACCCAAAATATTATTCTGTTGTTCTAATTCTTTTGCTAAAATTTCTGAAGCCTCTTTATCTGTATTAATTGCTTCTTCGTATTCTAAAATCTTATTGTTAGTGTCTTCAATTTCTTTTGAAAGCTCATCAATCTTCTGTTTAAAGTTACTGATCTCTGTGCGAAGTTCATCTTCCCTCATGTTTTCTAATGATGTTATATCCGTTTGATTTATTGTTTTAAACTGAAGAAATATAACTGCTGTAAGAATAAATATTACTAACCCTATTGTTATTGTTATTGTTACTTGCCCTTTTTTCAACTAAACGTCACCTCTTGATAAATATTCATAGCTATATACTCCATCATACTTTGGGATATTTATACTTTCACTTTTTTCTACTGATATTTTTACACCATCATTTGCCATAAGATCTAAATATCCCCCTGGTCTTGTTAAAGCATACTCCATTCTTTCTGGATATCCTATAGCTTTGATAGTTAATGGAACACCTATCATTTTTCCATTTATTCTTATTATATTCCCATCACAAAGTATAGATGTTGTACTAACTATTCTTTGATCATTTATAGATACCGCATCTGCTCCTGAATTAAATAGCTCATTTACAATATATAATAGATCTTCTTCATGAACCAAATAGCCATTAATATTTGCAACCTCATTACTATCAACTTCTCTATTTTCGTCTAGATATATAATCATACCTTGTCCTGTTACATCTGTTAATCCTAAAAGCTTTTGATTGTTTTTAATTGAAGCTTCATTTTCTGAGTCTCCTTCATTTTTATTTGCAGCAGTTTGTCTAGCCTCTTCTAGCTTTTTTTCTTTTTCTTCTAGTTCTCTGTATAAGTTTTCATACTTCCCCTGAACACTTAATAACTCATCCCTTAATCCACTATTATCTTTTAATGTAGTTCCTATTGTTTCTGTCGCAGCATCTATAGTATTTATTTGAACACATATTGCTATTGTTAATAACATACACACTATTCCGTAATACTATTGCAACTTTGTTTTTACTCATTTATCTATCACCTCGTAACTTGTTCTTTAAATACAGCCTTTTTGGAATCTTCTTGGAAATATATTTCTCCAACTTTACCTTTTTCACTACTTATTACTTTACCTGCCATTTGTAATTTAATATTTATATTAGATATATCTCCAAATAATATTGTTTTCTTTTCTTTTTTTACAGTTAATTTATAGTTGAAAGAATCTGCTATATCTATTTCTGTAATAATATTCGCTAAAGGGCTATTTTTTGATGCCTCAACTATCTTTATAACATCTTCTAGTTTCTCTAAGTCTTCTTTGCCAAGTCTATTTCCTGCCTTCATTTCTTCTTCAGATGTTGTAAATCCACTAATTGTTGGGAGTTCTAATGGAGATTCTGTTATCTCTAACATATATCCTTGATTATTTATATATACATATGCATTTGCAAACTTTATCATGTATGTAGGAGTTCTCTCTTCAACCTCAAGAGTTACTGTTCCATTGATGTTTCTTTTTATTTTAACATCTTCAATATATGAATTCGTTTTTATATTATTCCTTATTGCTTTATTTGTGGTTTTGAACATATTTGTTCCAGTTGTTAAAGTAGATAAACTAACTATTTCTTCTGAAGAGATTTTACTATTATTTAAGACAGCTATCTGTTTTATATTAAATATACTAGACATCATAAATAGTGCGATAGCTAATGCAAGTAAAATGATAATCGACATCCACTTTATTAGTTTTAATTTCTTTTTCTTTTTTGGTTTCTTATTATTAGTTCTATTTTTTTTATTTGTTTGACTACTATTTCCACTTCTTTTTTCTATATTATTCTTTTTACTCTGTGCTTGATTATTTCTTGTTTTGTTTTGTTTGCTTTTAGAGCTTTGTTTTTTCTTGTTTTGTGGTTTTTTAGCTTCTTCCTTTTTAGGAGTTAAACCTATAATTATTTCATTATCTAAATTTATTATTTGATTACTATTGTTTTGTGTTCTTTTTGTTTTCTTCTTGGTTTTACTTGTACTTTTTTTAGAACTTGCTTTCTTATTACTCATTTTTTTATCTGTATATAACAAATCAACAGTTTGTCCTTTAGATTTTTTCATAGGTATCTCCTTTTTTATCTGAGGCACATATCTGTATATAGATATATTTCTATATATCAAGATATGTTCCTCTTTATAATTATTTTTCTAATTTTATATTTGCTCCAATTTTATCTAATTTCTTGTCTAAATTCTCATAACCCCTTAATATATATTCTATGTTGTTTACTCTTGTTTTACCTTTTGCTACTAACCCTGCAAGCACTACTGCTGCTCCTCCTCTTAAATCTGTTGCCTCTACTACAGCTCCACTTAATTTTCTTACTCCCTTTACAATAGCAATTTTTCCTTCTATATTTATTTTTGCTCCCATTCTCTTTAATTCATTTACATATCTGTATCTGTTTTCAAATATATTTTCTACTACTACTGAAGTTCCTTTGCTTACACAAAGCATACTTGTAAATACTGATTGCATATCTGTTGGGAATCCCGGATATGGCATAGTTTTTATATCTACAAATTTTAATCTTTTAGGTGCGTCTATAATTACACAATTTTTATTTATTTCAAATTTACATCCACATTCTTCTAATTTATTTATCACTGGTCCTATATGTTCTGGTACAACATTATTTAGCTTTAACTTTCCTGCTGTTGCACCTGCCATACATAGAAATGTTCCTGCCTCTATTCTATCTGGCATTATGTTATAGCTTACATCTTTTAGTTTTCTTACTCCTATTATTTTTATAACATTTGTACCAGCACCTTCTACTTTTGCTCCCATTTTATTTAAAAAATTCTGTAAATCAATTATCTCTGGCTCCATAGCAGCATTTGTAAGTACTGTCTCTCCGCTCGGCTAAAACTGATGCTAATATAACATTTTCTGTTGCTCCAACTGATGGGAAATCTAAATGTATTTCTGCTCCTACAATCTCTTCAGATTTGCATTTTATATATCCAGATGCCTCATCTATATTTATTCCTAATTTTCTAAGCGCTTTCAAATGTAAATCTATTGGTCTTGAACCAATATCACACCCTCCTGGGTATGTAAATACTGCATTTTTAAATCTTGCCAGAATAGCTCCTGCAAGAACTACAGAAGATCTCATTTGTCTCATTAAATCTTCTGGGATTTCGTGATTATCCATTTTGCTAGAATCTATTATTATTTTACCATTTCTCTTATCTACTTTGCAACCTAAAATCTTTAATATTTTCAAAGTTATTTGAGTATCATGAATATTTGGTACATTATATAGTTTACTTACTCCTCCATTTAAAATACTAGCAGCAATTATTGGTAGTGACGCATTCTTAGATCCAGAGATATTCACTTCACCTTCTAATCTATTTCCTCCTTCTATTATGTAACTAGGCATTTTTAATTCATCCTTTCTCTATTAATTAACTTTTGGTATATACTATGAGGGGTTTACAGAAATGGTGAATATAATTTTAATGCTTATGTATAATTATTTGACTTAAATATATTTGTATTATATACTCATATAAATGAAAGAGGGTGTTCTTATGGATTTATCTGAAGAAATTAAAATTGCTAAAAATGCTAGAAAAAATTCATATTCTCCATATGGAAATTATTATGTAGGTTGTGCATTAAAAGCTTCATCTGGTAAAATCTATTCTGGCTGTAATATTGAAAATGATGGAATTCAATCAATTTGTGCCGAAAGAGTTGCTTTTACAAAAGCTATATCCGAAGGAGAAAAAAGTTTTGAATATATTGTAGTGTGTGGCGGACCAACACTAGATAAGTTAGATAATTGTCTTCCTTGTGGTTATTGTAGACAATTTATAAATGAATTTGTAGATAGAGATTTTAAAGTATATGCACTTTCTGAAAATGATAATATAACAGAATATTCTATGGAAGATTTACTTCCAAATAGTTTTAAATTATAAAAGTGAGGAGCTGAAGTAAACCTCACTTTTATAATTTAACTATTTTTTTGTTTTACTTTTAACTTTTTATTTCTTTCTTTTTCTATTTGTTTTGTACTTTTAGATGGAGTTGGTAAGTTTTCGGGCATAGTCCCTCCTATTCTCTTTATTGTTTGTCTAACTGCTTGTCCAACATTATGATGTGTTTTACAAGCATCATTTTCATTACTAATATTTTTATTTTTTAACACTTCATCTGTTTGTGTTATTCTAAATAGATTTGCTGCTAGTTCTGTACTGCTCATATAATCTAATATATCATCTTTTTGGGATATTCCTTTTCTATTAGCAATATCTTTAGCGGTTTCTCCATTATATAATCCTCTATAACCATAATTATTAAATTTACCATAGTTTTTTACTCCTGCTAGTTTTGCTGTATTAAATAAATATTTGTTTTTATCTTTCACATTTCGTCTTGTATATAGTCTTTTCTCATCTTCACTTAATTGCTCATATTCTTGTCTAGTTATCTCTTGTTTCCTAGTTTGTACTGCAAAGTATGTTTGAGCAAGTGCTATTGCTTTCTTTCTACTGTCTCCATTTTGGGCTATTAAATAACAAGCATATCTAGTTAATTTTAAATCATCAACTTCCATTTCTGCATTATTTCCTACTTTTAACACCCTCCCGACATCGGCAAAGTGTTCCTCTTCCGCAATATCACTACTTTTACAGGCTTCTTTTGCTTTATTGATTACATTTTTGAAATTTCCCCATTTACTATATTCTAGCATTACCATTAACTCTCTTGCATACCAAAACTCTACTCCATTTTCATCAATATGCTTTATAGTCTCAAAATTACTTTGTGTGTTTTTTATTAAATCTTTTTCCACAATCATACCTCCTCTTTTGTATTTGGTAATTTTTTTATACCACATATTCCAATTTTTTACAATACATTTTGCGAAATTTTGTTCTATGTACATAAAATTATTTTTTCTCTTGACTTTTCTTGCTATTTATATGATAATAAGTATGTTCTTCTTAGAGGGAAGGACATATTTTATTTAAAGGATGTGGTTTTATGCCTAAGTCAAAAGTTGATGTAGTTTTAGGTACTTTTTATGGAGATGAGGGAAAAGGTAAAATAATTGATTACCTTGCAACAAAATCAGACGTAGCAGTTAGATGTTCTGGAGGAAATAATGCTGGTCATACAATAAAAGTAGATGGTAAAACATATGCATTTCATTTAATTCCATCAGGAATCTTAAATAGAGGTACAATTGCTGTTATAGGTAATGGATTAGTAGTAGATCCTAAAGTATTAATAGAAGAAATTGAAGATTTAAAATCTAATGGTATAGATGTAAGTAATTTATATATAAGTGATAAGGCACATATAATTCTTCCATACCACATTGAAATGGACAAACTATTAGAAGAAAATAGAGGTGCAAACAAAATAGGAACTACAGCAAGAGGAATCGGTCCTGCATATTGTGATAAATTTGAAAGATGTGGAATTCGTGCAGAAGATCTAATCTCTGATAAATTTGAAGAACTTTTGACTATTAATATAAATAACAAAAATAAAATCTTTGAAGCTTATGGACATGAGAAAATAGATTTAGAGAAAACTTTGGCAGACTATAAAGAATATGCTAGAATATTAAAACCATACATAATAGATACTATCACATTAATCCATACAGCATTAGATAATGGTAAAAAAATTCTTTGTGAAGGTGCACAAGCAAGTCTTCTTGATATTGACTTTGGTAGTTATCCATTTGTTACTTCTTCAAACCCATCAATTGGTGGTGTTTGTACAGGAAGCGGTGTAGGTGCAAAAGATATTGGTGAAGTTTATGGTGTTCTTAAAGCTTACTCATCAAGAGTTGGTGCTGGTCCATATGTAACTGAACAAGATAATGAAACAGGTGATTTAATAAGAGAACTTGGTCATGAATATGGAACAACAACAAAGAGACCTAGAAGATGTGGATGGCTTGACTTAGTTGCTCTAAAATATGTTGCTCGTTTAAATGGTTTAACAGGTCTTGCAATTAACCATGTTGATACAATAGGAAAATTAGATAAAATTAAATTATGTGTTGCATATAACTATAACGGAAAAGAAACAACAGATTTCTCAACAAATAGCGAATTCTTAAATAACTCAACAGCTGTTTATGAAGAGTTTGATGGAAACTTCGGAGATATTAGTAATTGTAAAACATTTGAAGATCTTCCTGAAAATGCAAAAGTTTATTTAAAAAGAATAGAGGAATATACAGGTGTTCCTGTTAGATTTATAGGAACTGGTGCAGGAAGAGAAGATATGATAATAGTTGAATAAAATCAATCACAAAAAACAACTAGAATTAATTCTAGTTGTTTTTTTATTACTTAATTTATTATAAACTTATATTCCTTTATATTTATCTTTTTTAACTTTCAATACTACTGCTGTTCCTGCTAATGCTACTATAGAAATTGCAACTGCTACTGTAACACCTGTATTTGGTAATTTTACTTTTGCGATAGTATTGTCTTTCTTATCTGTCCCGAGTATATGTACTAGATAAGTTATTCCATTTAAAGTTTTCATCAGTATAAGCATATAAATCCCAAGAATTATTTGAACTATAAAGCCATGCTTGTCCTAATGTAACTCCTTCTATTGGATAGTATTTTCCATTCTCATCATCAAATTGAACATATATATAATAATATGCATTGTCTTGTAATAATTTTCTTCCATCAAATAAAGTTTTTTCATTTCTATAATAATTTTCATTAGTTGTTGTTAAATCAGCTGTATATACAGCATCATTTTTCTTTGCATATGCTAATAAGTCTGTTACTCCAGAATAATCTCCTTTTTGTATTTTTTGTAATATAGCATTGTCAGTTACTTTTCCTATTTTAATTTTAAATTTTCTGTTTTTTACTGCTGAAGGAAATCTGAAACTCATATGAGTATATGTATCCGAATCTGACTTACTTTCCCATTTACCTATACTAAATGATTTTAATATTAAATTTAGTTGTGGTAAAGCTGGTCTTGTTAATTTTTTACCTTCTACAACAAATTTTGCAGCATAACTTACACTATTTCCTTCATTATTATAGTATGAATCTCCCAAGTAGACATCTTGAATTACCCACAAATATAGATCTTGATTTAATTCTATATACTTATCTAAATCATATTTAAATAGATAGTTTTCCTTTGTATTAACACTCAAGTGCTCAATTTCTTTAGACTTTTCAGTATCAATATCTCCGTATGGTGTAATTGAAATATTAGGTTTTTTATTACTAGATGTTATTACATAATAGTAATCATCATTACCTGAGTCATCTTTTGGTTTTATTCCACTAATTTTTAAATCTGTATCTATATCAAAAAGTAATTCATATTTTGCTTTAGAAAAGTCTGTAAATACTGGTGCTGGCAATACATTTACTTCACATGTCTTGCTTATTCCAGCTACACTTGCTGTTATATTTGTTTTACCTACACTTACAGCTGTTACTTTCCCAGTATTATCAACTGTTGCTACATTTGGATTACTACTTGTCCATGTTACTATAGCATTACTTACTACTTTATTTTCCCAATCTTTAGCAGTTGCTTTTAAAGTTTCAGTTGGATGCTCTCCTAATACTAAATTAATATTACTTACATAATCGCCACTGTTTGCTCCTATACTTAAGTATCCATATATAACTGATACTTGGCAAGTTGCTGTTTGTCCTCCTACTGTAGCAGTAATTGTTGCACTTCCTATTGAAACACCTTTTACAATTCCATTATTATCAACTGTTGCTACATTCGGATTACTACTTGTCCATGTTATTGTTTCTCCAGAAGGTTTATTATCATAACCTATGATTCTAGTAGAATTCAGTACTACATCTAATGTTGTTTTATCTAGCGAAAAACTAGTATCTTCTGCTTTTATAATTGTTGACATCCCACTTAAAATTAATGTAAATATTATTAACATTAAAATTATTTTTCTGATATTTTTAGTCATTTTATATCACTCCCCATCTTGTTTTATCATAACCTTCTTATCTCTTCAATATAATTTCTAATAATGTAACCTAAATGTATTTTTTTGTAATATTCATGTAACAATACTTTATTCATTCACACTTTTTATTTGTTTGAATATCATATGTTATTGATACATATATTTAAAGTAGGAGTGATTAATTTGAATAATAATAATTTTAATATGGCACAAATGATGGCAATGCTTTCTAAAATGGACAAAAAAGATCTAGAAGCTGGAATTGCAAAGGCTAATCAGATACTACAGACTAAAAGCAAAGAGGAAATTTTAAGAGAAATAAATAAAAACAATAAATAAGGTGGATTGATAGTCTTGAATAATGAAGATATGTCAGATGTTTTTGATAAATTGAATAATATTGCTGGTGAAAATAATATCTCACCTGAAATGATAAATAACTTATTTACTATGTTTAATAGTTCTTCTAATAATAATGAAGAAAATAATAAGGATTATTCTGATAATTATAATTCTCAAAACTCTAATCCTTCATCTGATTCTTCTAGTAATCATTCTAATCCATTTGGAAGTAGTGGAATTGATTTCGAAACTATTATGAAAATGAAAAGTATTGTTGATAAAATGAATACAAAAGATGATCCACGTTCTAATCTTCTACAATCTTTAAAGCCTTATCTAAAAGATAGTAGAAAATCAAAAGTGGATCAATACATACAACTTATGAATATGAGTAAAGTAATGGATGTATTTCCTTTTATGGGTGGTGATAAAAAGAAATGATAGATAATCTTTATAATGCTTTACCTTTTGGAAAAGATAATAATTGTTTTGAGATATTTGGTATCACCCTTTACTTTGATGATATTCTTTTAATATGTTTACTATTCTTCCTATATAATGAAGGTGTAAAGGATCAACTTCTATTCATTTCTTTAATCATGCTTCTGTTATCATAAAATTTACTCTAATATAATTTCATCATTTTCATCAACAGATGCATATTTATATGCTTCTTCTAGCTCATCTTTTTCAATTTCTTTTACTATATTAGCAATCCTTATTTGTGGACATTCTATACTGCTAGCTGCAATTATTGCTTTTTTATTTCCTTTAGCTCCAGCATGCGCAAGACCTCTTAAAGTTCCTAATACTGCTATATTTTCACCTGCTATTGCTTCTGCTCCGCCATTTAAGTCTCCTAATATTATAAGACTTCCTTCAAACTCTACCTTTTGTCCTGATCTTAAACTTCCTCTATAAAACTTAGTTTCAGATGTTTCAACTTCTTTTTCAAACACTTTTCTTATTCCATGTAATCCTAATACTTTAGGGCTATCAAATGTAACATTAACATCAATCTCATCTGTAATTATCTTTTTTACTTCATCAATCTCTTTATTTTTTAATATCTTTCCTGTTACACATATAGGTGTTTTTTCTGTTTTATATAATTTCTTCAATGCTGGTATTTTTTTATTTAAACATTCTATTGTTTCGTCATGTGTGGCTTTTTCACTTATCCTTATCACAATTTCATTTTTTTTCATACTAATTCCTACTGGGTTTCTCATATCTTCCTCCTATATTATTTATATTTATTAATTATTTTCTTGTTCTGTATATGGTTTTGCTGTTGTATCTTCTTTTGTTTCTTTTCTTAGTTTGAAATGTTCTTGTACAATTTCCTTAGTAACTTCTGCTGTATATGATCCATGAGCTCCGTTTTCTACCATTACTACTATTGCAATTTCAGGATTATCATATGGTGCAAATCCAGCAAACCACGCATTAACATTTCCGCCAGCCTCTGCAGATCCAGTCTTTCCTCCAACTTCAATATCAAAGTCTCTGAATACTCCATACGCTGTTCCTCCAGTTTCTGTTGTAACAGATTTCATACCCTCAAGAACTACATCTAAATTTTCTTTTTTTATATTTAAATCCTCAGTATTTACATCAGTTTGCTTCAATGTTTCTTTAGCATATTTTTCTATCTCTTCCTTTTTAAATGATGTTCCATTTGAATCTATTATATCTTTCACAATACTAACATTTACATTCTTTCCTCCATTCGCTAGCATAGCTATATATCTTGCCATTTGAAGAGGTGTAAAGTTGTTTTCTGCTTGTCCAATTACTGCTGAAAGTGAATTTCCATAATACCAAGTTTCTCCTAATTTATCATATAACGTTTTACCTGCAAGTGTTCCAGATACTTCTCCTGGTAATTCTATATTTGTTTTTTGCCCTAATCCAAAATATGTTGCATACTTTTCTAAGCTTTCTATTCCCATTCTAGTAATAACTTCATAGAAATAATAATTGCATGAATTCTTTATTGCTCCTGATACATTTAATGCTCCATGCCCATGTCCTTCCCTACTATATATCCAGCATCTAGGATTATATCCTTTTGGATAAATTCCTGTATCATATACTGTTTCAGTTCTATTTATTGCACCTGTTTCTAATCCTGCTATTGCTGATACCATTTTAAATATAGATCCTGGTGCATATGCACTTTGCATTGTTCTATTTACTAATGCACTTTTTTCTCCCTGTGTATATTCATTCCATTTTTCTGTGCTTATCCCATTTACAAATAATTCAGGTTCGAAATCTGGATAGCTAGCAAGTGCTAATACTTCACCTGTTTTTACATCTAATACGACTGCTGCTCCTGCACTTACATTTCTTTGTTCATTAAATCCGCCTGTTCTTATTTTTTCTATATTATTCTTCAAAGCAGTTTCCGTAGCAGCTTGTAAATTTGCATCTATTGTTAATACAACATCATTTCCTTGAATTGCCTCTTCTGTTACATACTCACCTGTTATTGTTCCATCAATTGACATATCTGTTTGTTTTTTACCATTTTTACCTCTTAAATATGGTTCAAATACATATTCTATTCCTGCTTTTCCTATATAGTCATTCATAGAATATCCTTCATGACTTTTTAATTCCTCTTCATTAATTCCACCTATATATCCAATTGTATGTGATGCTAAACTTCCTCTTAAATACTTTCTAACAGATGATGTTGACACTGCAACTCCAGGAAACTCCAAATTTTGTTCTTCAAATGTTGCTACACTTTTTGTACTAATGTTCTTTGCTATAGTATATGAACTCATACTGCTATATCCTTCTGTTTGTATCCCATATCTTATAGCTATAATCTTCCTTATTTCTTCTATATTGTTATTATTTATTTCATACTTTTCTTTATATTTTTGTAATACCTCTTCTGGCGAAATGTTCTCATCTAAATCGTTATCTTTTAACCATGTTTTTAATTTCTCATCAGTTATTGTAAATTCAACTGGATTTGTTTTAACTGGAAATTCATCTTTATATTTATCTCCATTTGCTTCTAGTGTATTTGCAACTTTTAGCAAAGTATTATTCAATGTTTCTGTATCTATTTTGCTTTTATATATTTCTACACTATATTGATTAATTGTACCTGCAAGAGTATTACCATTTCTATCTAATATATCTCCTCTTGCAGCAAGTATTGTATTCTCTCTTGTTAATCTCGAACTAGATTTCTCATAATACTCTTCTCCATGTACTATCTGAAGGTTAAAAAGTTGTATTAATAGTATAATACCTATAATATAGACAATTAATGTTAATATATTGTATCTTACATTTCTTTTGTCCATATCTCTTTCCTCCCTTCTATTTTAGTAATATCTTGTTAATATTTTACTTTCTGTAAATACTTTTTCTAATAATAATCCTGCTTTTTCAATTATAGGATATATGATGATTATTATCATTGAGTTGAATAGCATCTCTAATAATATTATTTTTATAAATGCACCTATCTCTATTGATAACTTAAATAGTATTATTTGAAATATATATGATATAAGTTCACACACAAAAGTTGCCACAACTGACATTACCATAATTGTCATCCTACTATCTTTAGAAAAGTTCTTTGTAAATATTCCACCGCATAAGTCCTGCTACTCCTAATACTATAGCATTTATACCAAGTGCTTTACCTATAAATAAGTCTAATAACAGTCCAAGTACTATTCCTATAGAAGCTCCATATATCTTACCTATAAATATTCCTACAAATAGTGAAAAAATTATAAAAAGATTTGGTTTTACTCCTGCTATATTAAACCAATTAAAAAAATTAGATTGTAAAAAATATATAAAAATAAATGTTATAAATATACATATTACAGACAATACCTTTTTCATAGCAAGTCCCTTCATTTCAATTTGTTACTATTTTACCTTATTTTTTCCAATTTTTCAAGGAAATATCTACGGAAACAGGAATTTTAATAAAAAAAATTCAAGTAAAATAAGCTTAATCCTCTTACTTGAATTCTTTTTATTATTTATACTCCTAAAAGTCGTAATACTATAGCTGATACTACACCTATTAAATATAATCCTGTTACAATACCTATGTTTTCTTTTTGATTATGATTTACTCTAAATAGCACAATCAATCCTACACCTGCATTAACTAAAAGCCCACCAATCATTACTGCTAATCCAAGTACATTTGATAGATAAAGCTGTGTTAATATTACTGATGATGCGCAGTTTGGTATTAATCCTATTAGTGATGCAATTAATGCACTTATTATTGGTTTATCTGATATTAGTCCTGCTAATTTATCTTCTCCAATATATTCTATTGCTATGTTTAATAATAAAGATATTATAAAAATAAAGATAAATACATTGATTGTATGTTTAATTGCTGATTTCCATATACCCTCTTCACAATGGCAATGATCATGCTCACATATACTCTCTATTTTATTTTCTTCTTTTTTATTTCTATAGAACTTATTTAATACTAGGTCTATTATAACTCCAGCAATTATTCCTATTAAAATTTTTATTCCCAATATTTTAAGTATTAATGGACCTGATACACCTTCTGATAATAATATTGGAAGC
Source organism: uncultured Clostridium sp. (assembly GCA_948437895.1). Taxonomy (GTDB): domain Bacteria; phylum Bacillota; class Clostridia; order TANB77; family CAG-508; genus CAG-452. The sequence goes on from CAOJKK010000015.1 coordinate 17,678, forward strand.
ATTTCATCTGAAGTAGATAAATATACTGCAAATAAGGTTCCTAGTGTTATTACTCTTCCAGCATATAGATTTGTTGCTGTTACTGAGAATCCGCATTGAGGAAATGCACCTAGTAAACTACCTATAAAAGGTCCAAACTTGCCAGATTTTTTGATAGCCTCTCTAGTTTTGTTTGTTGTTTTATGCTCAATATATTCCATTATTAAATATGCTATTAATAAAAATGGAAATATTTTTATTGTATCTATTAAAGTATGTTCTAAAACATGTAATAATTCGTGCATCTATTCCTCCTATAATCTATATTTTGTTACCACATATTACCACTTTTATGCTATAAAGTCAAGATTCACAAAAACAAAGAAATAACCTCTTACTATTTTATAAGAGATTATTTCTTTGTTTTCATTTACTTTAAATGAGCTTCTGACTTCTCACGGTTTTCTAAATACCATTTTGCAGTGTTAAGTTCTTTTTCCAACTTATCACAATATAAAATGAGTTCCTCTGTACTCATTTTTGCAAAATCTTTGTCAGTCATTTGTGTCACTCCCTTAAAATCCAGCAAAGCCGGTTAGTTGTATATAATATTATATCATAGTTGACATATTTGGTCAATTTACCCATTTTATTTATATTTTTTTATATTAATAGTTAATCTTCCTTTTTGATTTTTCTCTCCTATTTTATCTATTATAAACTTACCTTTTCCTCTAATAACTATAACATCATTTTCTTTTATACTTCTTGTGTATTTTACCTCTTCTTGATAATTTATTGAAACTCTTTTATCATCTATGTATTGTTCTGCTTTATTTCTTGAAGTTTTAACAATTTCAGCAACTACTGCATCAATTCTATTTGATGCTACTTTTATATTAAATTCCTCAAATTCTTGAGGCTTTATTTTAATATCTGTATAATCTATTATTTCAATTATAGACTTTTTAAATCTAGTTAAATTTTGAAGAGAATTCTTTAAGTATTCTGCATTTTCTTTTAATATTATAATATATGCTTCATCATCATGTACAATTATATCACCTATACGTTCTCTTTCTAATCCTTGAAGCATTACTGCAGATAAGTAATTTCTATGTTCATACTTTCCTATAAGTTCTTTTGGGAGCTTTATTCTAATCGCTTTTATTATATTCTTTAGATTATCATTTACTATTTCTTCTGTAAATTTTGATGGGTATATTACCAATACCTCTGAATTAGCATCTTTATAACCTCCAAAAAACATATAGTCTTTCTCTTTTAATCTGTTTAATTCTCTTTGTACTATATTTTTCTGATGCATGTTCAAAAACTCTGTATTTACTATTTTATTCTTTGTTTTGCTCTCTTTAATTTTATCTGTTAATTTTGCAATTAATAATCTTTCTTCTAAATTTTCTTCGCCTCTCATACATTCTCCTGGATTAGTTATTCTTATTAATAGTTCATTAAACTTTCTAGTTTTTCTAAAAGTTCGTATGTAGTATTTATTAAATCTACTGTTATTGTATTACTACTCTTAAGTTCTTCCATTTTAGAATTATATCTTACCTCTAAAGTTAGCTCACCTTTATAGTCTATTTCTTTTAGAGCCTTCGTTGCTAAGTTCCAATTTATATCTCCTTCATAAGGAAAATAGTGATCATCTTTTCCGTAGTTATCATGTATATGTGTTACTTTTAACTTTGTCCCTACTTTTTTTATTTCATTATATATATCTACTCTTCCGACATTTGCATGTCCAAAATCGAAACATATACCTAATATTTCTTTTTGATATTTATTATTAAAATAATCTACTATTTTTATTAATTCATCAATATGTGGTGGTGCTCCCCAAATTTCATTTTGTGTTCCATTTTCTATCGCAATTTTAATCTTATTTTCTTCTGCACATTTTACAAATTTATCAAGGTATTTTATATTATACTCTATAGATTTTTTCGCATCATATTTTCCATCTGCATCTAGATATGTACCCACATGGATTACTAACCATCTAATACCAAATAACTTAGATAATTCTATTGATTTTAAAATTCTCTTTTCTAATATTTCTCTGTCTGGTCTAGTATAATAACCATTAAAAGTAAAATTGGTGCATGTCCAGTATTAGATACTAGATTTAATTCCTTACACCTATCTGCAATGGGCTTAAAATCTATATCTTCATCTAATAAATCCTGAATTTCTGTAAATCCAAAATTTATATTATTAAACCTAGATTTAGATAATACTTCTAGCTCTTTACTTAAATTTTCTAAATTTTTCTCTTTTAATATCCTTACTGTTGTAGAAAAGTTCATATTTACTCCTAACCTTCAATTATCTCATTATATTTTTTCTTCCAAGTAACTCCTACAAATAACAATTGATAGAACATACTTACTAATTGTCCTATTATTCAAAATGTAGTTGGCACAAATGGCATCATGGTATTACTATATCATAACATCCTAAAATATTCCATAATCTAAAAGCAAAACTATATAATAAAAATTCCCTAGATATACTAGAGAATCTTTAATTCTAATTTGAAAATTTTAAATCTAATCTTATTTTATCTGCAATCATTGCTATAAATTCACTATTAGTTGGTTTTGTATCCAAGGAATAACCAAAAATCTCTCTGACAGTTGCACTATCAGCTCTTGACCATGCTATTTCAATTGCATGTCTCATCGCCCTCTCAATTCTGCTTGGAGTACTCATAAATTTTTTTGCAATTGTAGGATATAAGACTCTGGTAATACTATTTATTAATTCTATATTATCTACTACCATTATTATCGCTTCCTTTATATACTGATATCCTCTAACATGTGGAGGAATTCCTATATTATGAATTATACTTGTTACAATTGATTCAATCTCAATATTTTTTATTTCATTTATCTCTACTGTATCAATATTAACTTCAAACTCATTTTCCAATAAATCTGGAAGATTATTATAATATCTAACTTTTATTCCTATTTCTTTGCATATATTTTCATTTAATTCATGTATCTTCTTTGTCTCATTAAAAGTTGCAAAATCTTTAGTATTGTTGCTACAAAATATCAATTCGTCATTAATTGTATTTTTCATATTTTTGAAGAAATCTATAATACTTTCTATAATGATACAATCTGCATTGATTACGTATTCTTGATTACCACATGCAACACATGTTCTTCCATTATACGGTTTATCACCCCTTAACGATCTTTTATACGCCTGCAGAAATATATCATTTGTTAAATTTAATAATATTGTATTACTATTCTCTTCAATGTCTTTTATTATACTATCACTAACTCTCTTTAAATTTTTCCTTCTTTTTTCTATCAAATTATTTATATTCTTTTCTATTTTATTTTTCTCTTCTCCTAAATAATCTGGAAAGGAAATATTCTGTATTTCTTTTTTCAATTTATTAATATTATTTACTACATCATTTTCAAATATGTCATTCGCTTTCTTGTCAAATTCAAGTTTTATAATCTCTGGCATTAAAAGTTTTGTATTACTACTATTTATTGCTTTATATAATGCATCTATTGTTTGAGTAGTATAATTTCCTTTTGTTATTAATGCACAATATATATATATATTTGTATCTATAAAAATGTATTTCATATTTTATCACCCTTTCAGGTAAAATACTATCATATATCTATTAATTTTTTTGTCGAAAATTGATATTAATTATCAAATTTATTATAATTGTGTTTTCTTTTTATTTTTGTTATACTATTCTTGTTATGGAAAATATAGAAAGATATAGACATTTAAATAAATATTTGAAAGATAAGTTTGGAGAAAGAACTCTAAAAATATGCATTGATGGTGGATTCACTTGTCCTAATAGAGATGGAAAATTGGGATTTGGTGGATGCGTTTTTTGTAGTGAAAAAGGTTCTGGAGAGCATATAAATTCTGATGTCAATATTACAAAACAAGTAGAGAACTATTTTAAGTCATATAAAGCTAAAAGAGCAAATAAATTTATTGCATATTTTCAAAATTTCACTAATACTTATGATACTATTCCAAATCTAAAGAAAAAATATGATGCTGCCTTAATTGATGATAGAATTGTAGGATTATCTATTGCAACGCGACCTGACTGTATTAATGAAGATGTTGCAAAATTATTAAGCAGTTATAGGGACAAATACTATGTTACAGTTGAACTTGGTCTTCAAACTTCAAATGATGAAACTGGTAAATTAATTAATCGTGGTTATTCAAGTAATCAATTTACTCAGGCAGTAGAAATATTAAATAGATATAACATAGATGTAGTTACACATATAATGGTGGGACTGCCAAATGAAACAATGGAAGATATAAAAGATACTGTGGAATTTATAAATAAGCACAAAATACAAGGCCTTAAAATCCATTCATGTTATGTTGTAAAAAATACAGTTCTATGTAATATGTATGAAAAAGGTGAATACTTACCTTTAACCCTTGAAGAATATCTTGAAAGTGCAGCATATGTACTTACACATATTAGTCTGAATATAGTAATTCATAGAATATCTGGCGATGCACCTAAAGATTTACTTATAGCTCCAGAATGGAACTCTCATAAAAAATGGATTATGAATGGTCTTGATAAATTACTAAGAGAAAAAGATTTGTGGCAAGGGATGGAATATATAAATAATGCACAATAAAAGCCTTCACTGAAGTGAAGACTTTTATCTTTATTGTTTATCATTCTTATACTTTTTATATCCCCAATATCCTCCAGCTCCTAATAATCCTACTGTCAAAATTCCTATCATTGGATTTGATTCTTCTGAATCATTAGATCTGCTTATATTATTTAAAGTTGATGTTGTTACTGATGTAGTTGTATTAACTATAGTACTATTAGCTATTTTCTCTTTTTCTTCTACATTTATAACTATTGTATCTATTTTACCATTACTTGTGCTCGCAGCTATGCTTACAATTCCAGATTTTTTAGCAGTGACCTTTCCTTCTTTATCAATTGTAACAACGCTCTCATCATTTGATTCCCATGTTATACTCTTATCTGTTACATTATCTGGCGTTATACTTGCTGTTAATTTTTTAATATCCCCTATTTCCATACTAAAATTATCTTGGTCTATTTTTATTTCTGTCACCGTAATAGTATTTGGTTTTGTAATTGCAGTTGTTGTATTTACGCTTGATGTACTAGATGTTTTTGAAGAATATGAACTTGATGTACTAGTAATAGATTTTGATGTTGATGAACTAGATGATTTATTACTAGAACTAGAAGAATTCGAACTTGATGAAGTAGATTTATTAGATGAATATGGGCATACACCATTTGTATGCAGATGTGGTGGATTACCTCCACAATGATAATGATAGCTTCCTAATCCACTAACATTTTTATTATCTTTATGTCCTCCATATTTGTCAGTTCTTCCAGAATGTGCAAATGTATTTAAAGTCAAGCATAATACTATTGCCATTATCATTAATATAGTTATTAATATTTTTCTGTAATTGTATTTCATATTTATATCCCCCCAAAATATAATTACAAGAAAAGAATATCATATTAAATGAATATATTTTGTCGAACTTTGTTTGTTATAATCAAAAAACAGAAAACTTAATAAAATTTTCTGTTTTGGTATATTGTATTACTTTAACACTTCTTCCCACTCTTTTTGTTTGAACCCAATTAGTACTGTATCTTTTGTTACTAATAGTGGTCTTTTTATAAGCATTCCATTACTTGCAAGTAATTCTATTTTTTCTTTATCACTCATATTAGGTAATTTCTCTTTTAAGTTTAATTCTTTATATTTTAAGCCACTTACATTAAACCACTTTTTTATCTCTTTATTACTTAATTTAATCCACTTCTCTAGTTCTTCTGTTGTTGGTGTCTCTTCTACAATATGTCTATCTTCAAATTCAATATTATTTTCAATTAACCACTTATTTGCCTTTTGACATGTTGTACATTTCGGATATTCTATAAATAAATTACTCATATAAATCTCCTCCTAATTTATCTCACTCATTTTAATATCTATTTCATCTTCTAATTCTTTCATTGCATTTAAAGTTCTTTGTAATAGCTCATCTAATTCCCATCCTAGTTGTTCTGCCCCTCTTCTTATTATATCTCTTGAACATCCTGCTGCAAACTTTTTATCTTTAAATTTCTTTTTCAAACTTGATAATTCCATATCTTTTGTACTTTTTGATGGTCTCATTTTAGCTGCTGCCCAAATTAATCCTGTAAGTTCATCTGTTGCAAATAATATCTTTTCCATTTCATGTGTAGGCTCTATATCAGTACATATACCATAACCATGGCTACATACTGCATGTATTAATTCTTCACTTGCATCTATTTCTTTTAATAACTCTGGTGCTTTTATACAATGCTCTTCTGGATAACATTCAAAGTCAACATCATGTAATAGTCCGAACTATTCCCCAAAACTCTTCATCATATCCTAATTCTTTCGCAAAGTTTCTCATTACTTGTTCTACTGTTATAGCATGTCTTATATGAAACTCCTCTTTATTATATTTCTTTAATAATTCAATCGCTTTTTCTCTTTCCATATTAAACCTCCTAATTAGCAAAATTTCTTATTATATTTTCTTTTTCTGCGTGTGAATACTTCTTAAATTCTCTTTCTCTTCTTAGAGCTTCCTTTTTATCATCAAATTCTTCAAAATATTCAAGCTTTACTGGTAATCTTGCTCTTGTGTATTTTGCACCTTTACCGCTGTTATGTACTTCTAATCTTCTATCTAAGTCGTTTGTATATCCACTATATATTGAATTATCACTACATCTTAACATATATGCATAATGTTTACTCATTTACTTTAGTACACCTCTTTTTGATATTGACTACCATTGAATATATCCGTTTCTTTTGTATTATCTTTTTCTATTACATAAGGTACATCAAATCTGTAATAACTCTTAAAAAACTGTTCCCATATCCTTGCAATTTTTTCATGAGTTCTCCAAAATCTTCTTTGCATGTCTTCAATAGGTACTTTTGCTTGTGTTTGCAACGCAACTATTGCGCTACCACTCATATTACTTCCTATTACTTCCCCACTCGCTACCTCTGTTGCCCCTGTTACAGTTCTTGTGATTTCTATTAGCTTATCAGCTATTGTTAACGGTGTGCTACTAAATGCTGGCGGTTGCAAATATCTTACTCCATCAAAATTAGGACTATAATCTGTTATTATTTCTCCTGGTGTGTTTGTCATTTGTTTACCACGCAATGCAACAGGTCTCATTAATACTTTAGGAAATCCCATATTTTGACTTGCCATTTGCATCATTGCATAATTAAAGTTTATTGACTTTTGTATTGCTATTAATTGTTCCGCTTCTCCTATCCCATAAATAGATTTTTCTCTTTCTTCATAAGAATCTACTACTATTGGATATAGAGTAATTTTAGAAGGCTCTATCTCGGGCTTGTCTATTCCAACATCTTCTTCATCTTCATTGCTTTTGCCTTTTTCATCTAGTTCGATTTTTACTTTATTTGCATCTGGAGTAAGTGATGTTTCTTCTTGAATAATCATATTTTTTGTACTCTTTGTGTAATATACTTCTCCTTTTTTTCTAAAATATCTTGTAAGAACTGTTGCATACTCTTCCCCATCTTGTTCTTCGCTGTTATAATTCTTCTCTGTATCATCATCCGCAGTTATTAATTCTAATTCTGTCTTACTAATCCCACTCTTTTCAGCAATCTTTTTTAATGTATTAACGTTTTCTCTGCTTTGTATGATTATCCACTTCTGTTTTTGCTCATCTTTTTGTTTGGGGTTAGCAAAAACTATATTTAAGCAATCTATTATCTGGCCATTTAATCCTCCATCAAACTTTGCCATACCAGTTTTCTTTTCAGTATCCCAAAAATAGTGATATACGTATGTCCCTTTTTTTAGTCCATCTAGTATAGCTTGGTTATCTAAATCTTCTTGTTTTATTTCTTTATTTATATGATTTGCAAAATTAGTAAAAGAAGATGCACCATTTGTAGCAAAATCTTCTTCTCCTTCACTATATATTAGTGGTTTATATATCATTGATATCTTGCTAGATAAAATATTAGCTTTTTTACCATTTAATATAAACTTAATTATATTTATAACTGGTCTAGGCATATTTTTTGTTCTTTCTGTAGCTTTTGGCCATTGTCTGCCTTCAAAAAAGTCTACGCATTGTTCACATGTTTCTTTTAAGTGCAGTTTTTGTTGGTATTCCAAACCCTTTTGCCAGTCATTCCATATTTTTTGTGCAATTTCTTCTCTACTTGACATGTTTAGTCTCCTTTCTTAACTTCTTGACCTGTTATGTATTCTTCATATATATCTTCTTGATTAACTTCTCTTCTACTTTTAGGTCCATTCAGCCATTCATCTAAGATTTCCTCTTGTGTTTTATTTTTCTTAACATATTCTTTTTGCTCTATGTATTTTTGCTTATTATTCAAAATCTTAGGTAATATAAAAGGAATTATTCCTAACATATACCCTACTATAACTGCTACTAATATCATTTTTAATCCTCCTACCACCAGATTTCTTCATCTGGCTCATCTATCTGTAATTCAAATGGTAATTCTTTTTTTTGCTCGACAAAAAGAGGCTCCTGTGTCCAATAAACACAAAAGCCTCTAATAGCATCCGGGCCATGAGTTATCTCGTGTGGCTCATTTGCTACATCTCCTATTTTTTTATCATCATGTTGTAACTGCGGTAAACATCTTATTAAGTTTTTACATGTACTAAATATCTTTAATCTTGATGTGTCACAGCCTTGTTCATCTTTGAATACTTTTAGCCACTCTTTCATTTGTAACCAGCCTTGTATTCTGTCATTGTTTGTTTTATATAAATATATATTCCCTTCTGCAAATATATCTGCTGTACTTTTCCCTGTCTCCTTATGTCTATTCCATAAATCTGGTGGTGCTAAGTGTATATATACATCTTCATTAGTCATTGCTTTTATTTTATCTCTCGCTTCTGATACGAGCAGATTACTTTCATATACTTCTCTAAACACATATGCATTATTGTTATAATCAACGGCTATCCAATAACCTGCTAACTTATCTAAACCATAATCCATAACAAAATATACATACCAATCTTTTGGAATTTTGAACGGCTCAATAACATGTATATTTCTTTTAAATTCTGGGAAAAATTGTCCTTCATAAACATCCCATTCTCCATAAAGCATTGCTCTTTTTCTGTCTTCTGGTAAACTTTCTAATGCTTTTACATAGTCTGGGTCGTTTTTCATTATATATTCATTTTCAAAAACTAATGCTGGTATAAATGAATATTCTTCTGGAATTTCCCCTTCATTGTATTCATTATCTATAAACAGTCTTTTTACCCATGAATGGCCTACTCCTCCTGGATTGCAAGTTAAATACATTCTAGGTTTTACTTGTTTTTTACATTGTCCTGAAAGTCTATTGCTTTCTTTTAAACAGTTAAATTGAAATTCTGTAAAATGTGTTGCTTCCTCCATAAATATTACTTCGTAAGCTTGTCCTTGATACTGTAATACATCTGTTTCTGTATCACAATATCCTAACTTTATTCTGCTACCATTAGGAAAATCAAATACCTTTTCTTGAGTTTTATATTGTGCAATTCTTTCCTTTTGCTGACATTTTAATTCTTTTTGTAATGGCACAACATGATTTTCTAACAGTTCGTTATATGTTCTTCTTAATAATAGTATTTGTATTCCAGGATAAAAAAGTGCAAGCAGTATCGCTTTTATTCTTGCTACAAACGACTTACCTCCACCTCTTGCTCCTCCATAGCATGTATATTTTGTTTTGCTTTTACAAAATTCTTCTTGTTTTGGGTATAAGGCAGGTACTTTATATTCCATTATTGAGATAATTCCTCCACTTTCTTGTCCATTTTTATTGTTATATCTGTATTTACAGTACTCTTTCCTTCTGCTAAATTTCTCTTATCAAACATCGTTCCTATTGCTGTTGTTATTTCTGACAAACTATTTAACTGCATTTTTCCTATTCTATTTACTATTGCTCTTTTTTGTGTATCGTTAAAATCTTTTTTATCCATTTGCCACACTTGATCTATTATTGCTTCTAATTCATTTTGATTTTCTAATGCTGTATCTAATCTCTTTTCCAGTAACTCACTTGCTTTATTTATAATTCTTGTTGCGTTCTCTGCAAATTCTTCTCTTTTTTCTATGCATAGTTTTGTAAACTCTTCTTTATCTTTGTTTTCTTTATATATCTTTTCTACTGTTTTTACTGGTATTTTTAACTGTCTTGATGTTTCATTAAAGTTATTTGTTGAAAACATGCTTATCATTATCTTATATATAGTCTCATTATCTGTTTTCTTTCCTCTTGCCATTTGTTTTTCCTCTCTTCCTTTTCTTCTTAAAACATCTATCATAGTTATGACATCTTTTACATTCTTTTCTCATACATTTGTCATAGTTCATATGTTTAACCTCATTAGTGCTTTACTCTTTTTAGCTGTTATCTCTTCTGCTCTCTGATATCCTTCTATCTTTGTTTCGTCTTTTTCATAATCAGTACATCTTGCTTGTTTTATTCCGTTGTAATTTACTATTACTATTCCTTTATCGCAGTATTTTGCTTTACATGTACTACATATGTATTGGTTAAATGCTTGTGTCATATTTAACACCTTCTTTTGTATAAACATTGT
>CAOJKK010000016.1 GCA_948437895.1 uncultured Clostridium sp.
TGTGAACCAGAAGAGAGTTATGAATGGTATAATAAAATGTGGTCATACACAGTAGAACTATTTAGAAGTTTAGATATTCCTGTTCGTACACTTGAATGTTGCTCACGGAGATTTAGCAGACTTAAAAGCAAAATCTTGTGATGTTGAAGCTTGGAGTCCTAGACAAAAGAAATATTTTGAAGTTGGAAGTTGTTCTAATTTAACAGATGCTCAAAGTAGACGTCTTGGAATACGTGTTAAAGGAGAAAAACAAAATTATTTTGCACACACATTAAACAATACAGTTGTTGCTCCACCTCGTATGCTTATAGCTTTCTTAGAGAATAACTATAACGCAGATGGAAGTATCAATATTCCAGAAGCATTGAGATCCTATATGGGTGGAATAGAAAAAATGGTTCCAAAGAAATAATAAAATAATATTTATTACAGCTAATATATTGTTAGCTGTAATATTTTAGAAAGGAATAATTATGATAGTTAAAAATCCGAAATTTGAAATATCAGCAGTAAGCCCTAAACAATATCCAAAAGCAGGATGTCCTGAAATTGTTTTAGTTGGAAAATCTAATGTTGGAAAATCCTCTTTTATAAATACAATGATTAATAGGAAGAGTTTGGCTAGAACAAGTAGTGAGCCTGGAAAAACTAGACAAATTAATTTTTACAATATCGATAATGACTTCTACTTTGTAGATTTACCTGGATATGGATATAGCAAAATGTCTAAAACAGAACAAGTAAAAGTTGGAAGCTTTATTGAACAGTATTTACAGATAAGAAAGGAAATAGCATTAATTGTATTTTTAATTGATATTAGGCATGACCCAACTGAAAACGACAGATTAATGTATGACTATATTATAAATAAATCAGGTAATCATCCTTGTTTAATTATTGCAAATAAGGCCGATAAATTAGCGCCTACTAAGGTGGAAGCAAGAGTTGCTGAATTACAAAATCTTTTAAACCCATTAAAAGATTTATGCTTCCTTCCATTTTCAGCTGAGAAAAAAATTTATACTGATAAAGTTTGGGAAGAAATTGAAAAATATTTATAAAATAAAACGAAAGTGCACACTAGAGTGTCCACTTTCGTTTTATTTATATTCTACATTTACTAAATATAATCCATGTGCTGGAAGAGTTCTACCTGCTCTTGTTCTATCTTTTGATTCTATAATCTCTGGTATTTCATCTGCCTTTATTTTTCCGAAGTCCTACATCTACTAATGTTCCAGATATAATTCTTACCATATTATACAGAAATCCATTACCTGTTAGTTCTATATATATTCTATCTTCTTTTTCTAATACCTCTGCTTTATATATTGTTCTTACACTACTTTTGCTACTTGTTCCACTTGCTTTAAAAGCTTTAAAATCATGTTCCCCTTCAAAATATTTTGCAGCTTTCTTCATTTCTTCTACATCAAGTTCCATTGGTATATGACATTCTAAATCTCTATATATTGCTGTACCTTGTTTAGAATTATTTATTACATATCTATATGTTTTTTGCTTTGCATTATATCTAGAATGAAATCTTTCTTCTACTTCTTCTGCAGATTTTATAATAATGCTTTTTTTAAGTTTTGAATTTATAGCTATAGCAAATTTTTGGGTAGGCAAATTACTATTTGTTTTAAAGTTTGCAACTTGTCCGAAGAGCATGTACACCTGCATCTGTTCTTCCTGATGCAGTTAAATCTACTTCTTCTCCTGTTATTTCTCTTATTGCATTCTCTATCTCTCCTTGTATATTTAATTTATTTGGTTGCTTTTGCCAACCACCGAAATTTCTTTCCATCATATTCTATCGTTAATTTTATATTTCTCATTTTATTTCTCCCATTTATTTTTTAAAAATCAGAAGCATTATTTTGTTTCTGATTTTGTATCTTCTTTATTTTCCTCACTCTTTTTATTCTTTTTTAAGTCTTTCATCTTTTCCTTTAGTCTTGCTTTTCTCTTTTTTATTTCTTCATTTCCGAATCTCTTTGTTACAATATTTTTTATTAATATTTGTCTTAAGGCATCTTCTTTTACATCTATTATTAATGTTCCATCTTTTGCGATTGATACTTTACCTGTTTCCTCAGATACAATAACAACAATAGCATCTGACTCTTGAGAAATTCCAGCAGCTGATCTATGCCTTGTTCCTAATCCTTTAGATATATTTTTATCATCTGATAATGGAAGCAAACATGCTGCTGCTTTAACTTTGTTTTCACTAATTATAACTGCTCCATCATGAAGTGGCGTTTTTGGATTAAATATATTTACTAGTAATTGTGGTGATATTTCTCCATCTATAGCAATCCCCGTGTCTACTATATCTTTCAATTTTATATCTCTTTCTATTACTATTAATGCGCCAGTTTTGCTTTTTGCAAGTTCTGTTGCTGCAATTACTATTTTATATATATTTTCTTTTGTCTTTGTTGCAATATCTTTATCTATTCCAAAAAATCTTGTTAATTTGCTAGTTCCAAGTTGTTCCAATGCACGTCTTAATTCTGGCTGGAAAATTATAATTAATAGTATTACTCCATATGTCATGAATGATGTTAATATATAGTTTAATATATGAAGTTCTAATACCGAACTAATTAAAGTAAAAATCACCAAAAATGCTATACCTTTTATTAATTGCCATGCTCTAGTTTCTTTAACAATTTGTAATAGCTTTATCGCTAAAAATAGTACAATTGCTATATCAATTATTAGCATAACCATTTTTATTGGATTATCTTTTAGCATATTTAAATAATTAGCTATATCTTGACCTGTGAATCCCAAAGCTCCTCTAAATAACGTATTTTTCATTTGTAACCTCTTTCATTTTTATAATTTACTATATTACTATACATTATATATTAGATACCATATTAATGTAAATGCCATACTTAATACCATTAGTCCTGCAAGTATCCCTGCTATTATTCTAGTTGCTAATTTTTGTTTATCTATTTTCTTTTTTGCCATTTGTATTCCTCTTTTCTTAAATTCATATACTGATATATTAACACAATGAAATTTGTTTTTCAATTGCTTTTATGAAAAATACTATTCCTTCATTAATATTTGTCTTTTATGTTAATGTGTGTTATAATAGACAACGGTCAGGTTAATATACATTTTTATGAAAGGAGCTTTTTATAATGAAAAAGCACAGACCAGTTAAGCATGCTCACCGGAGAGCAATGATTGCCCAGAAGAAAGCAAAGGGAAAATATTCCCGTGTTGATCTTCCAAAAGGCTTCAATTCCATTTCTTTTTGTCCGGCATCAAATTGTTATTGTTGTTGTTGTTGGGCTGATGGCACTCATTTTTGTCCTTAACCTATTGCATGCAATAGAGGCAAGGGATTTCCCTTGCCTCTGTTTTCTTTTTTATTCTATTTTCTTATCTCTGCACCTAATGTTTTTTCTGCATCTGCAATAACCTTGTTGAATATTGCTGTTACTTCATCATCTGTTAATGTTTTTTTACTATCACTAAATGTTAATGAATATGCTATTGATTTTTTATCTTCTGCAACGTGTTCCCCTGTATATACATCAAACACCTCTATATTTGTAAGTAAGTTTCCAGCAGATTTTTTGATTTGCTTTTCTATTACAGCTGACTCTAAGTCTTTATTAACTATAAATGCAACATCTTTTTTGATACTTGGGAATTTTGAAAATTCCTTATATTTCATTTTTCCTACTTTTTTAGAAAGTAATTTATCTAAATTAATCTCCATTACATATACATCTTCTTTTGTCTCTTTTGGATGAACTTTTCCTATAACTCCCACAATATCATTATTTACAGAAATTAATGCTGTTTGACCTGGATGTAATTCCTTTGGCAACGCTTTGTTATTTACAAAGCTATATCTTCCATTGTAACCTAAGAAATCTAATAGCTCTTCTGCTACACCTTTCATTATATAGAAGTCTACATTTTTTGTGTTTCCTATTCCTTCATAGTATTTTCCTGACATAAGTGCACATAGTTTTTCTTCTTCTATATACTCATCATTTACTTTTCCAAAACCTTTTCCTAATTCAAATATGCATACATCCTTGTTATTTCTACCTAAGTTATATTCATATATTTTGAATAGTGATGGAATCATGCTATATCTTAATGTATTTCTTTCTTCTGTAAGTGGATCCAATAGTTTTATTGTCTCGAACTCATCTGTTGTATATTTAACTGCTTCTTCATCATTTACCAAGATATATGACATTGTTTCATTTAATCCAAGACCAATCATTTTATTTCTTATTTCTCTTGTTGTTTTATCATATTTACCATTTCTTGTTGAAAGTACAGGAAGTTTTCCTTCGATATTATCAACACCATATATCCTTCCCACTTCCTCAATTAAATCTTCTTTTATTGATATATCCATTCTTCTAGTTGGAACTGTTACAGTAATTATTCTTCCATTTACTTTGTACTCAAATCCTAATTTTCTAAATACATTTAATGCTTCTTCATCTGGTACCTCTATACCTAAAAGATTATTTATATTTTCAAAACTTACATCTATTTTCTTTTCTTCTTTGTCTGCTTTATCATAAGTTACAGTTCCTTTAGCAATTTTTGCCTCTGCATATTTTTCAAGAAGTGCACATGCTCTTTCAATAGCCATATATGTTCTATTTGGATCTAATCCCTTTTCAAAACGATTACTTGCTTCACTTCTTACAATTTTTTTAGATGTACATCTTATTTTTACTCCATCAAATACAGCAGATTCAATTATGATGTTTTTAGTATCTTCTTCAACCTCTGTTGAAAGTCCTCCCATAACACCTGCAAGACCAATTGCTTCTGTTCCATTTGTAATAACTATATCTTCTTCATCTAAATCTCTTTCTATATTATCTAATGTTGTTAATTTTTCTCCTTGTTTTGCCATTCTAACTAGTATCTTATTTCCTAATCTATCTGCATCATAGAAATGAAGTGGTTGACCAAGTTCTAGCATTACATAGTTACTTATATCGACAACATTGTTAATTGGTCTTATTCCACTTGCTATAAGTCTATTTTTTATAAATGCTGGGCTTTCTTTTATAGTAACATTTAATGCTTTTTTAGCTAAGAATAAGTTACAATTTTCTGTTTCTATTTCTACGCTAAAGCTATCATTTACATCTTCTTCTATTTCACTATGTTTTAAATCTACTTCTTTTACTGGTTTATCATATATTGCTCCTAATTCATATGCCATACCTAAAATGCTAAGTAAATCTCCTCTATTTGCTGTAAGTTCAAAATCTGCAATCTCATCATTCATTCCAATAAATTCAATTGGATCTCCACCTACTGGAGCATCTTCTGGCAATTCATGTATTCCATTTTTATCTGCGTCAGTTAAGAATTTAGATTCCAATCCAAGTTCTGCCATAGAACAAAGCATTCCATTTGATACTGCTCCTCTAATATTTCCTTTTTTAATTTTAAAATCACCTGGAAGTTCTGCTCCAACTTGCGCAAGTATTACTTTTAATCCTTTTCTTACATTTGGTGCCCCACATACTATATCTAATACTTCACTTCCAATATTTACTTTGCAAACATGAAGATGGTCTGAATCAGGATGTTCTTCACATTCTATTACTTCACCTATTACAAGGTTTGTAGCATTAATTAATTTTTCAGCGCTGTCATATTCATTTCCTACTCTTGTCATGTCTTCAGCTAAATCTTTAATGTCTACATCTATGTCTATATAATCTTTAACAAAATTTTTACTTAGTTTCAATTAGTCCACATCCTTTCTATCAAATTGATTTAGGAATCTTACATCATTTGTATATAGAAGTCTTATATCTGTAATCCCATACTTAAACATTGCAAGTCTATCAAGTCCTGTTCCAAATGCAAATCCTGTATATTTCTCTGGATCATATCCATTCATTTTTAACACATTTGGATGTACCATTCCTGAACCTAGTATTTCTATCCAACCTGTTTGTTTACAAAGATTACATCCTTTTCCGTTGGCATTTAAAACAACTAACATCTACTTCATAACTTGGTTCTGTAAATGGGAAATAACTTGGTCTAAATCTTAATTTAGAATTCTCTCCAAGCATCTTCTTAACAAATACTTCTAATGTTCCTTTTAAGTCAGCAAGACTAATATTTTTATCTATTAAAAGTCCTTCTACTTGGCCAAATTGATGTGAATGTGTTGCATCATCATCTCTTCTATATGTTTTACCTGGACAGATTACTCTTATTGGTCCTTTTTCTTCATTTTCCATCATTACTCTTGCTTGAACAGCTGATGTTTGAGTTCTAAGTAAGTGTTCTGGATCAACATAGAAACTATCTTGCATATCTCTTGCTGGATGACCTTTTGGAAGATTTAATCTTTCAAAACAGTATTCATCTGTTTCAAGTTCAGGGCCACCTACTACATCATACCCCATTGATACGAATATATCTTCTATTTCTTCTATTACTCTGTTTATAGGGTGTTTACTTCCTCTTTTAATTTTTACACTTGGAAGAGTAATATCAATTTTTTCTTTTTCAAGCTTTTCATTTAAAGCTTGTTCTTTTAGAACTTCCTCATTTTCTTTTATCTTACTTTCTAATTCATCTCTAACTTGATTTACTAAAGCTCCCATAACAGGTCTTTCATCTGCTGATAAATCTTTCATACCTTTTAAGACTGCTGTAAGTTCTCCTTTTTTTCCTAAGTATTTAACTCTTACATCATTTAATTCTTGAAGAGTTTTTGAGCTTTCAATTTCAGATGTTGCACTTTCTTTAATCTTAGCAATTTGTTCTTTCATTATTTTCCTCCTTTATTTGTTTTATTAATTCTTCTTTAATATCTTCTATGCTGTCATAATATAAAATACTCTTTACTTTACCCGAACCTTTTACTAATCCAGATACCTTACTTCCATTCTTAGCTATCACTATAATTGGAATATTAAGTCTAATAGCTTCTTGTAATTCCATTCCCTGTCCAGTGGATGGTATGCTCATTTCAGCAATGATGATACTAGTATTTTGTAGTAATTCCATAGCTCTATTATATCTTTCAAAATCATTACCTTTAAAATTCATAGTATCTAGTGGACTTGAAACATTATCATATATATCTTTACATATCTTAACTAGCTTTTCATATATTTCTGTTGAATCAGTATTTGCACTCAATACTGTACCAGTTATTAGTATAGACTTTTCCATATTCATCTCCTTAAATGAAATCACTTAATATTTTAATATATTAATAAATATTCAAAAAACTCGCCCCTATATACAATAGGGCGAGTTTCTTCTCACGGTACCACCTAAATTTATTAATTACAAATTAACCTCATTTTAGCTATAACGTTGCAAACGCTTTTACCTACTATTATTTCAATAAAAGACCTAAAAAGTGAAATTTCAGATAAACTTGTATTAAATAGGTTTTCAGCCTATGACCTATTTTCTCTTAAATACATATGTATTTATCCTACTTTGCTTTTTCAAACGGTTTATTTTCAAATCTGTTTAATATGTTATCATATTTTTAAATTTTAAGCAATAGGTTTTATTTCTTTTTATTCTAATATTTCTTCTTTATCAATCTCTTCTTTTATACTATCTTGTGCTTTCTCTTTTAATAAATCTCTAATCTCTTCTAATAAAAGTACATCATCTGATTTTGTTGGTACTGCCTCTTCTTCTTTTTTCTCTTCTTTATGTGTTATCTTATTAACTATTTTTACTAAAATAAATATACAAAATGCTACTATTAGAAAATCTATTACATTTTGAATAAAGTTTCCATATTTTATTTCAGCTTCACCAATTTTAAAGCTTAATCCTGTAAAATCAATTCCTCCAATTACAACTCCTATTAAAGGCATTAACACATCATTTACTATTGATGTTACTATTTTTCCAAATGCTCCACCTATAATTACACCAACTGCTAAATCAATTACATTTCCTCTTGCTATAAATTTTTTAAATTCTTTTATCATATTTATTGCTCCTTTATATTCTATGTTTTTCCAATACTTCTTTTAACTTTTCTATATCTAATCCAACAACTGAATTATATGATCCTTCAATATTATCTATAAATTTATTTCCTATTCCTTGGATGGCATAGCTTCCCGCTTTATCCATAGGTTCTCCTGTTTTAATATATTCTTCTATTTCTTCATCTGCCATTGTTTTCATTATTACTCTACTTTTACTTAAAACTGTTTCTTTTATTAATTTACTGTCTTTTTTTAATATAACTGTAAATGCAGAATACACCTCATTTTTATTACCTTGTAGTTTCTTTAAAGTATTATATGCATCCTTTTCATCTTTTGGTTTTCCTAATACTTGTCCATCAAAATATACAAGTGTATCTCCACCTATTACAAGTAATTCTGATTCATTACTTTCTATTTTATCAAATACTTCTTCTGCTTTCTTTAATGATAATATTTTTACTAATTCTTCTGGATTTTCCTCATCTACTGATTCTTCATTAAAATTACTTTTTATTACATCAAAACTATCAAATATTTGGTGTAATAATTCTTTCCTTCTTGGAGAATTTGATGCTAATATTATTCTCATGATTAATCCTTTCATTTCTAAAAAAAGAGGTTATACCTCTTTTCCTATTTCATATTTTCTGTTTCTATATCTGAAACTAAATCTAATCTTTCTTGATGTCTTCCACCCTCAAATTCTGTATTAAGCCATGTTTTTAAAATCTCTTTAGCTTCATCTACTGTTACATAGTCTGCTCCAAGCGATAACACATTTGTATTATTGTGAAGTCTTGAAAACTGTGCCGCCCTAGTACAGAAACAAGGAGCACTTCTTACACCTTTAAATTTGTTTGCTACCATAGCCATTCCATATCCTGATCTACAAATTAAAATTCCTTTTTCGCATTCATTTGTTGCAACAGCTTTTGAAACTTCTTTTGCAATTAGTGGATAGTCTACTCTATCTGTAGAAAAAGCTCCATAATCTTTGTATTCTAATCCTTCTTCTTCTAAACATTTTTTTAATTCTTCTTTTAATTCATATCCTCCATGATCGCTTCCAATTGCTATCATAAATTCTCCCCCTTATTATTTTATATTTCATATTTATATTAACATATTAGTCTGTATTATTCAATAAAAAAAGAAAATGAGATTTACATTTTCCCATTTTCTTTTCATAAAATAATTATACTTCTAATTTTTGATAGTCTGTTGGAAGATCAAATATGCTATCTTCAACATCTGAAGATAATTTTACTACTTTCATGATTTCTTCTTGTCCATTTGCATCAGTTGTTTTTATATACTTCAAATCTTCTCCTGAGAAATAATATTTCTCTGTTGTTCCTTCTTCTTCATCTTTATACTCTTCATAGTCATATTCTGTTCCATCTACAGATTCTTTACCTGTATTATATTTTGATGTCTCTATATATTGTAAATCCTCTTTAGAGAATGCAAACATATCATCTTCTTCAAATATTTCTTCATCTTTTCCTTCTAATGTCATATACATTTTATCTGCATGAGAAACTACATATGTAGTATTGTCTTTATACATAATAGTTAGATGACCACTAGTTGCATCTACATCCATATATATGTCTTCTCCTCTCATGGCTAATGTCATTTTTGAGTTTTCTAATCCTTCTCCTAAATCCATATCTCCTTCTAGAGTCATTATATAGCTATCTCCAGAAAAGGCTTTACTTAATACATTATAAGTTTTAGATTTTTCATTGTTTTCTTTGCTTTCATCATTATTTCCGCATCCTGTAACAACAAGTGCTAATGATATAACTAACATAATAGCTAAAATAGATTTAAATACTTTTTTCATACTTTTCCCCCTTAAATAAATTACAAAATAATTATTTCACGATTTAAATTTGTTGTCAATAATTCTTTATGTATCTTACATATTTTTAAGTATCTCTATTCTACATTTTATAGTTTAATATAACAAATAATCCTATTTATTTACTTTTCCTATATAATAATTTTTCTTTCCTCTTTTTATTATTAGATATGTATCATTTGTAAGGTAATTATTATCTATCATTCTATCTAATTCATTTACCTTTTCGCCTTTTATTTCTATACTATTGTTTGCCACAAATTCTCTAGCTTGTCTTTTACTTGATGCAACATTCATATCTACTAACACATCTACTATATTTCTATCTATTTCTACACTCTTTACTTCATTACCTTTAAATGCTTCTTCTAGTTCTTCATTTGATAACTCGCTAAAGTTTCCTTTAAATAGAGCTTCACTAATCTTAATTGCTTTCTCATATTCTTCTTTTCCATGTAAGTCTGTTATAATTTCTCTTGCAAGTATTTTATGAGCTTCTCTTAATTCCGGTCTTTCTTCATGCATTTTCTCTATCTCTTCAATTTCTTCTTTGCTTAAGAATGTTAACTTCTTTAGATAGCTTATTATCATTGAATCTTCAAGATTAATTAAGTATTGATATAGCTCATAACTTGATGTTTTATTTTTATCAAGCCATAAAGCATTACCTTCTGTTTTACCAAATTTAACACCATTTGAATCTGTAACTAATGGCATAACCATACCATATGCTGTTTTGTCTATTTTCTTTCTAATTAACTCTATTCCAGATGTTATATTTCCCCATTGATCTGATCCTGCAACTTGGAGTACACAATCTTTAGTTTCATATAAATGTAAAAAGTCTAAAGCTTGTAAGATCATATATGAAAACTCTGCATAAGTAATACCAGTTTCCATTCTAGATTTAACTTTATCTTTTGCAAGCATATATCCTACATTAAAGTATTTTCCGTAATCTCTTAAGAAATCTACAACAGTTATATCTTTTGTCCAGTCATAATTGTTAACTACTTCAAATCCAAATATTTCTTTTGCTTGTTTAGTTAACCCTTCGATATTTTTTTCAACTTCTTCCTTTGTAATCATTGGTCTTTCAGCAGTTGGTTTAGGGTCTCCTATTAAACCTGTTGCTCCACCTACTAGTAATAATGGTCTATGACCATATTTTGCAAGTCTTTTTGATATTAAAAATGATGAATAATGACCTATATGCATACTGTCAGCTGTTGGGTCTGTTCCTATGTAGAATGTTAATTTCTCATTGTTTAATTTGTTAATTAATTCTTCATCACTTATGTCTTGAATTAATCCTCTCCATTTTAAATCTTCGTATAAATTCATTCTCTTCCCTCCTATATATTCAAAAAGTCCAACTCATCTTAAAGGACGAGTTGGACTTCGTGGTACCACCTTTATTTACAATATTATTCTCTGCTCTAATATTGCCTCTCTTTATAGCTTATTCGTAGCTACACGTTAGTTATTATAAGAAGTGTAATTCAAGCTTTATATTTCTAGATAATTTCCACCAACCATTACCTCTCTATAGTTACTACAAAACTCTACTCGGTTTCTTTTTAAAACATAACTAAATTAACTTGTGACTATTTTAACATTTTGTTTTGTTGTTGTCAAATAATTTCTATAGCCTTTTACCAAATTCCTAATATAAAAATAAATCTCTTTTAATACTAATAAGCTACTCCTATTATCACAAGAGTAGCTTATTAGTGCGAAAATTTTAGTAACCTTTTGCACGAATAGAAACAAACCAACTGCTATTATCCTCTAATTTTATTTCAAGGATCATAATAGGTGTTTCCTCTACGTCAACCCACGGTTCAAATTCAAACTGTTGTACTGGTTTTTGCACATATTGTATACTTTCAACAGTTTTGTATTGTTTATTGGAATTCAGATACTCATCTTGTTTTTGTTGCACAGACACAATATTTTGGCTATTTGCAGTTATTGTAATATTAACCTTTTTCTGGTCATAACCAAATTCAGTGGAATCAAAACAGATAATATGATCATCATTCAAAGCTTCCCCTACAGTTGATGTTGCATTTAGCAATAATCTTTTGCTATCAGATTTGCTTTCTACAATTACCTCAACTTCAGGCGGTGATGTGACTGTTTCAACAGATGGTTCTTTTGAATCCTTCTGTATAGCACTACAGCTACAAAGCGCCATAAGTACTATAACTGCTGTTAATAGTCTAATAAACCGTTTCATTGTTATTACCTCCAATGGTTTAAAATTTTCTCTTAATTTGACCTCTAAAATTCTTTTTTAGTCAATCAAAGAGTTGTAAAAATAATTATAATTCATTTTTCACATTATGTCAAATAACTAAAATAAACAATTAAAAGAATTAGAACCATTCTTATTCTTTTAATTGTTCAACTTTATTTAACTTGCTTCTTCATCGAATTGGCTATTATATAAATCTGCATAGAATCCGTTTTTCGCAAGTAACTCTTCATGTGTTCCTTGCTCTACAATATCTCCATGATTCATTACTAAAATCAAATCTGCATTTTTTATTGTAGATAATCTATGTGCAATTATGAAACTAGTTCTTCCTTTCATTAGGTTATCCATTGCTGATTGTATTTGTAACTCTGTTCTTGTATCTATTGAACTTGTAGCTTCATCTAATATTAATATTTTAGGATCTGCAAGTATTACTCTTGCTATTGTAAGTAACTGTTTTTGTCCTGCTGATACATTACTTGATTCTTCATTTAATACAGAATTATATCCGTTCGGAAGAGTTTTTATAAAATGGTGAACATGTGCAGCTTTTGCTGCTCCAATAACTTCTGCTTCATTTGCATCAGGTTTTCCATATTTTATATTGTCCTTTACACTACCTCCAAATAACCACGTATCTTGAAGAACCATTCCAAACATCTTCCTTAAATCTCCACGTTTGAAATCTTTTATATTATACCCATCAATTAAAATTTCTCCATTATTTACATCATAGAATCTCATTAATAGTTTTACCATTGTTGTTTTACCAGCGCCAGTTGGCCCTACTATTGCAATTTTCTGTCCTTCTTTAATCTTGCTATTAAAGTTATTTATTATTATTTTGTCTTCATCATATCCAAATTGTACGTTTTTGAATTCTACATTCCCTTTTAATTTATCAGTATCTATATTGTTATCAGCTTCTTTTATTTCTTCTGGTTCCTCTAAAAACTCAAATACTCTTTCTGCTGCTGCAACCATTGCTTGTAGCATACTTGAAACTTGTGCTACTTGTGCAATCGGTTGAGTAAATCTTTTGTTGTATTGTATAAAACTTTGTATATTACCTACAGTAATTCTTCCTTGAATTGCTAAATATCCACCAAGAACAGATACTGCAACATATCCTACATTTCCTATAAAGTTCATTAATGGATGCATAAGTCCTGATAAGAATTGTGATTTCCATCCAGATGTATATAGCTCTTTATTTGCCTTTGTGAAGTTTTCTATAGCTGCTTCTTCTCCATTAAATGCTTTTACTATTGTGTGTCCTCCATAAATCTCTTCTACTTGACCATTTACATGTCCTAAATACTCTTGTTGTTTCTTAAAGTATTTTTGAGATTTACCTACTATTATTTTTACAACAAATATTGATATTGGTAATATTATAAATGAAACAATTGTCATTGAAACACTTATTGATAACATCATTATAATTATACCAATTATTGTACATACAGATGTTATAATCTCTGTAATACTTTGGTTAAGATTTTGTGAAAGTGTATCTATATCATTTGTTATTATAGAAAGCACTTCTCCATTAGTTCTTTTATCAAAATATTTCATAGGTAATTTATTTAATTTTTTAGCAACATCATTACGTAATTTGTATGTTATCTTTTGTGCAACAGATGTCATCGTAAATCCTTGTATTAGTGAAAATATTGCACTAATTATATAAAATCCTAGTAATGTAAATAGAATGTTTGCAATTTTCCCAAAGTCTATTCCTGTTCCACCAGATAGTTTTCCTATAAGACCATTAAAAACTTCGGTTGTTGCATTACCTAATATCTTAGGTCCAACAATATTGAAAATAGTACTTCCTATTGCAAATACTATTACAATAAATATCGCAATTTTGTATTTTGCTAAATAATCTTTTACTAATTTCACTGTTGTCTTTTTAAAATTCTTAGCTTTAGGGGTTACTTTCCCTGGATTTCCCATTGGTCCTGGCATATTAATTAGCACCTCCTTCTAGCTCTTCTTTACTTAGCTGTGACATTGCAATTTCTTTATATTCTTCACAGTTTTTCATTAACTCTTTATGCGTTCCTTTTCCTACAATTTTACCTTCATCTAATACTATAATTTGATCTGCATTTAAAATTGTACTAATTCTTTGTGCTACTATTATTACTGTCTTTCCTTCTGTTTGTTTACTTAGTTCCTCTCTTAATTTACTATCAGTTTTAAAGTCTAATGCTGAGAAGCTATCATCAAATACAATTATCTCTGGATCTATTGCTAGTGCTCTTGCAATTGATAAACGTTGTTTTTGTCCTCCTGACACATTATTTCCACCTTGAGCAATTTCTGATTTAAATCCTTTTTCTTTTCTTTCTATAAAATCAGTAGCTTGAGCAATACTTGCTGCTTTCTCCATTTGTTCATCAGACATAGAACCATTACCATATTTAATGTTTGATTCAATTGTTCCTGAGAATAGAACTCCTTTTTGTGGTACAAATCCTATTCTCTTTCTTAATTCTTTTTGTGGTACATCTTTTATATTTACTCCATCTATTAAAAGCTCTCCACCTGTTACATCATAAAAACGTGGTATTAAATTTACTACTGTTGATTTACCACTTCCTGTACTACCAATTAGTGCTGTAGTCTCTCCCGGTTTTGCAGTAAATGTTATATCTTCTAAAATTTCTGTATCAGCATCAGGATATCTAAATGAAACATCTTTAAATTCAACATATCCTTTTTTCTCTTCTATAAAGTCTTTTGTTTCTTCTTTATCTTTTACAGATGCTTCAGTTTCTATAACCTCATTAATACGTCTTGCAGATACGGCAGCACGTGGAAGCATTATAGATATCATAGATATCATTAGGAATGATATAACTATTTGCATTGTATATTGGATAAATGCCATCATATCTCCAACTTGCATAATTCCTTCATCAACTTTGTGTCCACCTACCCATATAATTAGAAGCATAACTCCATTCATTATGAACATAAGCGCTGGCATCATTATACTCATAGCTCTATTTACAAATATATTTGCCTTCATAAGCTCTTTGTTTGCACCGTCAAATCTTTTTTCTTCTCTTTTTTCTGTATTAAATGCTCTAATTACTGGAAGTCCTGTTAATATTTCTCTTGATACTAAATTCAGCCTATCTATTAAATCTTGTAGCTTTTTAAATCTTGGCATTGCTATAATAAATAGTAGTAATACTACTGCAATAATGCACAAGATAGCAAATCCAATTACCCATGCCATTGAGTTATTACTATTAGCTAAAACTCTTATAAATCCACCTATACCCATAATTGGCGCATATACTACAACTCTAAATAGCATTGTAATTAACATTTGAATTTGTTGTATATCATTTGTACTACGTGTAATTAATGATGCTGTAGAAAATTCTGAAAATTCTTTTCTAGTAAATTGTAATACTTTTCTAAATACTTTATCTCTCAAAGTTCTTCCTAAATAAGCTGCGACTCTTGAAGATAAAAGCATAATTACAACTGCAGCAGTCATACTTATTAATGCTATTCCTATCATTTTAAGTCCTGTTATAAGTATATATGAGTTTTGAATATTATCTGTATTTACTCCAATTGCAATATACTCTGCTTTTGTTGCCTGAACCGCTGCTTGTGATAGCATTACACCTAACTTTTCATCTAATTTATTATTAATCTCATTTGCTATTTCTTGCTTTTGTTCTTGTGGCATATTTTTTATTATATCAATCAAAGGCATTTGACTAAATATTGCTTTTTGCTCTTCTGGAATATTTACAAGCATTTGCTCTTTAAATCCATTTGATGTCTCTTCATTTTCAATTGAATATGCTACCATAAATGGTTTTGATATTATTTCATCTAGTCTTTCTTTCTGTTTTTTATTTAACTTGTTTAATTCATAAATATCTTCATTTTCAATTTCTGGATATTCTTTCCTTAATTTCTCATACTCATTTTCAGATAAATTATCTTTAGAAATCAAAGTATAGTTACTAAGTATCTCTTCATCATCTTCTGTGAATATAAGGAGATTATCCATTTGTGATTTTCTTATTGATTCTGGTGCTACATATTCTATTCCACCTGCTTGTATACCTGTATTTACAATCTTAGATGTGTAATCTGGAAGTGTTAAATCTGTCCATGCTTGAAGACATAGAAGTAAAACAATTATTAATACTGACACCCAAGTTTTCTTTAAGTTTTTTAATATTTTAAACATTTGCTCCTCCTTTTCTCATAGCTCCATATTTAATATATTCTAATTGCTTTAAATAATCCTCTCTTGCTTTTTCTTTTGAATCATATTTAAAACTACCTACTATTGCTTTTTTAGTTACTGCATGTAACATTCTTGTTAAAAGTCTAAACTCATCTATAGATTTTATTCTTAAATCTTCTTTATTTACCAAATCATAATACTCAATAATATCTTTAGGCCTATATTTTTTCATATCAACAATAAGCATATCATCTTGACTAGTTTTAAGCTCCTCAAAAATCCTTCTAAAGAATTCTGGTTCTTCTTTATTTATACATTCATTTACCATATAGTCATATATTGATATGAAAACTTCAAATATGTCTCCATTACTTTCTTTCAATGCATTCTCAAAGTTCTTATTCATTTGTTCTACATTTTCTTTTAATAAATATTGAAGTAAATCTTCTTTACTCTCAAAATATTGATAAAAACTTCCTCTTGCAATTCCAGCTTCTTCTACAATATTCTTTATTGATGCATCTTTTAAACTTGCTCTTGCAAATTCCTTTTTTGCAGCTAAGATTACTTTTGTTCTCTTCTCTTCTGGAAGCTTATTAAAAGTATCTGTTGGCATATTTATCCTCCCCTTTATATTAAGAATTTAAACTATAATTGTTAAAATTAACTTAAAATGACACGGTGTCATATATTATATGTGACACTATGTCATTTGTCAACACGTTTTTTAAAAATATTAAAATAATTAATTACTAATATCAAATTCTTTTGCTTTCTCTTCTAAAAGTTTAAAGTTACAACTTCTTTTTATAAGAGAGGTCTTTTTGTATTTTGTAACTAGATTATATACCTTTGTAGACTTTTTTATTATCTCTTCACTATGTTTTATGCAATAAATATGTTCTTTTATTAATAGACTATAATTCTTATCTTCTTTGATATTAAAGTATATTATTACATTATTTATTACTGGTATCATATTATTAAAATTTATTATTCCTATTAAATTCTTTAAATTGTCTCTTATTAAAAATATATCTATTGGTAATTTATTTTCTTTTTCTAATTTATTAAATATAATGTGTTTTTCCTTATGTGAGGATAGTGGTGCAAAATATTTTTGTCCATCACTATTCTGTATTAATACTCCAATATATGGCTTATTACTTTTTAGCTCTGAATTGTCCTAAACCTTATTATCAAATTTTCTTAAATATTTTATATAATCTTCTTTAACTTTAATAAAATATAAGTTTCTCACTATAAAAATCTCCTAACAAAAAAGGACCTAATAAAATTAATATCTTATTAGCCCCCTATTAAATTCTTTTATGGTGCTCACTTAAAGGCTTGAGCTTCTCCTAACTTTTATAGTGTTCACTTATATTGGTAGAACTTCACCAAACTTTTATGGTACTCACTTAAAGGCTTGAGTTTCTCCTGACTTTTATACATTAATTATATGTTTTTAATATATAATTGTCAATATTAAATTGTAATTTTTTGACAATTCATTATTTTTTGACATTTTTCTTGCAAAGAATACTATTTTTATTATATAATATGCATAATAGAGGAGATGAATTATGTTCGGATTAAGATCAGATGGAAGAAAATTAAAAACACTAGGACCTTTCTTTAGGGTTATACCACATGTAATGAAGGAAAGAAGTGACGCTCATGTATATTATACACAAGACTTGCCACTTAAGTACCTAGATACATATATATCAAAGAAAGAAGAAGAAGGCATTAGAATGTCATATATGAATATCATATATGCTGCATTAATAAGAATGCTTGCAGAAAAGCCTGCTTTAAATAGATTTGTAATGGATGGAAGAACTTATGCAAGAAATGGAATTACAATTTCACTTGCAATAAAAAAGGAAATGACAGAAGAAACAGAAGAAACAACACTAAAAATACCTTTTACAGGTTCTGAAAATATATTTGAAATAAAGGATAAATTAGACAGTACTATTACTAAAAATAAAGATTTGTCAGCTGAAAATAGTACAGATAGACTTGCAAAACTTCTATCACTTGTACCTGACTGGTTATTTAAATTTATAGTAAATATTTTAATGTTCTTAGATAAACATGGAATGATGCCAAAAGCAGTAATTAATGCAAGTCCATTTCACACAAGTGCATTTTTAACGAATGTTGGTTCACTTGGAATAGATGC
This sequence comes from uncultured Clostridium sp., assembly GCA_948437895.1. Classification (GTDB taxonomy): domain Bacteria; phylum Bacillota; class Clostridia; order TANB77; family CAG-508; genus CAG-452. The sequence goes on from CAOJKK010000016.1 coordinate 18,568, forward strand.
AATTTATCATCATTTATATAACTTTGGAACAACTGGTGTATTCTTAGCAATGGGTAAAAAGAAAAAATCTTATATTTATGAGGATGACAATATTGTTCAAGAAAAGACAATATCACTTGCATGGGTTGCAGATGAAAGAATATGTGATGGTTTCTATTATGCAAATGCATTAAAATCTTTTTATAGATATATGAAGAAACCTGAGCTATTAGAGAAAAATATTACACCTAAAGAGGATATTAGATAAGTTTAAATATATATTAAAACCAGCACAACGCAGTGCTGGTTTTTCGTTCTATTTTCTAAATATTCTCAAAGTATTTAGTACTGTTATAAAAGTTACACCTACATCTGCAAAAACTGCTTCCCACATTGTAGATATTCCGATTGCTCCAAGTAATAATACTATTACTTTAATTCCAATAGCAAAATATATATTTTCCATTACTATTCGTTTTGTTTTCTTAGATGTTTTTATTAATTTGTTTAAACTAGATAATTTTCCATCCATTATAACCATATCTGATGTTTCAATTGCTAAATCTGAACCAGTATTCCCTATAGATATCCCTATATCTGAAATTGCTAATAACGGAGAATCATTTATTCCATCGCCTATTGCAATTGTAACTCCATTCTTATCTTTTACCTCTTTCATTTTTTCTACTTTTTCATTTGGTAATAGATTAGAATAAACATTTTCGATTCCAACTCTGTTTGCAACATCTTTAGCTGTCTCTTTATTATCACCTGTTAACATGTATATATTTTCAATTCCATTTGATTTTAAGTCTTCTATAGCCTCTTTACTGTCTTCTTTAATTACATCTGATATAACAATAGCACCTAGATATTTTTTGTTTTTTACTACATAAACTATTGTACCTATATCACTAACTTTTTCATATGATATATTTTCATTGTCTAATAATTTATGATTTCCTGCTAATATCTCATTATCATCATATTTTGCTTTTACTCCCATTCCTGCAATTTCAGAATAATCAGATATTTTATCTTTATCAATATTTATATCTACTTTTCTCATTATACTTTGTGAAACAGGATGGTTTGATAAGCATTCTGCAATTCCTGCAGTTTCAAATAGTTCCTTTTCCTCTATTGCCTCTTCTAAAATGACCTTAGTAACTTCAAAGTTTCCTTTTGTAATTGTACCTGTTTTATCAAGTACTATAGCATTTGCTTTTGTTATAATATCTAAATAGTTTGAACCTTTAACTAATACTCCTTCTTTTCCAGCTTTTCCAATTCCTGCAAAATAGCCAAGAGGTATTGATAACACTAAAGCACATGGACAAGATGTTACTAAAAATACTAAAGCTCTTCTCACCCATTCACTTAAGTTCTCAAATCCTGCAAAAATCGGTGGTACAAATGCTAAAATCACAGCCAGTGCTACTACTATTGGAGTATATATTTTTGCAAATTTAGTAACAAATTTCTCTGTTTTAGATTTGTTTTTATTAGAATTCTTAACTAATTCAATAATTTCACTTATTGCAGTATCCTTAAATTCTTTTGTAACTTTTATTTCTATTACACTATTTTCGTTTATTGTTCCTGCTAAAACCTCATCATCTACAGCTACTTTTCTTGGAACAGACTCACCTGTTAATGCAGATGTATTCACAAAACTTTCTCCATTTATTACAACTCCATCAACTGGCACTTTTTCACCTGGTTTAACTATAATTATATCTCCTACTTTTAACTCTTCAGGATCTACTCTTTTTATTTCATTATCCGCTTTTAAATTAGCAGTTTTCGGTTTTATATTCATTAATGAAATTATAGATTTTTTTGATCTACTCGTTGCTATATCTTGAAACAGTTCCCCTAAGTTATAGAAAACCATAACAGCTACGGCCTCTACTGGTTCATTAATTGCAAATGCTCCAATTGTTGCTACTCCCATTAAGAAATTCTCATCAAATATTTCGCCTTTAAATATGTTTTTTATAGAGTTTAATAATACTCCATAACCAGATAATAAATATGCAATAACATATAGCCATATTGTTATTTTTTCTGGAATTACTTTTATAATAGCAAGTATAAATATAGCTAATGCTATAACTAGTTTTGTTATTTCAAATTTAATATTTTCTTCACCATGCTCATGTTCGTGATCATGATGACAATGTTTGCACTCACTCATTACCCGCGCCCTCCTCTATATGTTCTAATGCCATACCAAATATCATTTCAACATGTCTATCTGAAAGAGAATAGTATACAACTTTTCCTTCTTTTCTATATTTAACAAGTTTTGCCTGTTTTAAAACTCTTAATTGATGTGATACTGCAGATTGTGTTGCATTTATAAGTTCTGCTATATCACATACACACATCTCATGCTCAAATAAGCAACATATTATTTTCATTCTTGTTGAATCTCCAAACACCTTGAATAACTCTGCTATATCAAAAAGTGTTTCTTCTTCAGGCATTTTACCTTTTACTTTTTCTATAATATCTTCATGTTTAACTGTGCATTTTAAATCTTCTTCCATAATTTCTTCTCCTAATATATGAATAGTTGTTCATATATTCATTATATGCAGTTAATCATTAAAAGTCAACTAATTTTAGATAAAAAAATAGAAACTTTTTAGTTTCTATTAAAATTCATATAAAATTATTATAGGGAAATCAACTTATTAAAGTTTCATCCCCTACCTTTGCTTTTTTACTTAACTATTAGTTAAGCCATGGACTATTCTTCACTTTCTTTATTATAAGCTACAACCAATGGCACGGCGCCACTTATTATCTGCTTATAAGTGAAACCATATTCACTAACAGCTGACGAAGGATTGTCACGGATGCAATAATATTTGTGATTCAAGCATAGAGGATTAGAATCCTCATATAAAAATCTAACTGCACCACCAACAAGTCTAATAGTATGATCTTTCCAACGAACTGCTCTATACCAATTAGCAGTATCTGGGTTGTTGCAAACAGCTTCCCAACTTTCTCCGTTCGCAATTCTTTGAGCCCATTCAAGTGCTTGTTCAGCCCAAAACGCCATGCCATCTCCTATATACCTTGGAATTTTTTCGATTATATGCGCGGCTTCCCTAGGATATAGTATTCCTTTGTATTTCGGCATCATAGTCTTGAAGGTTACATCTCTCTTTAATGCTTTAAATGCTTCAAGAATAAGCTGGCGAGTCTCCTCCTGGTCTTCATCTTCTCTTTTCTTTTGGAAAAGAGTTCTGTCAATAGTTGAAGTTTTTACTTGAAACCATTTACCCTCTGTTGGCTTTTGTGCTACAGTTGTTTCATTGGAATACTGTTTATCCAAGATAGCTTTAAGTTGCTTAAGCTCTTCTTCAGAAAAATCTAATTCCCGTCCACTTTGCAAAGTTACTTTCATTGCCCATTTTCCTCCTGTAAAATATAATATTGGATCACAATGATCACTGTTATTGATTTTATCATATATTTACATAATTTGCAAATCCCCATTTTTTATTAAATCTTTATTTATATGTTTATTTTTCTGTATTTGGTGAAATACTTTTAATATATAAATATGAAAGAAGGAATACATATGGCAAATGTGAAAAAAGAAGATATTGATGTTAAAAGTTTTTATGGAGAAGACTGTATATTAGATGCTGAAAAATTTAAGAAAAAGCATAAGGTATCAGAAAAAGGAATAACTTCTTCAAAGGCTTCAGAAAATATAAAATATATAGGATTAAATCAAATAAAGCAGTCAAAGCCAAAGAAATGGTATAACTACTTCTTTTCAAGTTTATTTAGTCCTTTTAACAGTATATTACTTGGAATTAGCTTTATTTTAGTTTATACTGATATAATACTTCCAGAGCATCCAAGCCCTGCAAATATTATCGTTATAGCTGTATTAATAATAGTAAGTACACTACTTGAATTTATAGAAGAATTTCGTTCTAATAACGCAGCAGAAAAACTCAAAGAACTGGTTGAAACTACTGCAATAGTTATAAGGGATGGTAAAGAGAAAAAAGTTCCTTTAAAAGAAGTAACTATTGGTGATACTGTAATTCTTTCTGCAGGTGATATGATACCAGCAGATGTTCGTATAATAGAATCAAAAGATCTATATGTTGGACAATCCTCAATTACTGGAGAATCGGATGCTGTAAGAAAGCTTACAAATACTGAAATAAAATCAATTGATGATATTGAAAGCATAACTGATTTAGACACTATATGTTTTATGGGTACAAATGTTATTAGTGGCAGCGCAAAAGCTGTAGTTATAAAAACTGGCGATAATACTTATTTTGGAAAAGTAGCACATACTTTAACACAAGGTAAACCTAAAACAAGCTTCCAAAAAGGAATTGAAAGTATTAGTAAATTATTAATACGTTTTATGATTATTTTAATTCCTATTGTTTTTGTCTTAAATGCTTGGAAACATGATACAATACTTGCATTTACATTTGCAGTAGCAATTGCAATTACTATTACACCCCTTTTGCTACCAGTTATCCTATCTTCTTGTTTATCTAAAGGTGCTGTTAGAATGTCAAAAAAGAAAACTATAGTTAAAAAGTTAGACTCTATTCAAAACTTTGGTGCTATGAATATCTTATGCACAGACAAAACAGGAACACTTACTGAAGATAAAATAGTCCTTGAAAAATATTTAGACGTATATGGTAATGAAGATATTAGAGTATTAAAACATGCTTTCTTAAATTCATATTTCCAAACAGGTTTAAAGGGAAATATTGATGAAGCTGTTATAAATAGGGCCTTGAAAAGTGAACTTGGTAGTTTAGTAGATGAGTATAAAAAAATAGATGAAATTCCTTTTGATTTTAGTAGAAGAAGATTATCTGTAATTGTAAAGAATAACAATGAAAAACTTCTAATTACTAAAGGAGCTGTTGAAGAAATATTAAGCATATGTAATACAATTGACTATAACCATGAACTTATGCCAATTACAAAAGAAGTCAAAGAAAATATTAGAAGTATCGCAAATAAACTAAATGAAGAAGGTTTAAGGGTAGTTGCAGTATGTCAGAAGAAAAACATAGATAATATAGAAAACTTCAGTGTTAAAGATGAAACTCAAATGTCACTAGTTGGATTTATCGGATTTTTAGATCCTCCAAAGGAAAGTGCAAAACTTGCTATTGAAAAGTTAAATAATTCTGGAATTAGAGTAATTGTTTTAACTGGTGATAATGCTGCAGTTACAAAATGTATCTGTAAAAAAGTAAATATAAATACTAAAAAAATAGTAACAGGTTCTCAAATCGATAAATTACCTGATATTGGAGTTCTTCGTTTGTTAAAGAAATCGAATGTATTTGTTAAACTATCTCCTATTCAAAAAGCAAGAATTGTAAGATTACTTAAAGAATCAGGTAATGTAGTTGGTTATATGGGTGATGGTATAAACGATAGCCCATCACTTACTAATTCAGATGTCGGAGTATCAGTAGATACTGCTGTTGACATAGCAAAAGAAACTGCAGATATAATACTTTTAGAAAAAGATTTAAATGTTTTATTAGATGGTGTAACTGAACGGAAGACGTACCTTTGGCAATCTTATGAAATATATTAAAATGGCAGTAAGCTTTAATTTTGGCGAAGTTATGTCTGTAATAATAGCAAGTATCTTCCTTCCTTTCTTACCAGAAACTCCTATACAGTTATTAGTAGAAAGTTTATTATATGACTTTGGTCAAATGACTATACCTTTTGATAATGTAGATAAAGAATATTTACGGACAACCTAAAAAATTTGATATTAAAGATTTAAAACATTTCATGTTATTTATGGGACCTCTAAGTTCAGCCTTTGATATGTTAGTATTTGCAGCTCTTTGGTTTATATTTGGTCTTAGAGAAGCAGCGGCAGTTCAAACAATTTGGTTTAGTTATAGTATAGTTTCAAACTTAGTTGGAATGCATATTATTAGGACAGCTAAAATGCCATTTATACAAAGTAACGCAAATAAAACTGTATACTTCTCTTCTATATTATTAAGTGTTATTGGAGTATTAGTACCTTACACCTTCTTAGGAAAAGCAATTGGTCTCGTTCCTATAACATTAAATTACTTAAATGTTATACTTGGTGTTACTGCGCTTTACTGTGTTGTTGCAATATTTGCTAAGAAAATATATATTAAAAAATATGGTTCTTGGATTTAAAAGGAAACAAAAGGGGACAGACCCCAATCGTTTCAGATTTTGAAACGATTGGGGTCTGTCCCCTTTTGTTTCTACTTATTTATTTTTCTTTAAATACTCAATCATATTGTTTATTAGTCCTTTTTCTTTTAGGTCCAATCTTTGAAAATCTTCATATAGTTTATTATCTAAAATTTCACCTTTGTTGTTTAATAAATCAGCACATATATAGTCTAATGTAATTCCTAAGACATTACAAATATTTAATAAACTCTCTAAACTTCCAACACTTCTTCCATTCTCAATACCTCTGTAAGTATCAACTGATTTTTGTATTTCTTCAGCTACATATTCTTGAGTATAGCCTTTCTCTCTTCTTGCATCTTGTATTCTACTGCCAATTACTTTTAATATATCTTCATTTTCTATAACAGCCATTTTTGCCCCCACTTTCACAACTGTTTATTATACCCTTAGTAAAAGTATATCATTAACACTAATTTACAAAAAGCGAATAAAATTAACACAAAAAGTCTTGTTTTTTCGACACCTATGTATTAAAATTAATTTATATGTTAATATAATTCATAGTATGTACTATATTAATATACTTATTCATTAATATTTTAGAGGTGAATTAAATGGATATCTCGAAAATAGATCCAAAAAGACTTGATTTACTTAGAAAAAGTAATAAATTATTAGAAATGACTAAAAAAGAGTATATGAAGTATGAAAAAGAAAGAAAAATTCTTTTAGAACTTACTAGAAATCAATCTGTAGATTATTATGAATGGGAAAGCATTTTAACATCTATCGAAAATCTTATTGCTTCTAATTCCGATAATCAATAATTTAATATTTCTTACATGTGAATAATAATACATTATAAAGTATTATATTTTGCCTATCAGTAAAATTAAAATAATAATATTTTTCAAGGAGGTATATGATGAAAGAAAGAATTGCAAGTAGAAAAGTGGATGAACTTCGGGAGGATAGTTTTGCCTATAGACTTTAGAAATAAGTTAGGAATTAAGGAAAAGGACTTTGTTAATGTTTATATAAAGGGGTCCTATATAGTTATTGAAAAATCTGAAGAATAAAAAATGAAAGAACAAGATATTCATATAATCTTGTTCTTTCATTTTATTTCAATCTATTAAATATTTCAAGATGTGTTTGTTCATCTAATATTATTCTTTCTAATAAGTCTTTAATGCTCTTGTTTTGAGTGTATTTAATTGCTTCTTTATATTCCTTTATTGCTTTTTTCTCTGACTCTATATTATAAATAAGCATATCATATACATTATTAAAATGATACTTTACATTTTTTGAATTCCATCCACATCCTTCTTTATTTATATAATATGGTCTTTTCCCTAATTTTCTAATTAACTCTCCTACTAAATCTAAATGATGCATCTCTTCTATTGCAATGCTAAGTAAAATCTTACTAAACTCTTCATACTTTTTTAATTCTATATGTTCATAAATATATTGTGTAACTGCTGTAAGCTCTCCCGCTTCTCCTCCAAAACTATTGTATATCAATTCCGCATATCTTTGATTTTGCCTTATATTCATAAGTTTAGGATATGGAATATTCTTCTTTGAATTTAGTATCTCTTGTACCTCTTCATATGTCATAAAACCACCTCTTCTCATATTGTATGAACAACTGAAGAAGAAAGTGAATAGAAGAAAGGGGGCTGCTGTGCACTCTGGAGTGTCCCCTTTCGTTTAATTTTACTTCATACTCAAACTGACTTTCTGCTTTTCTGTATCTATTCCTATTACCTTTACTTTTACTATGTCTCCAACAGATACTATATCTGATGGATTTTTCACAAAACTATTACTTAGCTCTGATATATGTACTAACCCATCATGTTTTACACCTATATCTACAAATGCACCAAAGTCTATTACATTTCTTACTGTTCCTGTCAGAGTCATCCCCTCTTTTAAATCTTCGAATTTTAGTACATCAGATCTTAATACTTGCTTTGGCATTTCTTCCCTTGGGTCTCTTCCTGGTTTTGATAATTCCTCTATTATATCCTTTAGAGTCATCTCTCCAACTTCTAGATTTGCTGTCATTTCTTTTAAATTAATATCAGATAACTTTTCCTTTATCTCATTTAATTTCTCTTTATCCCTTAAATCATTTTTTGTATATCCTATATTTTTCAATAGCTTTTCAGCTACCTCATAACTTTCTGGATGAACTGCTGTTACTTCTAATGGGTTGTCCCCATCATATATTCTAATAAATCCTGCACATTGTTCATAAGCTGATTTACCTAATTTTGATACTTTTAATAGTTCTTTTCTATTTTTAAATTTTCCATTTTCATCTCTATATTTTACAATGTTTTTACTAATAGTGTTATTAAGTCCTGCAACATATGTAAGAAGTGATGGGGTTGCTGTGTTTACATCAACTCCTACAGTATTTACACTATCTTCTACCACTCCCTCTAAACTCTCTGATAATCTCTTCTGGTTAACATCATGTTGATATTGTCCAACACCTATTGCTTTCGGGTCTATTTTTACAAGTTCTGCAAGTGGGTCTTGAAGTCTTCTTGCAATTGATAT
>CAOJKK010000017.1 GCA_948437895.1 uncultured Clostridium sp.
TTATTAGCATCAGAAGCAAGACAAGCAAGTTTAGTTGCAATTGCTAAAAAAGATGTTCCAGTAAAACATTGGAACTCTTTAAGCAGGACTTTAACTAGCCTTAATAAATATAAAGGGCTTGTATCTTGGTCTGGAACTGCATTCGAGTATTTAATGCCTAATGTAAACATTAAGGAATATGAATCTAGCCTTTTGGATGAATCATGTAGATTTTTAATTATGAGTCAAATGGAATATGCAAAAAAATTAGGTGTACCTTGGGGAATATCAGAAGCGGCATTTAGTTTAAAAGATTTTAACAATAATTATCAATATAAATCATTTGGAGTGCCATGGCTTGGACTAAAAAGAGGATTAGAAGATGATATGGTAGTATCACCATATTCTGTTTTCTTAAGTTTAAACTATGTACCAAAAGAAGCGATAGAAAATTTAAGAGAATTAGAAAAAGAAAACATGTATGATAAATATGGATTTTATGAATCAATAGATTATACAATATCAAGACTAAAATATGGTAAGAAATATGAACCTGTAAAAACATATATGGCACATCATCAAGCCCTAAGCTTATTATCAATTAATAACTTTATAAACAATAATATATTAGTAAAAAGATTTATGGACAACCCTGAAATAGAAGCAATTGATATACTTCTTCAAGAAAGAATACCAGAAAAAGCAATTATAACAAAAGAGAAGAAAGAGAAAGTTGAAAAAGTAAAAGTAAAAGATTATCAAAACTATATGGAAACATCTTACACAAAAATAGATGACAAACTAAATAGAGCAAACACAATATCAAATGGAAGTTATACAGTATGCACAAAACAAAATGGAGAAGGATTTAGTAAGTACAATGGCATATTAGTAAATAGATTTAAAGAAACAGCAGACTATAAACAAGGAATTTTATTCTATATAAAGGATGTAGGGAATAAAAGAATATGGGTAAACACACCAATTGACAAAGAAAACAGAGGAGATAAATATAATGTAGTGTTTGCCCCTGAAAGAAGTAAGTTCGTAAGAACAGATGCAGACATAGAAAGTACAACTAAAATTATTGTATCACCAGATGACCCAGTAGAAATAAGAAGATTAGAATTAAAAAATAATGGAGTACAAGAAAGAACACTAGAAATAACTAACTATTTTGAACCAGTATTATCAAAACCGATGCAAGACCATGCACATATGGCATTCAATAATCTATTCCTAACATTCGAAAAAATGGAAAATGATAATATATTAGTAAAAAGGAAGAAGAGAGGAGCAAACGAGAAAGATATATATTTAGGAACATCTTTTTACACAGAACATGAAACAATTGGAGAATTTGAAGTAGAAATAGACAAAGAAAGATTTTTGGGTAAAAAAGAAAGCTTAATTCCTGAAATGGTAAAAGACTCGAAACCATATTCACAAAGTATGGGACTAGTAACAGACCCTTGTCTTGCAACTAAAAGAACAATAAAAATAATGCCAGGTGAAAAAATCACATTTGATTTAATTATATCTATATCAAATGATAAAGATGTAATTTTAGAATTACTAGAGAAGTACAGAAATAGCAATATAATTACAAAAACATTTGACCTAGCACGTGCAAAAGTAGAGGCGGAAACTATATATCTTGGACTTAAAGGAACAGATATAGAAAAATACCAAAAGCTACTTTCATACACTATATTTAATAACCCATTAAAAAAACTAACATTAAAGAATTTACCTAAAAGAACATATTCACAAAGTAGTTTATGGAAGTATGGAATATCTGGAGACTTACCCATAATCTTGGTTAAAATAGAAGATTTGAATGACATGTATATAGTAAAAGAGTTATTAAGAGCACATGAATATTTCAGAAGTAAGAATATAAAAGTAGATTTAGTAATTCTGAATAATGAAGAGAATTCATATGACCAGTATGTAAATTATGAAATAGAAAATGCTATTTTAAATAGACAAATGGAATATCTAAAAAATATTTCAGGTGGAGTATTCATAATGAATATGAATCAGATGGATAAAAATGATATAGAACTTTTAGAGTTTAAATCAAATGTTATAATTAATGCAAAAGATGGAGATATAAAAACAGTTATAAATGACTTAGAAGAAGAGTATTTGAAAGAGATTAAAAATATAGGTCTAGATGCAAAACCAGAATATATTATTCAGGAAGAAACAGATAATAGTCTAAATATAGATTTAAGTAATCTAAAATACTATAACGAATATGGAGGATTTTCTGAAGATCGGACTAGAATATACAATAAAACTAGACAAAGAAAATAAACTTCCTACTACTTGGAGTATGATACTTGGTAATGAAACATTTGGAACTGTTGTTACTCAAAATTTAGGTGGATTTACTTGGCATGATAATAGTAGATTAAACAGATTATCTGCTTGGAATAATAATCCTGTAAGCGATTTACCTTCAGAAACCATATATCTAAAGGACTATAAAACAGGAAAGAAATGGTCTTTATCAGATAATATAAATAATGAAGCAAATGAAAGTTATATAACCTACGGATTAGGAAGTGTTAAGTTTAAATCTATTCAAAACAATATATCACAGGAATTAGATATATTTGTTCCAAGAAAAGATAATATAAAAATAAATATATTGAAACTTAAGAATCTTGAACCAAACAAGAGGAATCTAAAACTTATATATTATATAAAACCAGTCTTGCGGTGAAGATGAAATAAAAACAAATGGATTTATTGAAGTTTCAAAAGATAATAATTTAGTAATTGTAAAAAATCTATATAAAGATAACTTTAAAGATAGCATTGCATTTGTATCAAGTAGTGAAAGCATAAAATCATATACAGGAAATAAAGACTTCTTTATAGGAAAAGGAAACCTATCAAATCCAGAAGCACTTGATAAAGTTACATTAGATAATTTAGGTGGCTTAGGTGGAAACTCATGTGTTGCAATAGAAATAGAAGTAGAATTAGAGAGCTTTGAAGAAAAAGAAATAGTTCTTGAATTCGGCGAAGAAGAAAATCTATTAGATGCAAAAGACTTATCATATAAATATTCAAAAGTATCTAATTGTGTGCAGGAATTAAATAGCGTAAAATCTTTTTGGTATGAGTTATTAAATAGGGTAGAAGTACACACTCCTTTAGAGTCATTAAATCTAATGATAAATAGTTTTGCGAAATATCAGACAATTGTATCAAGATTATGGGCAAGAAGTGGATATTATCAATCAGGAGGAGCAATAGGATTTAGAGACCAACTTCAAGATACGATAGGATTAAAATATGTTGATATAGAATTTATGAAAAAACAGATATTAATTGCATGTAGACATCAATTTATAGAAGGTGATGTTGAGCATTGGTGGCATGAAGAAACAAACAGAGGTATAAGAACAAGATTTTCAGATGATTTGTTATGGCTTTGCTATGTAGTATTTGAATATATAAATTATACAAATGACTATACTATTTTAGATATGGAAGAGCCATATGTAATGGGAGAAGAGCTACCTGACGGAGTAGATGAAAGATATGATGAATATTTGGAATCGCAAGTAAAAGAAAGTGTATATACTCATTGTATTCGTGCAATTGATAGAAGTTTAAATTTTGGCGAAAATGGTCTTCCTAAAATAGGTTCAGGAGACTGGAATGATGGATTAAATACAGTTGGAAACAAGAAAAAAGGTGAAAGTATTTGGCTTGGATTTTTCATCTATGATATATTAGGAAAATTTATTCCAATATGTGAGAAAAGAAATGATAATTCTAGAGCAAATGAGTATAAAGAAAAAAGAGAAAGTTTAAAAAGAGCACTAAATACAGCGGGATGGGATGGAAGATGGTTTAAAAGAGCATATATGGATGATGGACACCCACTTCGGAAGTATTGAAAATGAGGAATGTAGAATTGATAGTATATCTCAAAGCTGGGGAGTTATATCAAATGCTGCTGATAATGATAAAAAGTATATATCGATGGAAAGCTTAGAAAATCATCTAATAGATACAGAGAATGGAATTATAAAACTACTAGACCCGCCATTTAATAAAACTAAATTAGAACCAGGATATATAAAAGCATATCTTCCAGGAGTAAGAGAAAACCGGAGGACAATATACGCATGCCGCAATATGGGCGATAATAGCATTCACTAAACTTGGATTTGGTGATAAGGCAGTTGAGTATTATAGAATGATAAATCCGATTGAGCATAGTAGAACAAAAGAAGCTGCAAGAAAATATAAAGTAGAACCATATGTAATTGCAGCTGATGTATATGGAGCAAATAATCTAGCAGGGCGTGGTGGATGGACTTGGTATACTGGTTCTAGTAGCTGGTTTTGTAAAGCAGGACTTGAAGATATATTAGGATTGAAGGTAGAAGCGGGTATGCTTAGAATAGAGCCGTGTATTTCTAGCAAATGGGAAGGCTATAGCATAAGATATAGATATAAAAGTAGTATATATAATATTAATGTAAAAAATCCAGATGGAAAGTGTACAGGAGAAAATCAAAAGTTCTATTTTAATGGCAGAGAAATAGAAGAAAAACAAATAAAAATAGAAGATAATAATAGTATTAATGAAATAGAGGTTATATTATAAAATGATTATAGAGAGGGTTAAATGATAAAAATCCTCTCTATAGTTATTTATGAAAACAAATAGATGATAAAAAAAGACGAAAATTTGATTTATGTTAATTAATATGTTATAATTGACAATATACAGATTATTTGTATAATTAATTCCTTTTTACACTGATTAGTGGAGGAAACTTACCTCTTACTTTTTGGTTTTAGCATATCAAATAAATTTCAACGATAAAAGAATTGGAGGAACATGATTATGTTGAAAAAATTTGTATGGTGGTTTATTTGTTTTGGACTTAGTTTTTTGGTAGCTGATGTATTTGGATGGACTGATCAGGGTCGGGCATTCATGTACATAAACCTTGGAGTTTCAGTTGCATTTATAGCGATAATGGTATTGGTGCTTTTGATTGCAGGAATAGTAGTAAGAGAAAAGCTAGCAACAATTGGAGTATCATTTTTGCTTGTAATTGTAATGGCAGTAGTGATTGCAATTGAATTATTTGCAACTTGGGGAGCAACGAAGCTATTTGATGTTGACTTTTTCGTTACATATCAAATTATGACATTTGGTGCATGTCTTGTTACAAGTTCAAGTTCTAAGTCAAGCTCGAATTCAAATTCGAGTTCAAATAATTATTATTAAAACCACTAAAAATAAATCTCGAAAGAGATTTATTTTTTATACCTAAAATAATAAATTATTAATCTTAGGGAAATACTAAGTTTAAAGAATTAAGAACAAATTGTCATATTTTCGTAATAAATTTGTAAAAAAAACTTGTCTAATATTTTGTTATATGATATAAATAGAATTATAAAAGTCGGAATTTAGAAAGGTGGGGCTTTTGTGGAAGAAATGGAAGATAAAAAAACTATATTAATAGTTGATGATGAAAAACCAATAGTAGACATTTTAGTATATAATCTTGAAAAAGAAGGATATAATACATTGGAAGCAAATGATGGACTAGAAGCTGTAGAAATAGCTACAACTAAAAAACCAGATTTAATATTATTAGATATAATGCTTCCTAAAATGGATGGACTAACAGTCTGTAAGAAAGTTAGAAGTTCATTAAATGTTCCAATCCTTATGCTTACAGCAAAGGATGAAGAAATAGATAAAATATTAGGTCTAGAACTTGGAGCAGATGATTATATAACAAAGCCATTTAGTGTTAGAGAATTAATGGCAAGAATTAAAGCAAATTTGAGAAAATCAGAAGTTAAAGAAGTAAATGTTAATTCTAGCGAAGAAGAAAGAACTAAAAAAATTGTAGTTGGTTCATTAGAATTAGATCTAGATAAATTTGAAGCAAAAGTTGATGGAGAAGTAATAGATTTAACACTAAGGGAATTTGAAGTTTTAAAATTCTTAGCAAGTCAAGCAGGACAAGTAATTACAAGAGAGGTATTACTTGAAAAAGTTTGGGGTTATGAATATTATGGAGATATAAGAACAGTTGATGTTACAGTTAGAAGAATAAGGGGAAAAATAGAAAAAGATACAGCAAATCCAAAAATCCTTATTACAAAAAGAGGAGTAGGATATTATATAAGAAATAACTAATATAGAATAAAATATACTTTGGGGGGAATAGGTTAAATCCATTTCCCCTAAAAAAATGTGAGGTAAATATGTTTAAAAGTGTTCAAATAAAAATAATGTTGATACTAATTTTATTAGCAGTAATAATGCTTATAATTCCACGGATGTATATACACTAATTACTTGGGTTCATTAGCAAATGATGCCCAATCTCTAGAACAAGTGATACACAAAGGAAATATAGCAATTTTAATAATAAGTATATCATATGTATTAATATCTGCTGTTATTATATTATTTGCTTCTAAAATAGTAGTAAATCCATTAAAAAGATTAATAAAAAGCGCAAAAAAGATAGCTGAAGGAGAAGATGTTGAAGGGGAAATTAAATATTTAGAAGAAGCTAAAACTAAAACTGAAATTGGAGATTTGGCAGGTGCCTTTAATTTAATGACTTCAGGACTTAGAGAGAATTTAAATGAAGTAACTAGACAAAAAAGACAAATAGAAACAATTCTACTTCATATGACAGATGGAATTATAGCATTTAATATGGATGGAAGTATTATACACATAAACCCTGCTGCAAGTAGACTTTTAAAGATAAACTCTAAAGATAATACTTTTGATAAAATTTTTAAGAATTTAAAATTAGATATAAACATGGAGAAAATCATATATTTAGAAAATTGGACATCTACTGAACAAAAAATAAATATAGATGAAACATATTTGAATATGTTTTTTGCACCATTTAAAGATGAAAATGATAGACCAGCAGGTGTTATGGTACTAATACAAGATATAACAGAACATGTTAAACTAGACAACATGAGAAAAGAATTTGTTGCAGATGTATCACATGAGTTAAAAACACCTCTTACTTCAATTATGGGATATGCAGAAACACTTGCAACTACTGAATATGATAAAGATTTACAAGAGAAGTTCCTAAATGTAATATCATCTGAAGCTGTAAGAATGACAAAACTAGTAAATGATTTATTGACATTATCTAAATTTGATGGTAATAAGACTGAATGGGAAAGAACAGAGTTCGATTTAGGTGAACTTGTAAAACAATGTCAAGAAAACCTACAAATAGAAATGGACAAAAAGAAGCAAAAAGTAGAATGCTTTGTTACTGCAAATGTACCATCAGTGTATGCAGACAAAGACGGTATAGAAAGAGTTGTTTTAAATATATTATCAAATAGTGTTAAATACACAGGAGAAGGTGGAACAATAAAAATATATGTGGGATTTGTGTATAATGATGCATATATAAAAGTTATTGATAATGGTATAGGAATCCCAGAAGAAGATTTAAGCAGAATTTTTGAGAGATTCTACAGAGTAGATAAAGCAAGAACAAGAGCAATGGGTGGAACAGGACTAGGACTTTCTATAGCTAAAGAAATATTAGATAAAAATGGTGGAAGAATAGATATAAAGAGTAAAGCACATGAAGGAACAGAAGTTGTAATAACAATACCTACAAAACAAAAATAATAAACATTTAGAATCACATAAAGTAATTGCAAAAAAAGTTATACTCATGTATAATAAAAGAGTGAGATTTAAGATAAATTAACAGGAAGAAGGAACCATAATGAAGATAAATATGAGCCCTAGGGTAAAAAATATATTAGAATGGACGTATTGCATTATAATTGCAATAGTACTAGCTTTGCTATTTAGATATTATGTAGGAACACCAACAGTTGTTCAACAGCCTTCAATGTATAACACATTAGAAGAAGGACAAAGATTAATACTTAATAGATGGGTAAGAACTGTTCACGGAGATTATGAAAGAGGAGATATAATAACATTTGAAGCACCAAGTAATCCAGTACCATCTGCATTTGAAGTAGATATGAATAATCCAGTAGCAAGTTATGATTATGAGCCAAAAGGTTTCTTTGCTAAATTTAATTATTATGTATTAGAATTTACTAAAACAAGTTATATAAAAAGAGTAATTGCAGTTAGCGGAGACCACATAAAAATAGAAGAAGGAAGAGTATATCTAAATGACCAAGAACTAAATGAGCCCTATTTAAGAGAAGGAATAACTACTGATGGAGGAACATTTAATGATATAGTAGTTCCAGAGGGATATGTATTTGTTATGGGAGATAATAGACCACATAGTACTGATAGTAGAAGTTTTGGATGTATACCAATAGATAAAATAGAAAGTAAAGTATTAATTAGATTTTGGCCACTTAATAAGTTTGGAAAAGTATATTAAAACGAGGGACATTCCTTAATCTATGAGGAATACTTATGACTAAGGTTTGTCCCTCAAACCTTGTAAAAAAGGGAAAAGGAAAAAGTGATGATTTTTAGTAATATAGTAGGAAATGAGAAAAACAAAGAATTATTAAATCAGATTATTGAAACAGATAATATTGCACACAGTTATATGTTTATAGGAGAAGAGTCAATTGGAAAGATGTTATTTGCAAAAGAATTTGCAAAGGCAATATTATGTATGAATGATGAGAAGCAATGTAACAAATGCAAATCATGTATAGAATTTGATACATATAATAATCCAGATTTTATAATACTTGAACCTGATGGGAATTCAATTAAAATAGATCAGATAAGAGAACTCACAAAAAATGTTTATGAAAAGCCAGTTGTATCAGCTAGAAAAGTTTATATTATAAACGATAGCAATTATATGACAAAAGAAGCTCAAAACAGTTTGCTAAAAACTTTAGAAGAGCCACCAGAGTATGTTACAATTATACTAATTGCTTCAAATGAAAATCTATTTTTACCAACAATAAAATCAAGATGTACAAAAATTGCATTTAATAAGCTTACAAATAATGAACTAGCAAAAGTATTAGAAAAGGAATATAACTATACAAATATTCCTGAAATTACTTTTAAAATTGCAGATGGAAGTGTAGGAAGAGCAATAAGCTTAAAAGATAGTGAAGAAATCTATACAAAAGTAGATAAAGTATTTTCTAGATTAGAAAATATTGATATAATAGATTTAATAAGTAACAAAGAAGAAGTATTTAAAGACAAAGAAGAAGTAATACAAATATTAAACTACATTAATCTAATATTTTTTGATAAGATAAGAATGAATTCTAAATATATAGAATGTATGAAAATAGTTGAAGATACTAAAGATAGATTAAATAAAAATAATAATTTTGATATGACAATAGATAATTTTATTATGACAGTATGGGAGGAAATAAATGGCTAATATTATAGGAGTTAGATTTAAGAAACCTGGTAAAATATACTTTTTTGATCCAGACGGAATAAAAATAGAAAAAGGAAGTTTCGTTATAGTAGAAACTTCAATGGGAAAAGAATATGGGGAAGTAGTAGTTTCTAATAGAACTATTCCAGATGAAAAGTTGGAAAAGCCTCTTAAGAAAATTATAAGAGTAGCAACTAAAAAGGACAAAAAGCAATATGAGGAAAACAAGAAGAAGGAAAAAGAAGCTTTAAAAAAATGCGAAGAAAAAATAAAAGAACATAAATTAGACATGACATTAACAGATGTAGAATATAAATTTGATAGAAGTAAATTACTTTTCTTTTTTACAGCTGATGGAAGAATTGATTTTAGAGATTTAGTAAAAGATTTAGCAGCGATTTTTAAAACAAGAATAGAATTAAGACAAATAGGTGTTAGAGATGAAGTAAGAAGACTTGGCGGAAATGGAATGTGTGGAAGAGAACTATGTTGTTGTTCATTCCTTGGAAACTTCGAAACAGTATCAATAAAAATGGCTAAAGAACAAAACATATCACTTAATCCTGCTAAAATATCTGGAAACTGTGGGAGATTAATGTGTTGCTTGAAATATGAACAAGAGGTCTATGAAGACAAATTATTAAGACTTCCTAAAGTTGGTGCAATAGTAAAAACAGCAGATGGGCAGGGAGAAGTTTGCGGAGTTGAAACATTAAAAGAAACAATAAAAGTTAAATTTAAAGATGGGGATGATATTTTCTTTAAAAAATATGAAGCTAAAGATGTAAAAGTAATAAAAGACGTAGAAAAAGAAGATGATACTCTAAATGTAGAAAATCCAGAAGATTTAAAAGAGTTACAGAAATTAGAAAAACTAGAAAAAATGGATAAGAAAAATAACAATTAAATTTGATATTAATTTTAAATAAAATATACAGTTTAAAGGGAGGGAAAAAAATGGCATATAAAATAACAGATAAATGTATATCTTGTGGAGCATGTGCAGCAGAATGCCCAGTTGGGTGTATATCACAAGGAGAAGACAAATATGAAATAGATGGATCAGTTTGCATAGGTTGTGGAACATGTGCAGGTGTATGTCCAGTAGAAGCACCAGAAGAAGAATAAAATAAGTACATAAAAGTAAAGCATCCATTCATTTTGTGAATGGATGCTTTTTATATAAATTAACGATCATTTTCATTTGATGCTTTTTCTAAATCTTCAAGTTGAGATATGTATTTTGATTTTTGACTATTATTTAAATTATTTGTATTCATAATTTCATTAACAGATTTGAATAAATCAATGTAATTTTCTAACGTTGAATCTTTATTTTCATTTAGATTTTTTACTAATGAGTTTAAATCATTTCCACTAAATACTTTACCTTCAACATATCCATCTTCTGAGAAAAAACTAGCGAAAGATTCAATTGCTTTATTGGTGTCTTTATCTATAATTTGATATAAGTTTATATTTCCTATCGAGGCAGAAATTGTGCTATAATTACCAAATTTATCTAGCTCAGATTGAGTTTCATAAGGTTTATTGCCATGAGTTACTAAACCATTGTTAGTTTTATATAGATAGTCAGGTTGAATATAATTAAGTTCAATTTGAGATGGAGCATAATGAGTTCCATTTGCTTCATTATATGATTTTATATAATGTTCTTTGAAGTCTTGTAAAACAGCAGAAGGGCTATTTAAATAATCATATTTATTATCAACTGCCATAGTTTGACTAGTAGTAGGTTCTGTAGTATGTGATTTGCTTGCAGCTTTAGTGCATCCAGCAGCACCAATTATTGTAAGAGAAACTAGAGCTATTGCAGCAGATCTTTGTAGTGCTATTTTTAAATCTCCCTTTTGACCAGTAAAACTTTGTCTAGGTTTATTTGGATTTAGACTTGCTAAAAATTCTTTTCTTCCCATATATTAATACCTCCGATTATTATAGATTAATTATACTACAATAAAAAATACATACAAGCGTTTTAGTAAAAAAGTGCAGTTTTTACTTATTATGTATTAGCTTTGTTATAATTTTAAAAAACTTGTCATATCTTTTATAGTTATTTATATTAGAATAATTTTGAGAAACATATTAAAAAACCTAGATACATTAAAATGTATCTAGGTTTAATCATCAGGATTGATAAAGAGATAAATATTCTTTTTTCAATTCTGTGATGGCTTCATTTTTTAAGCGTTTAAGTTCTTTAAGAGATTCAAATGATGCTTCGCATATATCGATAAGGCATTCCTGCATTTCAATTTTTTTGTTGAAGGATTCATTTATTCGATTAGCTCTTTTTAAAAAGTCCTCATATTCAATATCAAAGATGAATTTTGAATATATAAGTTTCTTTTCTATAAAAATAGCTAAGGAGAATGACATGATAAGTACAAACATAATACTGAAAAGTAAAATATATTGAAACTTATCATATTCGGGAGATATAGTTTCTCCTGAAAATAATACCAGAAGTAACAATGAAATCCCCATAATTGTTATAGCAGTTCCCTTTAAGAATCTTATGGTTGCATGAAGCCGTTTAATTTTTTTTGACATAATTATGTCCTCCTTTTTAATATATAATTTTGGCTAAGTGCCTTTTAATAATATAATTATACCACATATACATAAAAAATTCAAATTTGGGATATTCTAACCTTGACTTTTAAGGGTTTTGGAAATATACTTTAAATGTTAAAGACTAATATGAAGGGGGCAATATAATGAATGATTTAATAGAAATCAGATGGCACGGAAGAGGCGGCCAAGGTGCAAAAACAGCATCACTTCTTTTAGCAGATGCAGCATTTAATACTGGAAAATATATACAAGGATTTCCAGAGTATGGGCCAGAAAGAATGGGAGCACCAATAACTGCATATAACAGAATAAGCAATAAACCAATTACAATACATAGTAATATATATGAACCAGATTATGTAGTAGTAGTAGATGATACTTTATTAGAATCTGTAGATGTAACTGCAGGTTTAAAAGAAACAGGGGCAATAGTTATTAATACTACTAAAGACAATGAATACATTAAAAAAGCTTTAAAGGGATATAAGGGGGCAATATATAGAATAGATGCAAGAAAGATATCTATAGAAGCTTTAGGAAAATATTTTCCTAACACAGCTATGCTTGCAGCAATAGCAAAAGTAAGTGAAGTTATGACAGATGAAGAATTGCTAAATGACATGAAAGGATCTTTTAAGCATAAATTTGCAAAAAAACCAGAAGTTATAGAAGGGAATATGAAAGCTCTAGAGATGGCTTTAAAGGAGGTTGAAAAAATATGACAGAAAAGATAAACAGCAGAACTCCAATGGAAGATTTAACTTTAGGTGGAGATATATATGATGCTGGAAACGCAAGAGAATTTAAAACAGGAGATTGGAGAAGTATAAAACCAATTTATTTATCAGAAAAATGCAAACAATGTGGTATGTGTTTTCCAGTATGCCCAGATGATGCAATACCAGTAGGTAAAGATCAAAAGAGAACAGACTTTAATTATGATTATTGTAAGGGATGTGGAGTTTGTGCAAAGGTTTGTCCATTTGGGGCAATTACAATGGAATAACAAGCTAATATAATAAATTGAAAGGGGAAAAGAAATGTCAATTAGAGAACGTTTAAGTGGGAATGAAGCAGCAGCTATAGCAATGAAACAAATAAATCCAGATGTAGTAGCAGCATTTCCAATAACACCATCAACAGAAATACCACAATATTTTTCAAGTTTTGTAAGTAATGGAGATGTAGATACAGAATTTGTAGCAGTAGAGAGTGAACATAGCGCAATGGCTGCAACTATAGGAGCAGAAGCAGCTGGAGGAAGAGCAATGACAGCAACATCTGCAAATGGACTATCATTAATGTGGGAAATGATATATATAGCATCAAGTTTAAGACTTCCAATAGTAATGTCATTAGTAAATAGAGCAGTATCAGGGCCATTAAATATTCATAACGACCATTCAGATGCAATGGGAGTACGTGATAGCGGATGGATAATGCTATTTTCTGAAAATAATCAAGAAGCATATGACAATTTAATAATGGCACATAAAATTGCAGAAAATAAAGATGTTAAATTACCTTTAATGGTATGCCAAGATGGATTTATAACATCACATTCAATTGAAAATATTGAATTAATAGAAGATGAAAAAGTAAAAGAATTTGTAGGAGAATATAATCCAGATGAATATCTTTTAAATAAAGAAAATCCAATAGCGGTTGGACCACTTGATTTACAAGCATATTTATTTGAACATAAAGCTCAGCAGGCAGAAGGAATGAAAAATGCTAAAAAAGTAATTTTAGAAGTAGCGCAGGAATTTGAAAAAATGACTGGAAGAAAGTATTCTTTCTTTGAAGAATACAAACTAGAAGATGCAGAAATTGCAATAGTATGTATGAACTCAACAGCAGGAACTACTAAATTTGTTGTTGATAGTTTAAGAGAAAAAGGAATAAAAGCAGGACTATTAAAACTAAGAGTATTTAGACCATTTCCAGCAGAAGAAGTTGCAAAGGCTTTAGGGCATGTAAAAGCAGTAGCTATTTTAGATAAAGCAGATTCATTAAATGCAGCTGGGGGAGCATTATTTGAGGATGTAACATCTGCAATGTATGTGAATAAAAAACAAGTACCAATGGTTAACTATATTTATGGAATTGGTGGAAGAGACACAAAAGCAGATGATATAGAAAGCGTATATAGTGATTTAGCTGAGATTGTAAAAACAGGAAATATTGACAATCCATATAGATATTTGGGGCTAAGGAGGTAGTTGAAAATGGCATATAATTTAAAACAAGTAGTTGCAGAAAAACCATCTAGGTTTACTGCAGGACATAGAATGTGTGCAGGTTGTGGTGCACCACCAGTAGCAAGAATGATACTTAGAGCATTAAAACCAGAAGATCATGCAGTAGTTAGTGTAGCAACTGGATGTATGGAAGTTTCAACATTTATATATCCATATACAGCATGGACAGATTCATTTATACACACAGCCTTTGAATGTGCAGCAGCAAATGCAGGAGGAGCTGAGGCTGCATATAAAGCATTAAAAAGAAAAGGGAAAATTCCAGAAGACCAAACAACTAAGTTTATAGCATTTGGAGGAGATGGAGGAACATATGATATAGGACTTCAAAGTTTATCTGGAGCTATGGAGAGAGGACATGATATGGTTTATGTATGCTATGATAATGGTGCATATATGAATACAGGTATACAAAGATCAAGTGCAACTCCAAAGTTTGCAGATACAACAACATCACCTGCTGGAAAAGTTGTTCCAGGTAAAATGCAAAGCAGAAAAGATTTAACTAATATCATTGCAAATCATCATATTCCATATGTTGCTCAAACAATAGCAGTAAATAACTTTAAAGACTTATATGAAAAGTCAGAAAAGGCTATATATACAGAAGGACCAGCATTTTTAAATGTACTTGCACCGTGTCCAAGAGGATGGGGATATAACACAGAAGATTTAATGAAAATTAACAAATTAGCAGTAGAAACATGCTATTGGCCTCTATATGAAGTTGTAGATGGGAAATATACAGTAAACTATAAACCAAAGAACAAACTACCAATTGAAGAGTTTTTAAGACCACAAAAAAGATTTAAACATATGTTTAAACCAGGAAATGAATGGATGATTGAAGAATTCCAAAAAGAAGTAGATAAAAGATGGGAAGAATTATTAAATTTAGAAGAAATTACAAATAAGGAAGAAAATTAAAATAAATGGAGTGATCTTATGCAAGATAAATATGATGTAATAATAGTGGGAATGGGACCAAGCTCTATATTTTGTGCTTATGAGTTAATACAATTAAAAAAGTACAAAAAAGTATTATTAATAGACCAAGGTAAAAGAGTAGAAGACAGGTGCTGTCCAATAGAAAAGACTAAGAAGTGTATACATTGCAAACCAATGTGTAACATTACAAATGGATTTTCAGGAGCAGGGGCATTCTCTGATGGGAAATTATCTTTATATAATAGTGAAGATGATGATATACATGTAGGTGGAATCTTGCATAAATACATAGGTGTTCCAAAAACAAAAGAATTAATAGATTATGCAGACAAAATATATTTAGATTTTGGAGCAGATAAAAAATTAGAAGGTGTAGAATACAAAGAAGAGATATCTAAAATATCTAAAAGAGCAGAAAAAGATGGGATAAAATTAATAAATATTCCAATAAGACATTTAGGTACAGAAAAAAGTCATGAAGTATATGGTAGATTAGAAAAATATATAGAAGACAATGGAATAGAAATGATGTTTAATACTACAGTAAGCGACTTAGTAGTAGAAGATGGATCGATAAAAGGTGTTAAAATAAAAGAAGCAAAATACATAGAAGATGAAGAACATGAATTGGAAACAATATATGCAGATAAAGTGGTTTTAGCAGTTGGAAGAAAGGGTGCAAACTGGTTAGTAGATATGTGTAATAAGCATCATATAAAAACAGATACAGGAATTGTAGATATTGGTGTGAGATACGAACTTCCAGATGAAGTCATGAAAGATGTTAATAAATATATGTATGAAGCTAAATTTGTAGGTAGAGTAGGACCATTCAGAGATAAAGTAAGAACATTTTGTCAAAATCCAAGTGGATTTGTGTCTGCTGAGGTTTATGATAATAACCTAACATTAGTTAATGGACATTCATATAAAGAAAGAAAAAGCACAAACACTAACTTAGCAATACTTGTTTCGCATCATTTTACACATCCATTTGACAAACCAATTAGATATGGTCGTAATGTAGCACAAAATTTAAATGATCTAGGTGCAGGTAATATAGTTGTACAAAGACTAGGTGATATACATAGAGGAAAAAGAACATGGGATTATGAATTAGAAAACAATTCAGTAGTTCCAACATTAAAATCAGCAGTAGCAGGAGATATTACTTTTGCATTGGGATATAGAACAATGGTAAGCATTTTAGAATTTATAAGAGCAATAGATAAAGTTGTAGAAGGATTTGGAAATCCAGATAATCTTCTATATGCGCCAGAAATAAAATTCTATAGCAATAAAGTAATAATAAATGAACAATTTGAAACAAGTATAAAAGGACTATATTCAATAGGAGATGGAGGAGGAATGACAAGAGGTTTAATGATGGCATCTTGTTCAGGAGTCCAAATGGCAAGAAATTTATAAAATTAATATTGACAAATATTGTAAATGTAGGTATAATAAATATGAAAAAAGACTTGATATATTTTTTTCATTGGAGATATGTACAAAAAATAGGCACTAGGAGCGAACTAGTGCCTATTTGCTTTATTCATCAAATTCTTTCATAAGAAGGAATATTAATAACAAAGCGATTAACTTAGTATACTTTTTCATTGGTATATATGTACCTCCTTTCTGCCAATAAGCGAAAGGCAAGAGTATTATAGCATAGCAAACATCGAATGTAAATATTTTCCAGAACAAAATAAAGATGTTTGTCAAATAAATATTTTTATGATATAGTTCATACAGAAGGAAAAAGTATGGAAATAATAGATATTGCAAAATTAATTGAAAAATCAGGAGGAAGGCTTTATTTAGTAGGAGGGGCTGTAAGAGATACTCTATTAAATAGGCCTATTTATGATGAGGATTATGCAATAGTAGGACTTGATAAAAATGAGTTTATTAATCTTTTTCCAAATACACATGTAAGAGGAAAGGCATTTGAAGTTTTTGATTTAGAGGGAAAAGAATTTGCACTAGCAAGAACTGAAAAAAAGATAGGAAGAGGGCATAAAAGTTTTGAAATAACAACAGGCAGAAATATTACGATCGAAGAAGATTTAAAACGAAGAGATTTAAGTATTAATGCTATCGCAAAAGATGTGCTAACAGGTGAAATAATTGACCCATTCAATCGGAATTAAAGATGTAGAGAATAGAGTTATAAAAGCAATAGGTGAAAGTTTTAAAGAAGACCCATTAAGAGTATATAGAGTAGCAAGATTTGCAAGTGAATTAGATTTTGAGGTCGAAGAAAATACTTTAAAACTTATGAATGAGCTAAAAGATGAATTAGATACATTATCTAAAGAAAGAGTATTCGTAGAATTTAGAAAAGCTTTAGCATCAAATAATCCATCAAGATTTTTTAATGTATTGAAAGAAGCAGATGTTTTAGATATACACTTTAAAGAGATATATGATTTAATTGGAAGTATTCAACCACTTAAATACCATCCAGAAGGAGATAGCTATAATCATACAATGCTTGCTGTTCAAAATAGTGTAAAGCTAACAGATGATTTATTAATAAGATATGCAGTATTAGTGCATGATTTAGGAAAAGGATTAACGCCTAAAGAGATGTATCCACACCATCATGGCCATGCAGAAAAGGGAGTAGAACCAGTAAGAAACTTATCAAATAGAATAGGTGTACCAACTATTTGGAAAAAAGCAGGAATAATATCTAGCAAAGAGCACATGAGACGGTGGGATATTTAGTAAAATGACAGATTCAAAGAAAGTAGAGTTTATTGAGAGAGTGAGTAAATCTGTTTTAGGACTAGAAGGACTTCAAATAGTTGTATATTGCGATAGAAATAGATTTGGAGACTTAAGTGAAGAAGAAAAGGAACAATGTACTTTTTTAGAGCTAGGAAATAGATTACTATCAGAAGTTGATGGAGAATATATAAAAGAGAAATATAACATTAAAAATGGAATAGAATTTGGGAACAAGCTTCATGAAGAGAGAGTTAAATGGATGAAAGAAAATAGATAGTAAAAGATTACTACCTATTTTTTTAATGTAACAACAGTAACACCCATTTCACCTTCTCCATAATTTCCTATTCTAAATGATTTAACATGAGGGTGTTTTTTTAGGAATGAGTGAATTCCGAACTCGAAGTTTTCCAGTTCCTTTTCCATGAACAATTCTAATAGTTTCTAGTTTCGATAGATTTGCATCATCTAAATATTTATCAATAATTTGAGTTGCTTCTTCAACATTTAGTCCTATTACATTTATCTCTGGTGAGATAGTTTTAGATTTAGTTATAGCATTACTTTTATTGTTGTTTAAAGATTTCTTAGCTTTAGTTTGTGTGTTAGTATTATTTTTAGTTTTTATTAATTTATCTATATTAACATTTGTTTTTAAAAATCCTATTTGAATTTCTACTTCATCAGAATCATTAGGAAGAGAAGTAATGATTCCGTTCTTTATTAAGAGGAATAACAAATACATTCATTCCAAGTTTTATATCTTCTTTATTTAAGTTTCCATGCTCATTTTTAGAATTACCATATGTAACGTCTTTTATTTTATTAGTTAGATTGCTTTTTAGATCATATAGTTCTTGCATAGAATTCTTATTTTTCTTTTTAGAAATATTGTTCATTTCTTTAATAATTCTATCAGCATCTTCGGATGCATCTAATAATATATCTCTCGCTTGAGCTTTTGATTTAATAATCATTTCATTTGCTTTTTGTTCTAAATCAGAGTAATCAGTTTCCAACTTTCTTCTCAGTAATTCTACTTGATTTAGATTCTTGGTAGTTTCTTCTTTTTGCTTCTCTATTTCTAATTTGTTATCATATATTCCCTTTAGTAAATCTTCTATATTAACATCATTTTTTTCAATTAAAGACTTTGCTCTTTCAAGTATGGTGTTATCTAAACCTAGTTTTTGGCTAATAGCAAATGCGTTACTTTTACCAGGTATTCCAATTAATAGTTTGTAGGTGGGAGATAAAGTATCAATATTAAACTCAAAACTAGCATTTTCAAAACCAGTATGTGATAAAGCATATTCCTTTAATTCTTGATAATGTGTTGTACTAATTGTAGTAGAACCTAAATCGTTGAAATATTCTAATATACTTATTGCTAGTCTACTACCTTCAATTGGGTCTGTACCAGAACCTAATTCGTCTAGTAGTATAAGGCTATTTTTACTTGCTGATTTAGTTATTTCTACAATGTTTAACATGTGGGCAGAAAAGGTACTTAGAGATTCTGCTATACTTTGTTCATCACCTATATCCGCAAAAATGTTATCAAATACATATATACTACTATTTTCATTAGCAGGAATAAGCAATCCGCTATATGCCATAAGAAGTAAAAGCCCTGTAGTTTTTAAAGCAACTGTTTTTCCACCAGTATTAGGTCCTGTAATTATAAGTGAAGAATAATTTTCTCCAATACTTATATCTATTGGAACAACTTTATCCTTATCAATTAAAGGATGTCTTGCTGATATTAAATTAATAACTTTATTCTTATTTAATTCTGGTTTTATTCCATTAATACTTTTACTAAAACTAGCTTTTGCAAAAACAAAATCAATTTCACCAATTAATGTAACATTGCTTTTTAATTCAGCTGTAATTCCTGCGAATTTTTTTGAAAGTTCTTCTAGAATTCTTAGTATTTCTATTTGTTCATCTGTTTTTAAGTTATTAAGCTGATTATTAAGTTCAAAAACAGATAAAGGCTCAATAAATACAGTAGAACCACTTGAAGATATATCGTGAACAAATCCTTTTATTTGTCCTCTATATTCTTCTTTAACAGGTACAACATATCTCTCGTTTTTTATTGTTACAACATTATCTTGAAGATATTTTGAATAGTTTTTAGAGTGAATTATTGTATTTAATTTGTTTTTTATTTCTAAACTTAAATCTTTTTGAGATTTCCTTATAGCTTTCAATTTTGTAGATGCATTATCCGAAATTGTATTTTCATCTAAAATCTTATCAGTTATCTCTTTTTCTAGTTGTTTGTTTGTATATAAGTTAGAAAAGTAATCTGCTATAAGCTCATAATCATCTTGATTAAAAGAAAAATATTCTTTAAGCTCTCTAGCTGTTTTTAAAATATGTGTGAGCTTTAATAAATCTGAAGCAGTCAAAGAAAAATCTGATTCTAGATTTTTAATTAATATATCTATATTATCAATTGTAGAAATAGGAAGATTTCCATTTCTACAAATTAAATTATATGCTTCATAAGTTTGCTCTAGTAAGTAGTTTACATTGCTTGAAGGTGCTAAAGTTTTGCATTCTTCTATTCCGATATATGTTTTAGCAAATACGCATAAATTTTCTAACACTTTATTATATTCTAATTTTTCTAAATACTTTTTATTCACGTTTATCAATCTCCTTAAAATTCATGTATATTATACAATTTTTTAGGATATAAGTAAATAAAACTATTAAAATGTATTGCAAAAATAAAAACAGTTACTATATAATATAAATAGAAAATTAGAATACTGACATTAATTAAGCACTTATAAATATTGGAGGAACAAATGAAGAATTTAAAAAAGGAGAATGGTGCAATAACAATAATAGTATTGGTATCAGTACTGTTTATGGTATCTTTTTTAATAAGTTCATATATATTAGTATCAAATAAACTTAAATCACAAAAAGATATATTGGAAGAAACTGAAAGAGTATATGATAGTACGGAAACAATGGAAGATATATATAATTCATATATAGGTAACAGTGAAATAATACCAATATATACTATGGAGCAATTATTAAAAATAGGAAGCAATGAGACAATTCAAGTTAAAGAAAAGTTTTATAATTTTACAAATACTGCAACATATTTACTTATGAATGATTTTGAGTATACAGGAGAATTATTAATTAGCAAAAAGTTCGAGGGTAAACTGGATGGAAATGGA
Source organism: uncultured Clostridium sp. (assembly GCA_948437895.1). Lineage (GTDB taxonomy): Bacteria > Bacillota > Clostridia > TANB77 > CAG-508 > CAG-452. The sequence continues at coordinate 21,160 of CAOJKK010000017.1, forward strand.
CACACAATAACAATATCAAATGATTCTGGAGAAAAATGTATTGCTAGTGATAACAATAATTTTCATGGAATTATAGCCAATATACCAGATGAATATGAAAGCAAAATATCTAATATAGTTGATGAGGTTCCAATACCTAAAGGATTTAAATATGTGAAAGGAACTAAAAATACAGGGATTGTTATAACAGATGATTTTTCAGGAGAAGAAGATAGAGGAAATGAATTTGTTTGGGTTCCTGTTAATGGAACAACACTTACTTTTAGTAAAAAAGCATTTCATGGAGAAAGAATGGCAACTAAAAAGTCTTTAGGTGCTTATTGGTTAGATGAGAATACTGATGACTATAAAACTCTAAAATCAAGTGTCGAAAAATATAATGGATTTTATATTGGGAGATTTGAAGCAAGTAGAGGTATAGAAGATAGGGAAATAGCACAAATAAAAAGGGATTATGATCCATGGGTGGACATTAAGGATAGTGTTTATTCAAAAGCAAGTGGTATGTACGATACAAAACCAGAATATAAAGATTATATTAAAACACATCTAGTATATCCTCAAGAATGGGATACTACTTTGAATTGGATTATACAAACTGGTGCAAAAACAGAAGCAGAAGTAACTCAAGATAGTTCAAGTTGGGGTATTTATAACACAACAATACAAAAAACAGGAAGCAGTGATATTGCTGTAGCAAATAATATTTATGATTTGGCTGGGAATGTTGCTGAAATTACACAAGAATTAAATGGTATAGATTCAAAACTTTCAATTAGAGGAGGAAGCTATAGAAATGAAAGAAAGAATTACCCAGCATCCGTAAGGGAATATATTGGTTCATCACAAGCTTATTTAGGTTTTAGAATTTGTATGATGATTAACTTATAAAATCTGATATTACTGTAAAAAATATATGGTTCGCATTGACTTTTTAAGTAAAAAATTATAAAATAACTGTATTGAAAAAATACAGTTATTTTGTTTTATGCTGATAATTTCAATTATCAGAATGGAGGTTTTTATGGGAGAAGTTATAGTTATAACATCAGGAAAAGGTGGAGTAGGAAAAACAACGACAACAGCAAATTTAGGTTCAAGCCTTGCGGAAGCAGGAAAAAAGGTTGTATTAGTTGATACAGATATCGGACTTAGAAATTTAGATGTTGTTATGGGATTAGAAAATAGAATAGTTTATGACATAGTAGATGTTATAGAAGAAAAATGCAAATTAAGACAAGCATTGATAAAGGACAAGCGTTTTGAAGAGTTATTTTTACTCCCTGCAGCTCAAACAAGAGATAAAACAGCAATAAATGAAGATCAAATGAAAGAGTTAACTAAAAAGTTAAAAGAAGAGTTTGATTATATATTAATAGATTGTCCAGCTGGTATAGAACAAGGATTTAAAAATGCTATTGCTGGTGCAGATAGAGCAATTGTTGTTACAACAGCTGAAATATC
>CAOJKK010000018.1 GCA_948437895.1 uncultured Clostridium sp.
ATAGCATTTATTTTCAATTTTTTCATTATAAATTCAAAAAAAGATGAACTTGTATATATTTTTTACAATTCATCTTTTAAATATGTGAGAATTTATAAACTACTAAATTGTTTGTAGGAGGAAACCTTTGCTATTACTACATTTTAGTTTTTCATCATAAGAGAATAAAATTGTTATTATTAGTGCTATTAGTGTTATTCCTTTTTCTTCTGCTTTTTTCATCTTTTGTTTTTCTCCTTCAATATTTTTATATTTATAAAAATATGGTATCATATCAACTTTTTAATGTTAATAAATTTTATGTTTCTTTATAATTACCAATTTTACTATTTCAATTTATTTTACTGAATTGTACTGGTGCCATGTAACAGTTTTGGAACAGTAAGCCTATTTTTAACAAAATAAAAAGACCTTCAATTTCTTGAAAGTCTTGATATTATTGGCTGGGGTGGGAGGATTCGAACCGCCGCATGCCAGAGTCAAAGTCTGGTGCCTTACCGCTTGGCTACACCCCAATATATATTAAAATTAGTTTGTGGGGTGGAAGATGGGACTTGAACCCACGGCCTCTGGTGCCACAAACCAGCGCTCTAACCAACTGAGCTACATCCACCATTTAAAAAGTACGTATTCTATTTTAATTAATTTTTACTATTTTGTCAATGCTTTTTATTAAAAAAATAGAAGTATTGTAAAATGATGAATATTATTCAAAAATCAGTGCGAAATTTAAAATGATATTTCGCACTAATCTATTTATCTAAAATTATTAATCTGCTCTTGCTAAAATTATAATTCTTGCTTTACTGTCATCTGTACAAGTTGATAAAGTAATTTCTGCCTTTCCATTTGTATTTCTTGTATAGAAACTTGTATCTTGTTCCGTAGTTTGGAATTTCTGATATATAGTATATGTTAATTCTGTACCTGTATTATCTTTTATCATAATTTTATCCCCTACAGATAGTTTATTATTATTTGAAAAGAACTTTCCATTTCTATAGTTATGTCCTATTATTACAACATTTCCCACTTGATTTAACTGTGGATTGCTTGGATATAAAGCAGCCACTGCAGTATTTAGTGATTCAGGAGTAACAACATCTAATATTGGTTCTTTAACATTTGTTTTTGGTATAGTTATATATCCTAACATAACAAATTCTTTGTAATAGATTTTTTTATTTGTTGTTCCTGTATTCCCTGGTTGGTTGGGTTCTATACTTGTTATTCCTTCATTATTTTCTCCAGTTTGATTATTATCGTTATTTTCTTCTACAGTTCTATCAAATTCCGCTATAGCTTCTATAGTAGTATCTTTATCTACTCTTGGCTTTATTACATAATTATAAAACAGAAGCCCTGCACCCACTAATATAGCTATTATAAGTATTACTAAAAGTACTGTTAAAACACTTCCATATTTATTTGCTGTCATAATTAACACCTCCACTTATACCCTATATTAATATTATAACACATAATTACATTTTTTCATATTATTATTCGCAAATTTTTACTCCAAGTTTTTTTCCACCTAATATATGGAAATGTAAGTGTTTTACTTCCTGTCCTCCATCTTCTCCACAGTTTACAATTACCCTAAATCCTTTTTTGTCTATCCCTTCTTGCTGTGCAATTTTATTTATAACTGTATAAATTCTACCAACAACCACCTCATCCTCTTCTTTTAAATCCACTAAAGATGAAATGTGTTTTTTAGGTATTACTAGTATATGAATTGGTGCTTGTGGATTTACATCTCTAAATGCTATTATCTCATTATCTTCATAAACTATACTAGATGGTATCTCTCTTTTTATTATTTTACAAAATATACAATCATCCATTTTATCTTCTCCTACTCCAATATTGCCTTTATACGTCTTACTCCAGCTGATGAAGATTCTTCTTTTTTAATCTTGAAATGTCCTAGTTTGCTAGTGTTATCAACATGAGGTCCTCCACATAATTCTATAGACACATCTCCTATTTTATATACTGTAACAACATCTCCATATTTATCAATAAACATTGCCTCTGCCCCTAAAGCTAAAGCCTCTTCTTTTTTCATTTCAAGTCTTTCTACAGGTATGGCTTGTTCAATATATTGATTTACTAATTCTTCTGCTTTTTGTTTTTCTTCATCTGTCATTTTTGCTGGATGTGAAAAATCAAATCTCATTCTCTCAGCAGTTATATTACTTCCTTTTTGATGAACATGGTCACCTAAAACTTTTTTTAATGCAGCATTTAAAAGATGTGTTGCAGTGTGATATTTTGTTTCCATTTCTCCAGTTGATGCAAGTCCACCTTTAAATTTACCAGTTGCTCCTTCTCTAGATTTTTCTTGATGCTCTTTAAACTTTTGTTTAAATCCTTCTGTATCTACTTTTAAATTCATTTCTTCTGCTAATTCTTCTGTTAATTCTATTGGGAATCCAAATGTATCATATAGTCTAAATGCTACATCTTTGTTAATTAAGTCTCCCTCAAGATTTCTAACTACTTTTTCAAATTCTCTTAACCCTTTTTCTAAAGTTCTATTGAATTTAACTTTTTCATTTTTCAATGTTTCTAATATATCATTTCTGTTTCTTTCAAGTTCGTTATAATATTTTGAGTATTTATTGATAATTAACTCTGCTAATTCTTGTTCCCAATCAGAATTTATATCTATATTTAATTTTTTAGCATATCTTATCATTCTTCTAATCAATCTTCTTAATATATATCCTTGATCAGTATTAGATGGTTTTATTCCAGCTTCATCTCCTGCTATCATAACAATTGCTCTAATATGATCTGCAATAATTCTCATGCTTCTAGCATTTTCTTCATCATATGATAAACCTGATATTTTTTCTATTTTCTCTATAACATCTTTCCATACAGATGATTTATAGTTGTCTGTATATCCTTCTAATATTGCTGTTACTCTTTCAACACCTAATCCTGTATCGACATTTTTATTTTTTAATGGAGTAAATTTTCCACCTTCTTCATGGTTATATTGCATGAAAACATTATTCCATATTTCAACCCAGTTTTCATCTTCTGGATCAAACGCTTCTGGAATATCGCTTTCGCTTCTCCAATAGAATATTTCTGTATCTGGTCCACATGGTCCAAGCAGTTCCATATTAGGCCACCAGTTATGTTCTTCTCCTAAGAATGCTATTCTCTCTTCCTTTATACCTAAAGATTTCCAAATATCAGCTGATTCATTATCTGCTGGAACTATATCATTTCCTTTAAATACTGTTACTGCTAGCCTTTCTACTGGAATGTTTAAATATTTAGTTAAAAATTCAAAGCTCCATGATATTGATTCTTGTTTGAAATAATCTCCCAAAGACCAGTTTCCCAACATTTCAAAAAATGTATGGTGTGTAGTATCACCTATTGAATCTAAGTCATTTGTTCTAAAACATTTTTGAACATCTGCAAGTCTTGTTCCTTCTGGATGTGGTTCTCCTTTTAAATATGGAACTAAAGGTTGCATACCTGCAGTATTAAACAAACATGTCGGATCATTTTCAGGTATTATTGGTGCACTTGGTATTATTTTGTGTCCTTTACTTTCAAAAAATTTTAAATATGTATCTTTTAAATCTATATTATTCATTTTCTCCTCCTTAAGAAAATCGTTTTTATCTTTTACAAAACAAATATATTATATCGATTTTTTCTTGTCTTTACAAGTAGTTTTAAAGTTTTTGTCAAAATTATGCATAAATTTAAATTCAAAACAAATAATAAATTTAAATTCAAAATAAAACAAAGGAGGGAAAATTTTGAAAGCAACAGGAGTAGTAAGAAGAATAGATGATTTAGGTAGAATTGTTATTCCTAAAGAAATAAGAAGAACACTTCGTATAAAAGAAGGTGATCCTTTAGAGATTTTTACTGATAAAGAAGGAGAAGTTATATTAAAGAAATACTCTCCAATTGGCGAACTATCTGAATTTGCTACTGGATATGCAGAAACTCTTTCAAAAACAACTGGACATATTGCTTGTATTACTGATAAAGATTCTGTAATAGCTGTATCTGGAGGATCTAAAAAGGAATTCTTAGAACAATCTCTAAGTCCTGAGTTAGAAAAGATAATGGAAAATAAAGAAATATATACAAGTAAAGAAAATAATGAACTATCTGTTCCAATCACTCAAAATGATAATAATAAAGAAAGAAGATATAATTCTCAAGTAATATACCCTATCATATCTGATGGAGATGTAATAGGAAGTGTAATATTACTTTCCAAAGAACAAAAAACTAAAATGGGAGACATGGAATTAAAAGTAGTTCAATCAGCTGCTGGTTTCTTGAGTAGTCAAATGGATATTTAACATTTGGGACGGAGCAAAACGTTAATTTTTTTACGTTTTGCTCCGTCCCTCTTGACCTAAAATTATATTAGCTATAAAATTAATACATACAATACATTATTTTAGGGAGATACAAATGAAAGAAGAATTAGATTTTTATAGCAAAACAAATCTAAAGTCATATAATTTAGATGAAACTATGAGATATCAGTTAAGCATGCTTGATACATTAGATCCATTTACTAGACGACATTGTGAAAATGTAGCAAACTTAACTTGTCGTTTATGTGAATATATGCATATGAACAAAGAGTTTACCATATATTGTACAACATGCGCTTATCTCCATGATATAGGTAAAATCTTTATTCCTCCAAATATTCTTCAAAAAAATGGTCCTTTGACAGATGAGGAATATGAAGTTATGAAAACACACACTACTTTAGGATATAATATGTGCATGGAAGATCCTAAACTTAAAGCCTATAGTGCTGGTACTATATATCATCATGAAGCTTTAAATGGAACTGGATATCCTAAAGGTCTTACTAAAAAAGATATTCCACTTGAAGGACAAATTATTAGAGTTGCAGACGAATTTGATGCAATTGTTAGTAAAAGGCAATATAAAACGCATATTGGTATAACAGATACATTAAAACTTTTGATTGAGGAAACTCAGCCTACTACACCTAAGTCAGTTGCATTAAAAAGCATGGAAGAAAACACAAAAATCGGGAAATTGAACCCTAAAATAGTTAAACCGCTATTTAAAGTAGTAATAGATGATATCAACTATGAAATTAGTTGTATTTTTGAATATACTAAGTATTTGGATACACAAATTAAAAGATTAGAAAAAATAAATGAATATAATATAAAACGAGAAATAGCTAAGAAAGAAAAAAAGCAAGAATACTTTGCAGCTTGCATGCAAATGATGTTTGAAAAAGGCGAAGACTTCAGGAATTATAAATATATCTTAGAAGAATACAGAACTGCTTATCTTAAAAGAAAGGAATCTATAGATAATCTATTTGATGAAATAAAAATAATAAAGAAACTAAGAGTTTAATTCTTAGTTTCTCTTTTTATAAATTCCTTATACTCACATGACATGTTTCTTAAGTTATCAATTATTTCTACTAACGATTTCACTAAATAATCAACATCTTCTTTTGTATTTTCTTTCCCAAATGTTACTCTTAGAGATCCTTTAGCTATACTTTCAGTAAGTCCTATTGCTGTCAAAACATGAGATGGAGCTTCTTGCCCACTACTACATGCAGAACCTGTTGATGCACATATACCGTTTATATCCAAATTCAAAAGCAACGCTTCTCCATCAATAAATTCAAAAGATATATTGCTATTTCCTGGGAGTCTTTTTTCTCTATTTCCATTAATTTTTACATATGGTATACTTTTTTCAACTTGTGCCTCATAATAATCTCTTAAATCTTTCATTTTCTTATTATATGCTTCTAAATTATAATCTACAATTTGTATAGCTTTACCCAGTCCAACTATTCCTGCTACATTTTCTGTTCCAGCTCTTCTGTCTTTTTCTTGATGTCCACCATCTTGTAGTTTGTTACATTTAACTCCTTCTCTTATATATATCGCACCTACTCCCTTTGGTCCATAAAACTTATGTGCTGACATTGATAATAAATCTATATTCATTTCTTTAACATCTATTTTTACATTCCCTACTGCCTGAACACTATCTGTGTGAAATAATATATTTCTTTCTTTAGCTATTTTTCCTATTTCTTTTATTGGCTGAATTGTTCCTATTTCATTATTTGCAAACATTACACTTATTAATATTGTACTATCTGTAATTCTATTTTTTAAGTCTTCAATGTCTATTAATCCATCTTCATCAACATCTAAATATGTTACATTAAATCCTTCTTTTTCTAGACTTTTACAAGTGTTTAGTATTGCTGGGTGCTCTATTTTTGTTGTAATTATATGATTTCCTTTTTCCTTATTTGCATATGCAACACCCTTTAACGAAATATTATCACTCTCACTTCCGCAACCTGTAAAATATATTTCTTTAGTATTAGAATTTATTGCTAATGCTACTCTTAGTCTTGCTTCTTCTATAGCTCTTTTAGCATTTCTGCCAATACTATATATAGATGATGGATTTCCATATTCAATGCTAAAGTATGGTAACATTTCTTTTAAAACTTCCTCACTAACTGCTGTTGTAGCAGCATGATCAAAATATCTAATTTTATTCATTAAAAATCCTCTCAAAATTATATAATCTCTTTATATATTATGTATTAATTTAAAAAATATTTTATTTAAAATAAAAAAAGGTTAAAAACATAAAATATTTTTAACCTTTTTCTAATTTTGTGACCATCTTACTACTTTTATATTTTTATATTTATCTAATACATCCATATATTTTTGGTATTCTTCTTCCCATAACATATCTGGTACTTTATCAAATGCATTAAATACTTTTTCTGCTTCTGATAAAAATATCAATTGCTCTTGTGGAGTTAATCTTTCGTATTTTCTTGCAAATCTATATAATTTATCTAAAATCTGGTTAGCTTCTATAAAGCCCCAAAAATCCTTTACTTTTATTCCTGCCAATTTAATTTGTGCAACTGCAAATAAAATTAAGGCAAATATTAAAAAAATTAAAATATATATTAATATTAGCACTATCATTTTTAGCACCTTCTTTTCATAAGTATAAATAAATGTAAAATAATTATACCATATTATGACATTGTTTGCAAATTTTTATAATTTTACATTAAATATATATTGTGCTATAATATAGAAATTGATTTATCTATTGTGGAGGGTTTTTATGGATAGATATAAAAGTACTAAGCTAGCTGGTATAGCTGGAATTATCGGAAATGTATTTTTACTAGTTATAAAGGCAATTGTTGGTTTCACAAGCAAAAGCCAGGCAATGATTGCAGACAGCATGAATAGTGCTGGTGATATTTTTGCTTCACTTATGACATTCATAGGAAATAAAATTGCAAGTAAGCCTGGAGATGCAGATCATAATTTCGGACATGGAAAATCTGAATACATATTCTCAATGCTTATCAGTATATCTATGGTTGCGGTATCTATTAAATTATTAATTGATGCAATAACATCTCTTATATTTAAAAATAGTTTAGAGTATTCTATTTATTTAGTAATTGTTTGTATAGTAACTATAATAATTAAAATTTCCTTATTCATATATACAAATAAACTAAACAAAAGATATAATAATATACTTCTAAAAGCAAATTCAAAAGATCACTTTAATGATTGCATTGTAACTTCATTTACTTTAATATCTATTTTACTTGCTTCAAAAGGAATTTATTGGGTTGATGGAGTTGTAGGTCTTGGAATTGCTATATGGATATGTTATACAGGTGTAAGAATATTTATTGAAAGTTATAATGTGCTTATGGATGTATCTATCGATGAACGCACTAAAGATACAATATTAAATTTGATACATAATTATAAAGAAATTAAATCAATTGAAAATATATATTCTACTCCTTCCGGTTATAATCATGTTATAATTCTGACAATATGTGTTGATGGTAATATGCCTACATTTGATAGTCATAGTTTAGCAGATAATTTAGAAAAAGATATAAAAAAATTAGATAATGTTTCTGATGCAATTATACATGTCAATCCAGTATAAAAAATATAGAGTAGTGACACTAGTTTGTATCACTACTCTATATTTTTAGGACTCATACTCTTTAATGGCCTCGAATTTCATTTTTGTTGCTAATCCTCCACGTAAATGCCGTTCTGCCTTATTTTTGTCCATTACTTTTCTTACTGACTCATAAAGCACTATATCCATATCTGGCAATTCCTTTGTCATATGAATATGGATTGTTGACTTGGAAATTCCAAAGTTTGCAGCAGCCATTCGTACTGTAGCACCATTTTCTACAATATAATTAGCCTCATTTACTATTTGTTGCCGTTTTGCCATAAAATAGCCCCCTTAAAATAATTATAAAGCAATGCTTTATTTTAATAATTTTATAATTATTTACATAAAACTTCAATGACTGTTTCCAACGATTTTTTCGCTCTGAATCCTCTCGCCTCAGTATTCACAGTATTTTCCGCTTCTATCAGTATTATGTATATTATAGTATATATAAATTAAATTTATCTATAAAATATAAACTTCATGTCTTTACAATTTTTTAATATTGAAAAAAGATACTCTAAAATTAATTTAAGAGTATCTTTTTGTATGTTTATTATTGTTTTTTTACTTTAACTTTTATCTGTATCTCATCATCTTTTGCTGTTATTTTTGCAGTATCTCCAGATTTTAAATTTCCATCTAAAATTTCTTCTGCAAGTTTATCTTCTATCATATTTTGTATTGCTCTACGAAGTGGTCTTGCGCCATAATTTATATCTGTTCCATTTTTTATAACTAGTTCTTTTGCTTTAGAATCTATTTCTAATTTTATATTTCTTTCAGCAATTCTATTCTTTATTTGTTCAAACATTATATCAACTATTTTGCTTAATTCATTTTGTGTTAACTTATGGAATACAATTATCTCATCAACACGGTTTATAAACTCTGGTCTAAAACCTTTCTTTAATTCTGCCATTACTTCTTTTTTAGTATTCTCATATTCCTTTTGACTTTCATTATTGTCTTTTCCACTTGAAAATCCTAAAGTTTTCTTATCTGTAATTAATCTTGCTCCAATATTTGATGTCATTATGATAACACAATTTTTAAAGTTTACTGTTCTACCATGAGAATCTGTAAGTCTTCCATCATCTAGTATTTGAAGCAACATATTTAGTACATCTGGATGCGCTTTTTCTATTTCATCAAAAAGGATTACTGAATATGGTTTTCTTCTTATCTTTTCAGTCAATCCTCCACCTTCGTCAAACCCAACATATCCTGGAGGTGAACCTATCATTTTCGATGTAGAATGACTTTCCATATATTCAGACATATCTACCCTTATAATTGCATTTTCATCTCCAAAAAGATTTTCTGCAAGTGATTTTGATAGTTCTGTTTTACCAACACCAGTAGGACCTAAAAACATAAATGAGCCTATAGGTCTGTTAGGATCTTTCAATCCTACTCTGCTTCTCTTTATTGCCTTTGCAACAGCAAGCACAGCTTCATCTTGCCCTATTACTCTTTGATGTAAAGTCTTGCCTAAATTCTTCAGTTTCTCATTTTCGTCTTGATTAATTTTTTGTGCAGGTATTCCTGTACTTGATGCAATTACTTCTGCAATATCTTCAGATGTTATATTTCTAATATCTTTTATATTCTTCTCTTTCCAATTATTCTTTTCTTTTTCTAATTTATCTTTTTCTTTATGTTCTTTATCTCTAAGTTCTGCTGCCTTTTCAAAATCTTGAACTGCTATTGCTTCTTCTTTTTCTTTTTCTAATTTTTCAATTTTCTCCTCAAGTTTTTTAATTTTATCTGGTTCTGTATAAGTTTTTAATCTTACTTTTGATGATGCCTCATCAATCAAATCTATTGCCTTATCTGGAAGAAATCTATCATTAATATATCTACTAGATAATTTTACAGCAGAATCTATTGCCTCATCTGTAATTTTAACATTATGATGTGCCTCATATTTATCTCTAAGTCCTTTTAATATTTCTATGCTATCAACAATGCTTGGCTCATCAACTGTAACTGGCTGAAACCTTCTTTCTAATGCACTATCTTTTTCTATATATTTCCTATACTCATTAAGTGTAGTTGCACCAACTATTTGAACTTCTCCTCTTGCAAGTAATGGTTTTAAGATATTTGCTGCATCTATTGCTCCTTCTGCTGCACCAGCTCCTACTATTGTATGAATTTCATCTATGAAAAGAATAACATCCCCTGCTTTTTTTACTTCCTTTAACGCTTTCTTTATTCTTTCCTCAAAATCTCCTCTGTATTTTGCACCAGCTACCATTCCAGATATATCAAGTGTAACAACTCTTTTATCTTTAAGTATCTCTGGAACATTTCCTTCAACTATCTTCTCAGCTAATCCTTCCACAACAGCTGTCTTACCAACACCTGGTTCACCAATTAAACATGGATTATTTTTAGTTCTTCTTGATAATATTTGTATAATTCTTTCAATCTCTTTTTTTCTCCCTATAACTGGGTCTAATTTTCCTTCTTTTGCGACTTTAGTTAAATCACTTCCAAATTGATTAAGTGTTTGTGTTGAATTATAGCTATTTGGCTTACCCTTAGGCTTACTTATTTCTTCACTTCCATCATTTTCATTTATCACTTTTACAATTTCATTATATAGCTTTTGAGGATTAACATTTAAATCAAGCATTATTCTTACTGCTATGCTATCTGCTTCTCTCATAATACCAATTAATAAATGTTCAGTTCCTATATAGTCTGATCCTAATTTACGTGCTTCCATAAAAGCACTTTCTATTACTCTTTTTGTTCTAGGAGTAAATCCTATTGTTTGATTACCTCTTTTTTCTCCTGTTCCAATTAATTCTTCTATTTTTTCAAGAATAGCCTCTGCTGTTATATTCTGATTCTCTAAAACTTTATTTGCAATTCCTGAACCTTCTTTTACTAGTCCATATAGTAAATGTTCTGTACCTATATAGTTATGTCCAAGTTCAATTGCTATTTCATTTGAGATTTCAAGAGCCTTTTCTGCTCTTGCTGTAAATTTATATGTCATAATTGTTTCTCCTTTCTTATATGTATAGGGACACACCTCAGTCATTGGCATTCCTCATAGATTGAGGTATGTCCCTACTGTGAATTACTTATGTCAGTTCTTTAGTTATCTACAGTTTATTGGTCTCGTATTATCTGTTTTACAATCTCTGCTCTCTTTATATCTCTTGAATATGCATCTAATGTTTGTCCTACATATTTTTGTAGATTTGCAGGTTTTGTATAAGTTTGAAGTTTTTTTACTTTTAAATCATTAAGCTCCTTAATTATACCCATATCTGTTCCAAGTTTTACATCTGATAATAGAATATTAAATTCTTCAGATGATAACTTTCTTGCGTTACTCATTATTCCAAAAGCTCTATATACTTTATCTTCTAATTCAATTTCTTTTTTAGTAAGTATTTTTCTTGCTAATTTCTCTTGTTCTATTACTTTATCTGTAATAACTTTTAGATTCTTTATTATCTCTTCTTCTGAAATTCCAAGTGATTGCTTATTAGATATCTGATAAATATCTCCACTAGTTTTGCTTCCTTCTCCATATAGTCCTCTAATATTCATATCAAAGCTATTTACCGCTTCTAATACTTTTCTAATATTTCTTGTTTTGCTAAGTGCTGGCAAATGAACCATAATTGAGGCTCTAAGCCCTGTTCCAACATTTGTTGGACAACTTGTTAAAAATCCATATTTATCATTATATGCATATGGAATAAGTTCTTCTAACTTTTTATCAATCTCAATTGCTAGATTTAGAGAATTCTCAAGTTCTAACCCAGCTGCCAAAACTTGAATTCTCAAATGGTCTTCTTCATTTATCATTATACATATATTCTCATCATCATTAATAGCAATTGCTCCAATATCGCTTTTGTTATATGCAAACTCTGGACTTATTAAATGTTTCTCAACTAAACTTAATTTTGTAATATCATCTAAATCTTTTAGTCTAATCAATTTTAATCCATATCCAAAATTAGGGATTATATTTTCCATCATTTCTATTATTTTATTAGCATCTTTTTTTGTATATCTATTAACAAAAGGAAATCCTTTTATATTTCTTGCAAATCTTATTCTTGTACTAGAAACTACATCTGACTCATTACCTGACTGTAAATACCAATTTAACATTTTAATTGCTCCCTTCTTTATTTATCTATCTTCTTTATTTCATCTCTAATTTTTGCTGCATCTTCATATCTCTCATCTGCTATTGCTTTTTTTAAGTCTTCTTGTAATTTTTCTATTTTATTCTTTTTAGTATCTACTGTTTTTTTACTTTCTTTATCTTTAGAATCTACCTTTTTTGTTCTATTTTCAGCTATATCATTTCTCAATGCCTTTCTCCCTAAATATTTGTTACTTCCATGTAATCTTTTTAAAATAGAATCTATTTTTGTAGAAAATACATCATAGCATTCTGGGCATCCAAACTTTCCTTGATTTATGAACTCATCATAAGTCATATTACAATTATCACATTTTAACTCTTTTACTTTTTGGAATAATGGCATAAATTCTGGTGAATTATATTCTTCATCCTCTAATAGTCCTCCAAAGAAACTAGAAAAATCTATTGGCATATTAAAGTTCATATTATCTAATCCTAATTCATGGCTACATTCTTCACATAGCATCATTTCTTTTTTCTCTCCATTTATAATTTCTGTATACTTTACATTTGCTTCATTTTTATTACATTTTTGACATAGCATGTTAATTACCTCCTTAAAATTAATATCTAGATGTGTCCCCAATGGGACAAAATGTCCCACAAAGAAACGTCCCTTTTGGGACTAATCTTCTACCAAATTCAAAATCATATTTTTAAATATACTTGCTCTTAAAGTGTCTTTCATTTCTTGTGGTACTGTAAGTACATTGTCACTTGTTGCTACTTTTAAAAGCTTTGCTTCTGTTTTATTTATAATGTTGTATGATAGGAAATTGCTTATAAATATGTCTACTTCATTTGATGTTATTTTATCTCCTGTATTTGCTATTATATGCATTAAATAATTGCTTTTTGTAATGTTTACTTTTTTTATTTTTATACTTCCACCGGCCCCCTCGCCTGCTTTCTACATAGTACCCTTGTGATGGCCTAAATCTTGTAGATATTACATAGTTTATTTGAGATGGTACACAATTAAATTTTTCTGCAAGTTCGTTTCTTTGTATTTCTATATATTCTTGTTCATCATCAAATAAATCTTTTATAAATTCTTCTATTACATCTGTTATTTTCATATATCCATACTCACCTCTTTTTTGACTTTGACTTTCTTTGACTATTAATATTATATCACTTTTCTGCTTAATTACAACTGCTTTCTATGTTTATTTTGATTTTTTATTCTGTTTTATATGTCAATTTTCTTTTATTTTCTTAAATATACTTGTCTTTTCTCTTTTTTACTTTTTGTAGCTATTTTATTATTATCATTTGTATTTATATTTATTCCTTCTTCTTCCCTATTTTGTTTTTAACTTTTATCGCTAAAATTCCTTTTAATACATATTTTTATTATTTTAGGAAAAAATGTAATTAATTATTATTACAAGAATGGAGATTTTATGAAAAGCTTTAAAGAAGTGTTTAATAATATATTTTTGTATAAAGAACCTCAAGATACTTATGAGTTTTCTCTTCCTGAAAGTGGTAATGAAAGCAATTCAAATACAAATACTAAAAATATTTCACCAGATGATGAGGGAAATACTAAGCAAAATATCTATAAAGCTCTAAGTGTAAATATAGATTATATAAGAGTAAAATACAATACTCTTATAAATAGTGATATTAAACTTAGGGAATTTAAATTAAATATTAAAGGCAAAGAATATAATGCTATGCTTTTATTTATTGATGGAATGATAGATTCTGAAAGTATAAATAACTTTATATTAAGGCCTCTTATGTCTAAATACAATACGCCCTCTCAAAATCCTTCTGTTGTAACAAATAATATTACTGTAAGAAGAGTAAAGAAATTTAATTTAGAAGATTATATATATGATACTTTAGTTCCTCAAAATACAATGGAAAAGGTAAATACTTTTGAAGATGCTTTTTCTAGTGTTAATATTGGTGATTGTGCCTTATTTGTAGATACACTTCCTATAGCATTTACTATTGATGTAAAAGGCTATGAATCTAGAAGTGTATCTGAACCTAAAAATGAAATTGTAGTAAGAGGTTCTCAAGAATCATTTGTTGAAAAACTAAGAACTAATACTTCCATGCTTAGAAGATTAATTAGTAATGAAAACTTAATTATTGAAAATGCTTCTGCTGGTAAGGTAAGTAAAACAAAAATTGCAATTTGTTATATGAAAGATATTGCTAATAACGATTTAGTGGCTGAAGTTAAATATAGGATAAATAATCTTAATGTTGATACAATTATCTCTTCAGGTCAATTGGAACAACTAATTCAAGATGATAGTTCACTTCCATTTCCTCAAATTATTGCAACTGAAAGACCTGATAAAGCTACTAACCATATGTTAGAAGGAAGAGTTGTTGTTATTGTTGATGGAAGCCCTTACTGTCTTATAATGCCTGGTGTATTTATAGATTTTCTATCTTCTCCTGAGGATGTAAATCTAAAGTTTCAATATGCAAATCTTTTAAAAATCATTAGAATTTTTGCATTTGCTATAACTCTATTCTTGCCTGGTATTTATGTGGCAATTACTAACTATCATACTGAGCTCCTCCCTACTGAGCTATTGTTTACAATAGCTGCTGCTAGGAATACTGTTCCCTTCCCTGTTATATTTGAAATTCTTCTTATGGAATTTTCTTTTGAATTAATAAGGGAAGCAGGGCTTAGAGTTCCTACCCCTATAGGTCCAACAATTCGGAATAGTTGGTGCATTAATACTTCGGAGAAGCATCTGTAAGTGCAAACTTAGTAAGTCCAATTCTCATTATAATAGTTGCAATTACTGCAATTTGTTCATTTGCAATTCCTGATTTTTCGCTTCGGATTTACTTTAAGAATTTGTAGATTTTTATATATATTCCTAGGATATATTGCTGGTTTCTTAGGTATTGCTATTGGACTGTTTATACAACTTATTATGCTTGCAAAAAGCAAATCATTTGGAGTTTCATACTTGGCACCATATTTGCCTGTTACAAATTTAAATACAGATGCTGCCTATTTCGTTCCTCCTATGTGGCGTAGAGAAAAACGAGCTGATTTTTTAAATACAAAGCAACCTAGGTCTCAAGGAAATATAAGTATGAAATGGAAATTTTGGAAAGGAAATAAATAATATATGAGTTCATTACAAAAAATAGGAAAATATGAAGCAATTGCTCTAATTGTTATGGTTACAATTAATCAAATAATTTTTAATTTGTCTAATACTATTATTGTAAATACAGGTTCTTCTGCATGGATAAATGTAATTGTCATTAGTATTGTTGCTGTTCTTCTTTGTTTATTAATTTGTAAATTATTTAAGCCCTTTCCAGCTAATGATATTCTTGATGTTTCTGAATATCTCGGTAATAAATTATTAAAAAGTATCATGGGAGTTTTGTATATATTATTTTTCATATTCCTAGCAGGAATTCTTTTAAGATATTTATCAAGTAGTTTAAAGTTAATATATTTTGAAAAAAGTCCTATTGTATTTTTGCTATTACTATTTATGATCCCAGCTGCATATGCATCAAGATTAGGAATAAAGCCAATTTCACACGTAAATCTTATATTTACACCTATACTTTTGCTTAGTATGATTATAATATTATTTGCAACTGCAAAAGATTTTGTTATGCAAAATATCTTTCCTATTTTAGGATTTGGAGCAGATAAAACATTTCTTATAGGATTAAATAATATTTTTGCATTTAGCTGTATTGCTTATCTTTACTTTTTAATACCCCTACTTAAGAATCCATCTGACTTTAAAAAAATAGCCGTAAGTTCTGTTATAATCTCAGCAATATACTTATTTTTAAGTGTTATTTGCCTGACTATGATGTTTCCTTTTATCCCTTTTTCAGATGAACTACTTTCTGTGTATCTATTAACCAGATTAATTGAATTTGGAAAGTTTTTTCAAAGAATTGATGCTATATTCATTTTTATATGGATATTGTCTTTATTTTCTTTTTTGAGTATAACTATTGAACTTATAAATAGAATTTTCAAGAAGCTAACTCAAATCAAAAGTCATAGAGAAGTAACATATGGAATATCTGCTATAATTTTTAGTGTGGCATTGTGCTTTAAAAATATATCTGACATGAAATATATTCAAAATGTTGTACTTAAGTATGTTGTTATTATACTCGTTTTTGTTATAAGCCTAATTGTATTGATACTGGCAAATCTAAAATATAAAAAGGAGAAGTCTTAAATGAAAAAAAAACTAATAGCTCTTTTATCAATTATAGTTATTTGTATGGTTACATTAACTGGATGCTATAGTGCAGAAGGATTAGAAATATTAGCTTATGTTGTTGCAATTGGTATTGATAAAGGTGAAACTGATGAAATAAGACTTAGTCTTCAAATTGCAAAACTTAGTGGTGATGCAGGTAGCAGTGGTGGTGGCAGTAGTCAGTCACAAGAGTCTACCATAACAACTGTTGATTGTGCATCCATTGATTCTGGAATTGCTTTAGTAAATAGTTATATAAGTAAAAAAATAAATCTATCTCATTGTAAGGCTATCATAATATCAGAAGAACTCGCATATGAAGGTGTATCAGAATATATATGTACACTTGTTAATAATTTAGAAGTAAGACCTAATTGTAATATTATTATTAGTAGATGCAGGGCTTCTGATTATTTAGACAATTCTAAACCAACACTTGAAAGTATATCTGCAAGATACTATGAATTCACTTTGAATTCTAGTGAATATACTGGTTACACGGAAAATGTTACATTAGATAATTTCTATATTGATATGATGAGTACAACCAACCAAGCTCATGCAATACTCGGAGGAATTAACGCTGATAAAACACATCGATCCCATTCTAATATGGAACCATATGATATAGAGGGTTCATATAAGGCTGATGAGACTCCAATTAAAACTGAAACAGGTATAGAAAACATGGGAATAGCTGTGTTTAGCGGTGATAAACTGGTTGGGGAATTAACAGGTATGGAATCTTTATGTCATTTATTAGTAGTTAATAAATTTGAGAGTGCAAGTATTGCTGTCCCAAATCCTTATGATATAGATTCAGTTCTTAGTTTATATGTGACATATGATAAATGTCCAAAGACATCTGTTAAACTTGTTAATGGTACCCCATATATTGAATGTGATATTTCACTTACTGCAAATATATTATCTTTAGATGAGGATTTAAATTATTCTGATAAAAATACTTTGAATATTATAGAGCAATATACAAATTCATATTTAGAAAAATGTTTGTCATCATATTTATATAAGACCTCAAAAGAATATAAGTCTGATATTGCAAATTTTGGAAAACATGTTCTTAATAATTATCCAACTTGGAATAATTGGATAGAATCAGACTGGCTATATAATTATGAGAATGCATTTTTTACAGTTAATGTTGATACTACTATTGAGAGTGGACAATTATATACAAAGATGTAAGAATTTTAGGAGGTTATTTTGAGAATTTTAGTTATTATATTATCGATAATAATATTTATAAAAACTTTAAGTTATGGTATTTATGAATTAAAAGATGAAAATAAATTAGGAGGATTTACTGTAATCTCTCTTGCTGTTATTTCATTAATCCTTCCTAATGTGATTGTATTTATAAGAGGAGTTTAGACCCTAAATTTAAAAAGATGCAAAAAAATGACCTTTTCTAAGGTCATTTTTCATATCTTATAACATATATAATATTCCTAAAACTATTGTTAGTACAGCAAATAACACTCCAAGAATTATAGTCCATCTTTTTAGCATTCCTTCTTTTGTTCTTCCTTTATTTTTCTCATAAAAACTTGATGAACTTCCTCCTACTATTGCTCCTGATGCACCTTCATCCTCTTTTGATTGCATTAAGCAAATTACTATTAATACCAAACAATTTATTACATAAACTACTGTTACAATATTTTTTAATATATCCACTTTATTTACCTCCGAATTAATTTGACTAATATATTTTAGCATAACCAAATTTAAATTGCAAGGTTATTTATGCAGTCTCCTTAAATTTTATATCTTTTTCGTTATATTCCTCTGGTTTTAGTCCAAATCTCGGTTTCATCCATTTTAATACAAATACCAATATTATTAGAAATAATAATCCTAAAATTAAAAAACTATTTTTAGGTGTAGTTTTAGTTAGTGAATAGCTTGCAATCATTGCCATAATAACCTGAGATATGCTTTTTATTAATCCAAATGTTGAGTCTATTTTTGTTCTCATCTTAACAGTAGCAAAACTTTTTAAGTATTTTGTTGTTAATGTATAATATGGTCCCTGTATTGCATATTGAATTGCATATAACATTAAGCATAATATCATTACAATCCACCAATTATTTATAAAGTTACATATTAGTCCAATACTTATAAAAGTAGTAATGTATATTATAGACATGAAAGTTAATGCTTTATTTTTTAATTTTGTATGTATTATATCCTGTAATCCTACAAATAAACCTGATACTACTGTAAGTGTAGCAATTATTATCGCAAACCATTCATCAGATACGCTCATCTCATTTAATAAACCTTCTCTTAATGTATACGATATATATACTATTCCTTCAAAGAAAACTATAAAAAGCATAATTGCTTGCAATCTTCTAGATTGAATAATAAATTTAAAAGTTGTTGATAATTCCTCTCCATATTCTAACACTCTAGTTTTTAATGTTTTATTCTTATCTTTATCTATCTTATAAATTTCCTTAAAGCTTGAAGATAAAGTTATTGAAATCACTACAAATATTAAAGATACAAGCATTGGTAAATATCCATTAACTACAAATAATACACCAGTAAACATTGATGTTATTCCATCTAAGTAAAAATAATTTCTTGAACCTAATTCATCTATTTTTGCAAACATTCCTTTTCCTTTTCTTTGTGTAACAGAATCATATAATAAGTTGGATTCTGCTACTGATTTTAAAGAAAATGCAAATGCTGAGATTATATATGTGAGTGCTACATGTAGCACACTAGTTGAAAGCATAAGACAAATCAAAAAAACCGCTAAAAGTAAATTTCCCAATATTATACTTCTCTTTTTTCCTATCTTATCAATTATTGTTAAAGATGGAATTTGCCAAATCATTTTAAATATTGGATACAAAGCATCTGTAAGCATAACTTCTGCTATACTAAAGTGCTTTACCTGAACTAAAAATACAAATGCAATTGAATAATAAAATATTAAATCCCACGAAAACATTTTATATATTGGATATAATCTTGCATTATCTTTTCTATCCCTTATATTAGCTTTTATACTACTCTTTTGTTCCTCCATTAATAACCCCTTCACTTTAGTATTATGTTTCGTTTAAATTATAACTCTAATTTTTTTCTATTTCAACATTTTTATACTTTAATATATTTTAAATTTACTTTTGCTTGGTTTTATTGGCATTTTATTGTATAATTATTATCATGAGAAAGATAATAGTAAGTAATAAATATGATGGAAAGAAATTAAATACATTTTTACTTGATAATTTTGATGGATTAACTTTAAATACAATTTATAAAGCACTTAGAAAAAAAGATATCAGAATTAATAATGTAAAAACAAATGAAAACTGTATAGTTAGGGAATCTGATGAAATAACTATATTTATTAATGATGACTTATTATATAAAAGTTTTAATTTAGATATTGTATTTGAAGATACTAATATTTTAGTAGTTAATAAACCTGTAGGTATTGAAGTTGTATCTAATAATAAAGGAGAAAACACTTTAACTGAATTACTATTGCAACATTTTAATACTTCGGACTTTCCTGCTCCATGTCATAGATTAGATAGAAACACACGTGGTCTAGTAGTTTTTGCAAAAAATAAAGAAAGTCTTGATATTTTACTTAATAAATTTAAGAATATGGAAATTGATAAACATTATAAATGTACAGTATATGGTATACCCCAAAAAAAGCAATCTTCATTAACAGCTTATCTTTTTAAAGATAGGAAAAAGTCTTTAGTGTATATCTCTGATGAACCAAAAAAGGGCTATCAAAAAATAATTACATCTTATAAAGTACTTTCTGAAGATTATACAAACAACACTTGTACTTTAGATGTTACACTTCATACAGGAAGAACTCATCAAATACGCGCACATCTTGCTCACATTGGTTACCTAATAATAGGTGACCGGAAAATATGGATTAAACGATATAAATAAAAAGTTTAATAAGAGAACTCAAGACCTTTGTAGCTATAAAATAAAATTCAACTTTAAAACTGATAGTGGAATATTAGAATATTTAAATGGTAAAGAAATAAATCTAGAGAATTTAAAATAATTTTTCTAAATTTTTCATATATTCTTTCACAACTTCTTTTTCTACTTTTCCTACCTTAAATCTAATGTTTTCACTTTTAATCTTATAGATTACATCTGTTTTTACAATACTGTCTCTATTTAGATTGTTCAATTCATCTTTTAAAAGTAATACATTATCAGTAAATTTCAATTTTTCCAAATGTGATGATATTAACATTGCAAAATATTCTATTGGAACAGCATAATTATCTCTTTCTATTATTACAAATAAATGTCTTGTTCCCTTACTTCCGTTTGCATAAGTATACTCCTTTACAAACACAATATCTCCAACATCGTATTCTCCATAACTCTCTGATGTCTCTGCTAAAAGAATTTCCTCATCACCTTTATGCCATTCCTCTTCTGGTAAAAATTCTCTAAAAGCTTCCCTTGCATCTTTTATTCTACCATTCTTCTTTAATTTTTCTAATAACTCCGGTTTTATTATTTCCATTTTTTTCCTCCTTTCTGTTTTATTTTAATATATAAAAAAAGAATTGTCAATCTTTTTGACAATTCTTTTTTTGTTTGTGCACTTTATTCCTCAAAAAACATTTCAAATTCTTCTGCTGATATTATTTCTTTTTCTAATAGTCTCTCTGCTACTGCTTGTAATTTATCCATATGAGCTAAAATTATTTCTTGTGCTCTTTTGTATGCTATGTCTATTAATGTTTTTACCTCTGCTCCTACTGCATCATCTATATTTTCTCCAAAGATTTGTCTTTCATATGGGTCTTTTTGTTTTAAGTATATTGGTCCTATGTTATCACTCATTCCATATACTGTTACCATGTCTCTTGCTATGTTTGTTGCTACTTCTATGTCATTACTTGCTCCTGTTGAGATATCATTTAATGCTATTTTTTCTGCTGCTCTTCCTCCTAGAAGAGCTACTAGTTTTTCTTCCATTTCAGTTCTAGATACATAGTATTTATCTTCATTTGTTTTATACATAGTATATCCACCTGCTAGACCTCTTGGTATTATAGATACTTCTTTTACATCAAATTGTGTTTCTAAGAATCTACTTACTATTGCATGTCCTGCTTCATGATATGCTGTAAGTCTTTTATCTTTATCTGATATTACTCTACTATGTTTTTCAAGTCCAACAGTTACTTTTTTAACTGCGTCATCAATGTCTTGCATTTGTATTTTTTTATGTTTTTTTATTGTAGCAATTATTGCTGCTTCATTAAGTACATTTGCAAGTTCTGCACCTGTGAATCCTGCTGTATCATTTGCAATTGATTCAAAATCTATATTATTTGCAAATTTTTTATCTTTTCCGTGTATTTTTAATATTGCTTCTCTTCCTTTTGCATCAGGTGATGCAACTGTTATTTGTCTATCAAATCTTCCTGGTCTTAAAAGTGCTTTATCAAGCATTTCTGGCCTGTTTGTTGCTGCAAGTACTATTACTGTTTCATTTGTATCAAATCCATCCATTTCAACTAATAATTGATTTAATGTTTGATTGTTTTCACTTTCAGCTCCAGATGCACTTGTTCTTCTTGCTCCTATTGCATCTATTTCATCTATAAATATTATACAAGGAGATATTTTCTTTGCTTTTTCAAATAGTTTTCTTACTCTTGAAGCTCCTAGTCCAGCAAACATCTCTATGAATTCTGAACCACTCATTGATATAAATGGAACTCCCGCTTCTCCTGCTATTGCTT
>CAOJKK010000019.1 GCA_948437895.1 uncultured Clostridium sp.
ACTGCTGAACCTTTTGCTGCTGGTCTTATTCTTTTTAATGTTGGACCTTGGTTTGCATAAATCTCACTTACTATTAGATTTCCTCTATTCATACCATGATTGTTTTCAGCATTTGCTATTGCTGATTTTAATAATTTTTCTAATATTTCAGAAGATGCTTTTGGTGTAAATTTTACTATTGCTAAAGCTTCATCTACTTTTTTACCTCTTATCAAGTCTGCAACTATTTTAACTTTTCTGCTTGAAATTCTAGCATATCTTAATACTGCCTTTGCTTCTAAAGTTGCATTTTGAACTGTTTCTTGTTCTGGCATTTTATTCTTTCCTCCTTTTTCACTTTTAGAATATGTCCTTTACAATGTTTGTGGGACACATCTTTCCATTCTGTTGTCATTGTGGGCCAAGATATGTCCCACTTTTTTAGTTTATTTAACTCCTGTTTTTTTGTCTCCTGCGTGACCTTTGAATGTTCTTGTTGGAGCAAATTCTCCTAATTTATGTCCAATCATTTCTTCAGAAATATAAATTGGAACATGTTTTCTTCCGTCATGAACTGCTATTGTATGTCCTACCATTTGAGGATATATAGTAGATGCTCTTGACCAAGTTTTAAGAACTAATTTGTCTCCAGTTTCGTTCATTTTTTCAACTCTTTTTAATAATCTTTCTTCTATAAAAGGTTTTCTATCTCTTCTAGACATTATTCTTATTTCCTCCTTTTAACGATAAATTTATCAGATTTTTTGTTTTTCTTTCTTGTCTTGTATCCTAATGCTGGTTTACCCCAAGGAGTAAGTGGTCCTGCGTGTCCTATTGGTGCTCTACCTTCACCACCACCATGAGGGTGATCTACTGGGTTCATAACAGATCCTCTAACTGTTGGTCTGATTCCCATATGTCTTTTTCTTCCTGCTTTACCAAGTTTAATATTTCCATGGTCTGCATTTCCTATTGTTCCTATTGTTGCTCTACATCTAGCAAGAACTAATCTCATTTCTCCTGATGGAAGTCTTATATGTGCATAAGTTCCTTCTTTAGCCATAAGTTGTGCTGCTCCTCCAGCTGTTCTTACTAATTTTCCACCTTGACCTGGATTTAATTCGATATTGTGTATCATTGTACCTACTGGTATGTTTTCTATTGGAAGACAATTTCCAATTTTTATATCAGCATTTACTCCTGACATTACTTTATCTCCATCTTTTAATCCAACTGGTGCTAAGATGTAATTTAATGTATCATCTTCATATTTTATTAATGCTATGTTACTTGTACGGTTTGGATCGTATTCGATTCCTATTACTGTAGCTGACATATCATCTTTTTTACGTTTAAAATCAACTATTCTATATTTTTGTCTGTTTCCACCACCTTGGTGTCTAACTGTTATTCTACCATATGAATTTCTACCTGCATTTTTCTTCTTTTTAGCAAGTAAAGATTTTTCTGGTGTCTTTTTTGTTATCTCATCAAAATCTGAAACTGTCATGTTTCTTCTTGATGGTGTATATGGTCTAAAATGTTTTATTCCCATTTTTATCTTTCCTTTCTTTGTTTGTTTATTTGAGGTTCTTTTCCTGGTCCTCTCCAGCTATTATTTATTTTCCCAGTTTATTCTGGCTAAATATTTTAAGTTATGCTCCCATAAATTCATCAATTGAATCTTTGTATTTTTTGTCAACTTTAACTTCTTTTCCACCTTTTGCTAGGTATGATGTTTCAGCTGGGTTTGTATCAATTGTAACAATTGCTTTTTTCCAATCTGGTCTTTTACCACTGTTTGCTCCTACTCTTTTTTCTTTTCCTTTAACTATCATTGTGTTTACATTTAATACTTTTACATTGAATAGGCTCTCAACAGCATTAGCTATTTGAACTTTTGTAGCTTTTTTAGCTACTTTAAATGTATACTTTCCTTCTGCTAAACCATCACTAGATTTTTCTGTAATTATAGGTTTTATTATTATTTCTTCTGGTAACATCTTAAGCATACACCTCCTCTAAGTTTTTAACGCTATCTACTGTAAGAACTAGTTTGTTGTATTTTAATAAATCATAAACATTTATTGTATTTACTAAACTTGTTTTTACTCCTTCGATATTTCTTGCTGATTTTTGTACATTTTCATTTTTCTCTGGTAAAACTATTAATGTTTTTCCTTCTACTTTTAAGGCATCTAATGCTTTTACCATATTTTTTGTTTTCATTTCATCAAATGATAATGTATCAACAACTACTAAATTGTTTTCTAATACTTTAGAACTTAATACTGATTTTATAGCTAATCTTCTTTCTTTTTTATTTACAGTATAACTATAATCTCTTGGTTTTGGTCCTAAAGCAATACCACCTTTAAACCATTGTGGTGCTCTTATACTTCCTTGTCTTGCTCTACCTGTTCCTTTTTGTTTCCATGGTTTTCTTCCACCACCAGAAACTTCTGCTCTTGTTTTTGTGCTAGCTGTTCCTTGTCTTTGATTAGCCATATAGTTAACTAATACACTATGTACTATTTTTTCATTTGGTTCAATACCAAATACTTCGTCTTTAAGTTCTATATCGCTAACTTTTTTACCTTCTATATTGTATACATCTATTTTAGGCATTTTCTTTATCTCCTCTCTTATTTACTCTTTACTGAATCTTTTATTTTTAATATTGCTCCTTTGTTTCCTGGAACACTACCTTTTACTAAGATTACATTTTTATCTAAATCTACTCTTACAACTTCTAAGTTTTGTATTGTAACTGTTTCCATTCCCATATGTCCTGGAAGTTTTTTACCTTTGAAAACTCTACCTGGTGTTGAAGTAGATCCCATTGAACCTGGTCTTCTATGATACATAGAACCATGTCCCATAGGTCCTCTAGATTGTCCATGACGTTTTATAACACCTTGGAAACCTTTACCTTTACTTGTTCCTGTTACATCTACGCTATCACCTGCTGTAAATATATCAGCTTTAACTTCGTCACCTACATTGTAAGTAATTTCTTCTAATCTAAATTCTCTTAAATGTTTTTTAGGTGTTGTATTTGTTTTTTTGAATTCACCCATTTTTGGTTTTGTTAATTTACTTTCTTTAACATCTCCAAATCCTAATTTAACAGCTTCATAACCATCAGTATCTTTTGTTTTTACTTGAACTACTGTACATGGTCCTGCTTCAATTGCTGTAACTGGAATAACTTTTCCTGTTTCGTCGAATATTTGTGTCATTCCAATTTTTCTTCCTAGTATTGCTTTTTTCATTATTTATTTCCTCCTAACTATTGGCTGATTTGTATCAGCTTGGTTTGTTTATAATTGTAATTAAATTATAATTTCATTTCTACATCTACACCTGCTGGCAAGTCTAATTTCATTAGGCTGTCTATTGTTGTTTGTGTTGGATATAGAATGTCAATAACTCTTTTATGTGTTCTCATTTCAAATTGTTCTCTTGAATCTTTGTGTTTGTGTGGAGAACGTAAGATTGTTACTATTTCTTTCTTTGTTGGTAATGGAATAGGTCCTGAAACTTTTGCACCTGTTCTTTTAGCAGTATCTACTATTTTTTCAGCAGACTGATCTAAAACAACATTATCATAAGCTTTAAGTCTTATTCTGATTTTTTCACTTTGAACAGTTTTAGTAACTTTCTCAGTTTTTTCTTTTTTAGCTGTTTTTGTTGCAGCTTTTGCTGTAGTTTTCCTTGTTGTTGTTTTCTTTGTTGTAGCTTTTTTTGCCACTTCTTCTGTCATTTCATTTTCTGTTTTTGCCATTGTTAAATTCCCTCCTTAAATATTATTGCCTTAGGAAAGTTCTTAACGCACCCTGGTGTTTCTTTTTAAAACATTTTTTAAGCCTAAGTACATTACTTTTATTATAAGTGACTTAGGACAAGTGTGCTCTTTTAAACTTATCCGCCTAGGTCTTAAGCCAAGACATACTCCACGAAAGTTCCCTCCATTTCCTACGTCCGTAAGAATGTAGCCACATTTCGCTTCATCGCAAATCTACACGCAAATCATATTATACAATACTTTCCTCGCACATGTCAAGGATTTTAGTAATTTTTTCTAACTTTTGTTAATCCCCCCCATTCCCTATGAAAGATTGACTTTATGAGATATATAACAAATATGTAAAATTTTTACTATTATCTCTTGATTAATTTATACTTATAATATATAGTATAGTAAATAGTCAGGAGGTAAAAAATGGAAAGAAAAGAAGACATTTTAAAAACCAAATACTTTAAAGTTCATAATGTTACGGATTTAAAAGACTTATTATATAAATCAGCTGAAAGATATAAAAATAGAATAGCATTCAGATTAAAAGACAAAAATGGAAAAATATACGGCGTTAGATATATAGAATTCAAAAATCATGTTGAAGCTTTAGGAACTGCTCTATTAGATTTAGGGCTTAAAGATAAAAATGTTGCAGTAATAGGTAAAAACTCTTACTCTTGGATTTCTTCATATTTAGCTGCATCAATTATAGGTACAGTAGTTCCAATTGATAAGGAACTTCATGTAGATGATATAACTAACTTTATTAATATTTCAGAGACAAAAGCTATTATTGGTGATGCAAAACACATTAAATCAATTATAGAGAATAAAGAAAAACTAAAGAATGATGTTATCCTTGTAAACATAGATAGCTCTGAAATTGATAATAATGTGATTAAATTCAATGAGTTAATAGATAAAGGAAGAAAAAAATTAGAACATGGAGATTCATCTTTTAGTAAAATAGAAATCAATCCTGATGATATGCATATATTGCTATTTACTTCTGGAACAACAGGCAGTGCAAAAGGAATTTGTTTATCACACAAAAATATATGTTCAAACATAATGTCAGTCGCACAAATAGTAAAGGTAGATAAAACAACTGTAGTTCTATCAATACTTCCTATACATCATACATATGAATGTACATTAGGGCACCTACTTCCTTTATATGGTGGTGGAACAGTAACATATTGTGACGGATTAAGATATATAAATAAAAATATTAATGAATACAAACCTTCATTTGTAATATGTGTTCCTCTTTTATTAGAGAATGTCCACAAAAAAATTGTAAAAACTTTAAAGAAATCACTACCTGAAAAATATTTCAATAATGACAAACATTTTATAGATAACATGCCTGGTCCATTAAGATTTATTGTTAAAAGAAAAATAAAAAAATCGCTTGGAGGAAATATAAAAACATTTATAGTAGGTGCAGCCGCAATTAATCCAAGTATAATAGAATCATTTTATAAATTTGGATTTAAAGCTTTACAAGGTTATGGTTTAACAGAATGTTCTCCTCTAGTTGCTGGAAACAATGATATGTTCTATAAAGCTGATTCAGTTGGCTTGCCAATACCTAATGTAGAATATAAAATTAACAATCCAGATAGCCAAGGTACTGGTGAAATAATAGTTAAAGGTCCTAATGTAATGCTTGGATACTATAATGATCCTGAAGCTACAGACAATGTATTTAAAAAAGGTTGGTTCTATACAGGAGATTTAGGATATATTGATGAAAATGGATTTTTATACATTACTGGAAGATGCAAAAGTGTTATAGTAACTCAAAATGGTAAAAACATATACCCTGAAGAAATAGAATATTACTTAAATGAAAGTACTTTAGTTGAAGAATGCATAGTTATTGGTGTAAATTACGAAAATGACAGAGAAACATATGTAAATGCTAAAATTCTTCCAAACAAAGAAGGTTTCAAAGAATTATTAGGTAAAGAAGATATTTCAGATTCAGATATAAATAAAGAAATTAAAAAACTTATTTCAGAGGTTAATAAGAAGCTTCCTAATTATAAACATATAAAAAACTTTAAAATAGTTGATGAACCTTTTGAAAAAACTACTACTCAAAAAATAAAGAGATTCGGAAATAATCTAAGTATGTAATATTTAAGTTAATATAAAAAACAAGTTAGTTTAGAAATTTTCAAACTAACTTGTTTTTTTATATGTTTATTAATTAATCTTCATCAATAAAGTTAAATTCATCTTTAAATTTTTCTTTAAACATTTCAAATACTGTATTAAGAGTATCTTGATCATCAACACTTACATAAGATTCTTCATCTTCTGAATCTGTATCTTCAACTTTTAATATTACAACTTCTCCTGCATCTTCTTCTGTTTCCTCTATTGGTAATAAAACAACATATTCTTCATCTTCATATTCTATTAAATCTAAAAATTCGAATTGTACTTCTTGTCCTTCCTCATCATTTAAAACTATGATATTATCTAATTCCTCTTCCATTTCATTGTTTTCAAAATCCATTATTCTTTTGTCTCCTTTCAAATTTATTATTTTAATTGTATAATACAATATTAAAATCTTATCTTCTTTATACCATATACTTATATCTTTTGCAATATGATTTTATCTATTCATATAGCTTTCTAATATGTACACTGCTGATATAGTGTCTACTAATTCTTTTTTCCTTTTTTTATCAATCTGTAGGTCATTCATTGTTCTATAGGCTTGCACAGTAGTTAACCTCTCATCCTGTGATACTATATTTATTTTATTATATTTACATTTTAATTTATGAATAAACTTTTGAGTTATTTCAGCTCTTTCACTCATATCACCATTCATATGAAGTGGCATTCCAACTACAATTGTTTCTATTTCATATTGATCAATAATTTTATCTAGTTCGGATAGCAGTATTTTATCATTTCCATTATGATTAATTGTCCTTAAGCCTTGTGCTGTTATTTTAAGTTCATCTGTTATTGCTATTCCAGCTCTTGCATTTCCATAATCTATTCCAAGAATTCTCATACTACTCTTCTAATCCTATATAATTCTTAACCATTTTTTCTAGTAACTCATCTCTTTCTATCATTCTTATTAAGTTTCTAGCATTATTATGGCTTGTTATATAAGTTGGATCTCCTGATAATATATATCCAACTATTTGATTTATTGGATTATATCCTTTTTCTGTTAAAGCTTCATAAACCTCTTTTAATATTTCTTTCGCCTTAATATTTTTGTCTCTCTCTACTCTGAAACTCATCGTTTTATCACTTATCATAACTTTCCTCCTTATATACAATTAATATTACTTTCTTTTTTATCACAGTCATCCAAATATTCTTCTAGTTTTTTAGTTACTGATTCTAGACCTGTTCCTTTATAATATGTAGCAAGTACAAAGTTTGTTATTGGAGAAGCAGATATAGTTTTTTGTTTTTTTGTTTCAATTGATATGCTAATATTTTCTAGTTCTTCTTTAATAGTTTTAACAAATTCTTCTACTCCACCTATATCTACACCAGAAAATGCTATTGCAAATTTAGGTCCCATATACCTTACAAATATATATTGTGATGCTATACTTCTTTTTACTAGATTACTTACACTTACTATTATATCTGTACCTATATTTCTTCCAAATCTTTCATTGATTTCTTCTATATTCATTATTCTAAACATACAGATACAGCTTTCAGGATATTTATCTATTATTCTTTTCCCTTTTCCGTATAAATATTCAGCAGAATTTAATCCTGTAAATTTGTCAACTCTATATATATTCTCTATAGTATTTTGATAAGATACTGTTTTTAATACTGCAACTATATTTTCTCTTACTACACCTAACACACTTGTATCTATGTTATCGAAGGCATGTGGCTCACCGCTTTCTATAATCCAATACCCTATATATATATTATCAATATATAAAGGAAAGAACATAGCAGATTTGGCTCTTCCCATTTCTGACTTTTGGTAGTTCAATTTTTCTTCTGGTCTATTGATAGTTACATATTTTGGTGTTGCTGTAGTTATACTATCTTTAAATAGTTCTTGAGTATGCAAGTTTTTCATTGCATCCCAATGTCTTTCATCAACATTTGTAGCTTTTATATCATACTCAGCACCATTAAATACAACTATTGTAGAATACTTTATAGAAAACTTTTCAATTAATATATTATTTATTATTTCGAGTTTATTGTCTACAGAAGAGTCTTTACCAATTGTATCTAAAAAGTCTTGTAAAACATTTAAATTGGACACCCTATCGTTTATATTACTAAATATCTTTATCTTTTTATATATATTTAAATTGTATACTATTAATCCTACTATAATACAAACTAGCACTAATATTATGATTAAAAATGGATCCAAGTTATCACCTCTATTCTACATCTTTTTATTGGTATTTACTCTTCATTTTGCTTAAAGTATCATTCATTTCATTTGAAAAGCTATTTTTATATTTGTCTCCCCTTGGAGAATATGTTTGTTTATTTATTAATGGATATATCATGTTGCATAATTCTTTTAGTGAATTAATAAATGGTTTTGTATATCCATTTAATGATATTGTGCATGTTATTAAAGAGTCTAAGTACTTAATATAGTTTTGTACTTCAAATGGTATTACACAATAAGGTACATTATCTCTATCAAATAGATCTTTCATGTATGTCATAGAAGGATCGTTATATTTTGATATTCCTCCTATTAAAGTTTTTATTGGCACACTTCTTATATTAACGCTTTTATTAATAACTATTTTTAATTTTTCTTGTCTTAATATTCCCTTAGATTGTAAGTTCCTTAAAAATGCTGTAAGCGGTTGAATAGTAAGTACATCCATACTTTGAACTAAGTATACTTCTTGAGCTGCTCCGAAATATTCCATTGGTGTATCAAAATCACAATCTATCAAA
Source organism: uncultured Clostridium sp. (assembly GCA_948437895.1). Classification (GTDB taxonomy): domain Bacteria; phylum Bacillota; class Clostridia; order TANB77; family CAG-508; genus CAG-452. The sequence goes on from CAOJKK010000019.1 coordinate 8,732, forward strand.
ACAACTGAGTAATTTCTAGCAAGAGTAGCTAATATGTTGTCTACATCTGTATATTCACTATCATCTTCTGGAAGTGCTGTAAATACTGTTAAGTTTTTATTTATCTTGACTCCTTCTGCAATTCCACTTCTTAGTTTATTTATACTGTCTTTTGCTGTATTCATTAATTGCTCTTCACTATTTGTGTATATATAATATGCATTTCTAGTTTTTGTCATATCTAATATAGCAGTTGAAATTCCCATTGATGCTAGCATATGTGCTGCATTGTTTACAACAAATGATGTTCCATTTTTTGTTGTTCCTACAAAACATACTACTTTTTTATCTTTTGTAAGAGTAGTAGCTAAATTAGCTGTTTCAACTGGTCTATATTGTGTTTCTTCTATATCAGTTTTTGAACTTTCAAAATCGTTATCGTTATAATTATTATACTCATTTATATCTGTTTTATCTTCATTATTTTCTTCTTCATCGTCTGACATTAAATTAAATAAATCTATTTCTTCTGTATTATCTGATTCTGTTTGTTCTATTGTTTCTTCTTCATCTCCAAGATTAAATAGATCTATAGAATCATCTATATTAGTATTCTCTTGTGCAGTTATTTCTTCTTCATTATCATTATCCATATTAAATAAATCAATTAATTCTTCGTCTTCAAGTTGTTCTTCCTCTTTAGTCTCTTGGGTTGGTAACGGATTCTTTCTAGGTCTGCCTCTTCCTCTTTTTGGTGCATTCTCCTTTTGCTTAATCTCTTCCTCTGTTAATACCTTTCTAGGTCTACCTCTTCCTCTTTTTGGCGCTTCAACAGGTGTCTCAATTATTTCATCTAACTCTTTAAATAAATCATCATCTAAATCAAAAGACTCTTCTATTTCTGGTTCTATGATTTCTGGCTTAGGTGGCTCTTGTTTAATTAATCTTTTTACTTGAGCTTTATTAACTTCTCCTGGTATTACTATTGGTTTTGATATTTTTTCTTTGTCTGATTCATTCTCAAGCATCTCAACTTGAATTGAACTTTCCTTTTTATAATTTACCTTTTTATTGTTTGGTTTTACTTTATTTGTACTTGCCTGAGTAGGAACAAATGATGCCAATTGTTGATATTTTGGTGATCTTTCTTCTAAAACTGCTTTAACAGAAATAGGAAGATATCTTATTATAATTTTAAGCTGTGCATCATTATATTGAGAGACTATATTGTTAAAGCTATCTAAATACTTGTCCTCATTTTTTCCAAGTCTTTTATAGTGTGCTAATATATTTTGTACTTCTGCTTCACTAACACTATCTTCACTTTCAGTTTGATAATTAACATTATCAACTTCTATTTTATAATATTGTTTAGCTTCCTTTTTTGTTCTAGGTTTGTTTATTAATCTACATACTTCATCTGTACTTCTGTCTTGTCCTATTATAGCACTATATATTCCTATTCCAAATAATTTAGATAACATCTCATCTGATTTACTTCTTCTATCACTACAAATAAATATAATATCTGTGTCGTTTCCTTCTTCATTTGTAGCTTCATCACTTATGCTATCTAGTTTCTCAAATAAGAATCTATCTATTGCATCATAATTATTATTAGCAAATGGCTCTAAATCCTCACTAATTACTACTCTATCATAAGTTTTATCTTTTTGTAATTCTTTTAAAATTGCATTAAAGTAATATACGTTTTTATATGATAATATTTCTTTATAATTTTTCTGATATTTCTTTACAATTGCATTAGAAATATCATCATTATTTACTGCAAATAAAACTTTCATGCTCTTTAACCCCTCCAACCTCTTACTACTATTGCAAATATTAATGGTAACACTTGACATATTACAAGTATTGTAATAAATGCCACAATTAATCCGAATCCTTTTTGTTTAATATCTAATCTTCTTGTTCCTAATACATATTGATATAAAGCTCCTATAGCTATACCAACAAAGCAAAATGGTATACTATATATTCTAACTTTGTTTATTACAAATGCTGCCATTCCGTAGCTTTCAGATCCATATTTTCTAGTATATTCATCTAATTCTGTTTTTGTTTCTTCTTTCATATTAATTAACTCACTTGCAGTGTTTGTTTCTAATGTGTTTCTTTCTTCTACAGCTAATATTGTTGTACCTAGGGATACTAGTAATATAGCTAATAACATGGTTACTAAAAATATTTTTTTCATTATTATTTTCCTCCATTATTTCTTTTGCTTTTTCTACTTATAATATCATACAATATTATAAAAAAAATAGCAAGGAAATTATTTAAAAGATGTTATTTTTTTATAAAAATTATACTTTTTATTCAATTTTTATTATTTAAAAAATCCTAATTTCTTCTTTACTTATATTTGCATAGAAAAAAGACACCTACTGGTGTCTTTTTATCTATTTTATTATTCTGCTGATTCTTCAACTTCTTCAGCATCAGGAGCTTCATAAGCTTCTAATATAGCTGATTGGATTTTTTCTCTTGTCTCAGCATTGATTGGATGAGCTATATCTTTGAATTCTCCGTTTGGAGTTTTTCTACTTGGCATAGCTATAAATAATCCATTTTGACTTTCGATAACTTTGATATCATGAATTACGAATTCATTATCGAATGTTACAGAAGCAACAGCTTTCATTCTGTTTTCTGAATTTACTTTTCTTAAACGTACATCTGTTATTTGCATTAAACTGCACCGCCTTCCAATGTTTTAAATATTATACATGTTTTATTATGTACATATATTATATTCGCCAAAAAATGTTTTTTTCCTTCTTTATTTTACAATATTATTTTTATAAATTAGAATTTTTTTCCATTGTTTTCTTTTTCACATTTTCTGATTTCATAACATATTATATACCAATTTATGATTTTTACTTAAAAATATTGAATTTTTTTTATTTTGCATGTATAATTCTTTCCGTATAAGAAAGGTGTTGTGACTATAATGATTAATTTTAATAGTAATATAGAAAGTTTAAAAAAATACAGACATATACATATGATTGGTATTGGTGGCATAAGTATGAGTGGAATAGCAGAAATTCTTCACAATTGGGGAATTTTTGTTACAGGTTCTGATGCAACTAGAAGCAAAATAACAGATAGACTATCAAGTCATGGTATATTTGTTTCAATAGGTCATGAAACAAATTTAGTAAAAAAAGCTGATCTTGTTGTATATTCAGCTGCAATAAAAGATGATGATCCAGAACTTATAGAAGCAAGAAGCAACAATATTACTGCTGTTGAAAGATGTGATTTCGTAGGATATATAACTAGAATATACAAAGATACTATTGGTATAGCTGGAACACATGGTAAAACTACAACAACATCAATGGTTTCTTTATGTTTTATAGAAGCAGGTCTTGATCCTACAATACAAGTAGGTGCACTTTTAAAACAAATAAATGGTAATAACCGAGTTGGAAATAGTGACTACTTTATACTAGAAGCTTGTGAATATGTAGAAAGTTTCTTAAAATTTAGTCCTAAATCTTCAATTGTTCTAAATATAGACAATGATCATTTGGATTATTTCAAAAACTTAGATAATATAAAGAAAGCTTTCGAAAAATATGTTGCAATTCTTCCATATGATGGTTTATTAGTATTAAATGCAGATGATCCTAACTGTTTAGCACTTCGTTCTGCTACTGATGCTAAAATCGTAACTTTTAGTATAGAAAATGATAGAGCAAATTTCATTGCAAGAAATATCACATTTGATGATAAAGGATTTTCAAAATTTGATGTTTATCACAATGGTAATTTCTATTCAGAAATGAAACTATCCGTTCCAGGTATACACAATGTTCTTAATGCTTTAGCATGTATAGCTCTTTGTTTTGAATACGGAATTAATAAATATGATATAAAATCTGCTCTTTTAAAATTTACTGGAGCAAATCGTAGATTTGAATTGGTTGGCTCTTACCAAAACATTGATATTTATGATGATTATGCACATCATCCTAGTGAAATACTTGCAACTGCTAATGCTTTAAAAAACAAAAAATATCGTCAATCTTGGATTGTATTCCAGCCTCATACATATAGCAGAACTAAAGCTCTTTTAGATGATTTTGCAAAAGTCTTAACAAATTTCGATAATGTTATCATAACAGATATATATGCAGCAAGAGAAAAAAATACATATGACATATCTTCTGAAGATTTAGTAGATAAAATACATTCACTTGGTAAAACTGCTATTTACATATCATCTTTCGATGACATAGTAAAACATATACGTGAAAGGGCATGTCCTAATGATATTATTCTTACTGTAGGTGCAGGTACAGTTACAGAAATAGGAAGAAAAATTTTAGCATAGATCAACCCCAGCTATAGACAGCTGGGGCTTCAATTTTATTCAATTTTTAATGTTGCACATATCCTTCCTAATCCAGGACCTGTAAAATCTAAATCTACAACTTTAATTCCATATGGTTTAAAAATTTCTTCAACAAGTTCTTTTGTTAATTTCTTTGCATCTGGAATATTGTCATATTCCTCACTCCAGAATTCAAATTTATGTGGATTCCAGAAATCATCGTTTAATCTCCCAATGCTAGCTACCCATTCGAAATGTTGTAGTATATCATCCTTCTCAGAAAGAATTACTTCTTTCTGTTTTTCTTTCCAATCTTTTATATTTGGATTTGAATTCCGATAAGTAACCTCCTTGTTTATCTTCTTCATTCTTTCTGCAAAATTGCTCATTGTGTGTTCCTCCTAAATTTAAATTAAAATTGATAAAATTGAATTTTATAAACCCTAATAGGGTTTATATTTATTTTATTATTTTTTCATAATAAAATAACGACTTTTCTAATATCAGAAAAATCGTTGTTTTTATTTATATATTAAATCTATCTCATTAAACAAATTGCAATAACGGCTATTCCTATAATTATTCTATAGATAGCAAATATTTTGAAGCTTCCTTTTTTTAGATATTCTAACAAGAATTTTATAACAAGTATTCCTACTATAAAACTCATTATTACACCCATTGCAAAAGCTATTATACCTGCTATATCTGCCATTGCAAAATACTCAATAAAGTCACCTAATTTAAATATTGTTGCAGCTAATACAATTGGACCTGATAGCATAAATGAGTATTTAGCAACAGATTCTCTTTTTACTCCCATAACTCTTCCTGCTGTCATTGTTATACCAGAACGAGAAACGCCTGGTATAAAGGCTAAACATTGTGATAAACCTATTAAAAAAGTTTGTTTTAATGTCATATCTTTATATTCTGTCTTAGATTTACAATTTTTATCTACAAGATATAAAATTATACCCATAATAATTAATGCTATAGCAATTATCATTGGTTTTGTTAAATAGTCTTCCATAAAATGGTCTAATATGAAACCTATTATTCCACCAGGAATTGTAGCTAAAACAATATACCAGAACATCCTTCCTTCAGTAGTCTTTTCTCTTTTGACAACTATGTTATATCCACCTTTTATTAAAGCTATCCAGTCTTTAAAAAAGAATATTCCTATCGCCAATAGTGTTCCAAAATGCAATGCAACATCAAATGATGCTGGAATATCCCAATTAAACGTCCATGGTATTAAAAATAAATGTGCAGAACTTGATATTGGTAAAAGTTCTGTAAGTCCTTGTACTATTCCTAATATAATTGCTTGAATTATAGTCATTTAAAATTCCTTCTTTCTTAATTTAATATTTTTTTTAATGTTTCCTTAATATACTCTGCTGCACTATATGGAGCAACTTTCCCAGGAAGCCCTTGTGCATTTATTATTTTAGTCCCATACTCTTTTGCTTTTCTCAAGTCTACCCCACCTGGTTTTGATGCTAATTCTATAATTGAACATCCAGGACTTCTTTCTTTTAATGCTTTTAGTTTACTATCATCTAGAATAATTGATGGTACTGTATTAAATATTATATCTTTATTATCTAAGTTGTTTTCTAAATTATCTATACAAACTTCATTATGTCCTAAAGCTTTTATCCAAGTTAAGTCTTTCTCTTTTCTAGCCATGCAGTATACATTTGCACCAAATCCTTCTAACCTTTTGCATAATAACTTGCCTATTCTTCCAAATCCTAATACTAAACAATTACTATTATGAATAGTAAAATCAGTATTTTCCATAGCAACCTGAATTGCTCCTTCTACTGTTGGTATTATATTCATAATTGTAAAGCTTTCAATTTGCATTAAGTCTATTATATCTATTTTATTTTCACTAGCTAACGCTTTTATTTTATCACTTATTGCTCCAGCAATTAGTTTTTTATCTTTTAACTTTTGTAATGTTTCTTCTACTGCTATTTCTGTATTACTAAATGGAGAATTAATATATACTCCATCTTTTGAAAATGGTATAGCACTTATAATCACATTACATCTTTCAGAAAATTCACTAAGGGATCTACATCTTATTATATTAGTTTCTAAAAAATCAGCTTTTTCTAATCCATATGTATAAACAGTATATTTATCTTTAGCAAACATTTCTGCTAAATTCACAATTCTTAAATCTCCACCTAGTATTCCTATATTTTTCATCTAATCACTTTCCTTTTTCTTTTACATATTAGATATTTATTTAAGAATTATATTTTTATGCCCTATAAATTAAAATTTTCGTTTTATATTATTACCTTTTTTCTTCTCATCTAAAATTTTCGTTAGTACATATGTATTATCTAGATATTCTGAAATACTTTTTTCTTTATCGCTTTCAGTATATTTATTGTCATTTTCCGGCTTAAGTATTTGATCTTTTATAGAAAAGAATATTGGTTCTTCGCATGCTTTTTCATAAAATTCACTGCTAACTTCTGTTGCTTTATTTAAAAACATTATTGCTCTAGATTTATCATTTTTCATCATATATATTTTAGCTAATTGATAAAATGATTTAATTTCAGCTTCTCCATACATACTCTGCAAAAATAACTGTTCTGCTTCATTTATATCTCTATAAAGTAATGCTATCTGTCCTAACCTATAATATGATTTATATGAGTTACTATCTATTTCTACTGCTTTTAAAAAGCTCATTTTTGAAAGTGAAAATTCATTTGTTCTTGCATATGCTATACCTAAATTATAATATAGTTCCGAATCTTCTCTACTATATTTAATAGCTTGAGTATATGCATTTATTGCTTCTTTAAATCTTTCTTTCTCAATTAGCAACTCTCCAAGCATAGTAGTTGCTTCATATAGCTCTGGTTTATTTTTTGATAATATTTTTAGCATTTCTATTGCTTCATCTTTCTTATCTAAATCTTTTAATAATTTTGATATTATAAAATATGATTTATAATCATCAGGTTTTATATCTAAGACTTTTACATATTCATCAATTGCTTTTCTCATTCCGCCTTCTTCTTGGTATATTTCTGCAAGCATTTTATGTCCGCAATAACTTTTATCATATTTTGAAACTAAGTTCATTAAAACGTCTTTCGCTTTTTTCCTATTTCCTAAGGCTATATATATTTTACTTGTACAAACACTCACTAGTTCACTAGAATTTATTCCTTTAAATTCTAGTAATAACACTATAGATGGAATTATTATACATAGTATATATGTAATAAAAACAAAGAATGCCCCATTTAATACATTAAATAATATTTGTATAAAGTTAAGCAATATTCCTATTGCTTGACTTATTAGAACTGCTAAATATGTAGTGTCATTCTTTTTTACAAGTTTAAATATAAATACATATGTAAAAAGTAAAAATGCTATTAAACTAAATATTATCTTACCAATCATTCATATTCTCCTATTTTGCAAATTTTGTATTATAGTTGTCTATAGCTTTTTGTATAATTCTTTCTGCATCTTCTCTTCCTAATACTTTTTCAACAACAGTCTGTTTATCTTCTAGTTGTTTGTATACTTCAAAAAAGTGCATTATTTCTGATGAAATGTGATTTGGTAGTTCTTCTATATCTTTATACATATTTAAAAATGGATCTTTTTTTGCTATGGCAATTATCTTTTCATCATTTTGCTCTGAATCTATCATATTTATTACTCCTATTGGATAACATTCTACAATAGTCATTGGATCTATATTTTCCTGACATAGAACTAGTACATCTAATGGATCATTATCATCTGCATATGTTCTTGGTATAAACCCATAATTTGCTGGATAATGTGTTGCTGTATATAATACCCTATCCAATTTTAACATTCCTGTTTCCTTATCTAATTCGTATTTATTTTTTCCGCCTTTTGTTATTTCAATAACTGATATAAAATCATTTGGTTTTATTCTTTCTTGTTTTACATCATGCCAAATATTCATAAAATGTTTCCTCCTTAATTTTCTCTTTATCTTATTTCTTTATATCAACAGTAATATTTTAATTCATTTTAATAAAAATGTCTAGGTAAATATGTGATAAAATTTAATATTTAAATATATAAAAAAGGAATTTTAAACAAAATTTAAAATTCCTTTTCACATATTTTCAAACTATTTATTAAAACTGTTAATTATTTTTTCTAAGTATGACTTACAATATATCTGCTCATCTGTAAAATCACCTATACTAATTGGGGAAACATCTTTATATTCTTTAAAGTTTGCATCACCTTCATCTACTTTATACCATTCAAAGACTTTTGCTACTATTTTAGGATTTGAAGTTTCTTCTATAAACTCTGACATTTTCTCTGTCAATGTAAAATAGTAAATTAATGTTTTATTATTGTCACCTTTTATTGTAATCACCACACCTGAATATTCACTTTCGTTTCTATCTAAGGTACCTAATCCTATTCTTACATTATCATTTTCAGCTATTAAAAGCAATCCACTACCTAAATTGTCATCCTTCATTTGTTCCTTTTCTTCTTCAGTTAATTCCCACCATTTATCCATTATTCTTCCATCTTCTAACAGATCATATGTATTTCCTGTAGAATTAAATACTATGTTCCATCCATCTACTTTATCCTTTACAACTGCATCTTGTACTCGTAGCTTTGGTATAACTTCTAGTCCTAATGTCATTCCACTTTCATTATTCGTTATTAATTTATACTTATAATTATTGTATTCGAAATATATATACATATCTTTTTCATCTATACTAAATTCTATATCTTCCTCTTCTTTTATCGTAATATTAATACCTCTATTCTCATCTAAAAAACATACTGTTCCATTTATACTACTTTCTTCATCTATTAAAGTATCAATATTCACTCCTTTCTTTTCAGATCCTAAAAAGAATTCCTCTAAATCATCAAAATCATCTGTTTCTAATTTAGTATATCCTTGCATAATATAATGTGAATATCCTTCCTGAATTAGTTCTCTTTCCTTTTCTTCTATAGTTCTACTTACTGCTTCCTTTGTTGTACTAAACAACCCTCCATTTAATGCTACATTCACAGTTACACCTACCAATATCATCATTACTATTATTGTCCTAATATTCCGTTATGACTATTTTTTTAAATTTAGCCAA
>CAOJKK010000020.1 GCA_948437895.1 uncultured Clostridium sp.
GTCCTAAGAATTTATATAGTTTTCCCATCCATTCACTATCTCTTTTTGCTAAGTAGTCGTTTACTGTTACAACATGAACTCCTTTTCCTGATAGTGCATTCAAATATACAGGAAGTGTTCCAACTAATGTTTTTCCTTCACCAGTTTTCATTTCCGCTATTCTTCCTTGGTGTAGTATAATTCCACCTATTAATTGAACATCAAAATGTCTCATTCCTAACACTCTTTTAGATGCTTCTCTAACTACTGCAAAAGCTTCTGGAAGTATATCATCTAATGACTCCCCTTTTGATATTCTTTCTTTAAATTCTACTGTTTTGTTTTTTAATTTATCATCAGAAAGCTTAGATATGCTTTCCTCTAATCCATTTATTTTTTCTACTATAGGCATTACCCTTTTTACTTCTTTTTCACTATATGAGCCAAATATTTTATTAAAAAATCCCATTTGTTTTCCCTTCTTTCTATCAATTTAATAATATATCATGAACTAGCATATATTGCAATAATTTAACATAGAATTTAACAAAGAAAAACTTTGCTTAGATAGAGAGGAATGATTATATGTTTGTATACAATATTAAGTTTAATGGAAAGGCTTTAGTTAAACTGTTATTTGTAATTGTAGCTATTGCTGTAACTATATATTTTGTAGTATCTGCTTGGAAAATATATAACAATAGTTTTAAGGTAAAGGATGAAATTACTAGCCCAGATATAATGCAATTAACTGCTGAAAATTATACTAATGTATTAAAGTCTGTTCATGATGATTTAGATAGTTATATAGGTAAAAAAATTTGCTTTACAGGATATGTTTATAGGGCAATAGATTTTAAAGAAACTGAATTTGTTCTTGCAAGAGATATGATAATAAGTTCTGACATGCAGACATTAATAGTTGGTTTTTTATGTGATTGTAAAGATTCTAAAGAATTTGAAGATGAATCTTGGGTAGAAATAACTGGAGAAATTGCCCAAGGTTCTTATCATGGAGATATGCCAATAATAAAAGTTAAAGAAATGAAAAAAATAGATAAGCCAGAAAATGATGTATATGTATGTCCGCCAGATGATACTTATGTTCCAACATCTGCTATGTTTTAAATATGCAAAAATCCTATGTGTTATACATAGGATTTTTAAGCATTTACTGGAATTCTACTGTGGGAATATATAAACTCTTATCGTAAACATATCCTTTCTCTTCAATAAAATCCTCGTAAACACTGCTTTTAGGAAGAATATACATTTTAACTCCATCAACAAAAGCTATACAAGTTTCGTTAGTTTTGTAATGATTATTCTTGCCTGTTTGAGAGCAAAACATCTGCACTGCAGATTCTCTCAGTTTGTTAAGTGTTAACATTATATTAACCCCTTCAATTTATTTATACGGTTAACCCGTATATACAAGTTAATTATACCACTTTATGTTAATGAATGCAAATTTGATTTTTTCTCATTTGTATAATTTTATAAAAAATAGTATGGCCAAAAGCCATACTATTTTTGTTAGATTAAAAGATCTAAATCTCTACCGCGAGATCTAATAGAATTTTGAGAAATGTTAAAAGCTGACGAAGTAGCTCTGAGTAATATATCTGTTCCAGAAGTATATTTTAATGCTGCTTCATAAAACAACATGCGTGGCATGAAAAAAGCTCTTGCAAAATATAAATCTTTTTTACATTTGTCATCCTCTTTTAGACCGCCTTCAATCTGATGTAACCCTGCAATTATACCGATTTTTTTATTGAAATCGTCTTTATCAGAAACATGGATTATATACTTCTGATCTTCCGTTTTTGTTATTTCCCAACAAATATCATTTTCATTTTGATCATTATGGAAATCCTCAATAATTTTTAAATCAGGATAATTTTTTGAAATTGCAACTTTTAATTCATTATAATAAATTAAAACTTCTTCCAGCAAATCACTATTGAAGCCTAAACTTCTCCGCAATTTTAAGGATTCTCTTTCTAATTCTAAATCTAACATGTGTGTCACTCCTTCAATTATTTTAGAGTTTCATAAATTGCTGACCTGTAGCATTGCTACCAATTTATGAAGATATTATAACACTTTATGTTAATGATTGTAAATAAAAGTTTGAATATTTTTTAAATTTGTGCTATACTATTAGTGTTCACAAATTTAAAATAGTAGCAGTTACTTCTGCTACACCTACATCTAAGGAGGACACTATGAACACAAAAAAAATCGGAAACAAACTATTCAGTTTATTATAGCTTATCATAACAAGCTATATAAGACACTGTTAAATGAAGTTCCTAGTATTGTTGAAGACGAATGGATTCCTCTTAAGGAAGACGTCGATCATTATAACGAGCTTGTAAGGATTTATTGCAAAGATTATGGACTTTCTTTGCAGGAACAGTTGACTTTATAATTTTCCGTATCCCCCATCTTTGGGGGATTTTTTTATTTTCTATCCAATATAGTTTTTACTATTCCATTATCTATCATTGTTTCAAATACATTTTGAAGTATTATTAAAACAATCGGTCCAATAAATAATCCAATAAGTCCTGATAATTTAAAACCTGTATACATAGCTAAAAGTGTAAATATCGGATGAACTCCTATATGTCCACTTACAATTCTAGGTTCTAATATTTGGTGAACTACAAGTATTATTACATATAAGACAAAAAGAGCTATTCCTAGTTTTAAGTCACCATTTACAGCTGATATTATAGCCCAAGGTATCATTACTGTACCAGAACCGAAGTATTGGAAGTGCATCAACAAAACCAATTCCAAGTGCTGCGAGAAGTGGATATCCAACATTTAATCCCATCCACTTAAATATATATAGCCCTATAAGTACTTCTATAAATGATATTAATATTAATGTTGCTTCTGCTTTTAGATATCCTCCTAATGTTGCTATTAGTTTTTTTAAATGCATACCAAATCTTCTAACCCAAATCTTTGGAAAATGATGTTCTAATTGATCTAGTATGAATAATTTGTCTGCACATATGAAATATGTTGATAGTATTGTAATTACAACATATATTCCTATTATTGGTAATGATGTAATCCCTTGAAGAATAGATGTTAAGAAATTGCTTACCCATTTAGTGATAAAGTCTAAAAAGTTGTTTGTTGAAGTTTGTATAATTGATATTACTTGACTCGGTATTTCTATTCTATCAAAATTAATACTACCTATATATTTTTGTATCTGATTATATATTTTTTCTATATATATATTTAAACTTTGCAATAAATTTGAAGCTTCTGATACTAAACTTATTGCGCCAAAAACAATTAATCCTATAAGTAGAGTAAAAATGCAAAGCATTACTATAACTGCACTAGTTTTTCGTGTAAGTCTTGTCTTTTTGCTTACAAATCTTATAATTGGTTCAATAAGCAAAGATATTATAAATCCTATTAGAAAAGGTACATAAAACAAAGCTAGTTTAAATGCTAGATATATAGCAAATAATGTAACTATTAGTATTAATACTTTTCTTATGACTTTTGTAAAATAACCCATATCTATTACCAACTTTAATATACACCTCTTTTTATTCAAAATTAAGCTTGTACTATAATAATTATATGTAAAAATAAGGCAATTATTCGTTATAAAGTCCGAATATATTATTCGGACTTCTAACTTCTATTTTATTATTCTGCATTTTTGGGATTGTTATGACATTTGCATATTCCCTCAACAGTTTCAGATACTTCTTGATTTGAAATATTTTGATTATTCGCTAAATCTCCTATTGTTATAATTCCAACTAATACATCATTCTCAACGACAGGAACTCTTCTTACTTGACAATCACACATTATTTTACTTGCTTCTGATACTTCTGCGTCTGGAGATACATTAAATACTTTTGTCGTCATCACTTCACTTACTGGTGTTTGTTTTATATCTTTATCACATGCTAGACTTCTTAAAATCAAATCTCTATCCGTTACTAATCCAACTACTTTCTTGTTATCACATACTGGAATACATCCTACATGTTTATTAAGCATTAATTTAGCAACATCAGATATTTTAGACTCTGGGTTAACACAAGCTACATCACAACACATACAATCTTTTACTTTCATATTTTTCCTCCTAAAATAAATTTATATAAAATTATTTTGCATAATTCTTGGAAAAATATTCATTTATTAATTTTTAAATATTAAAAGGTACTATTGTTTATTTAATAGTACCTTTTCTTTATTACAAATTACTCATTAAAAATATCTTGGCCTTGGAGGAGGTGGACCCATTGGAGGTCTTCCATTCCCTGGTCTTGGTGGCATACCTGGGCCACCTGGTCCCATAGGTGGTCTTCCACCTGGTGGAGGAAATGGTGGTCTCATTGGAGGTCTTCCTGGTCTTCCCCATTCTCTTAGTAATAAAATTCTAATTAAATCTCTTAGTAAGAAGTTAGTTCTTCTACTTTCTTTTACTTGAACTTCTGGCTCTTTAGCATTCGGATTTCTTACATCTCCATTTTTCAATGGTGGCTCTTTTCTTGTAGGACATTCTTCCTCTTCTGGTTCCATATTTTGATATATTTCATCAGTCATTTGGTCTAGTAATTCTTTTGTAAGTTCTCTATTCAAATTAATATTACAAACTTTACACACCATAGGATATATTATTTTATATATATCTGGATAAAATTGTGTTAAATCTTGAGTAGGTGCAGTAGGTGTAACCTGCATTGTGTCATTTGAATAGTTGTAAATATCTTCTTGCTCATCTGTATATGTATAGTCATTTCCTACATATGGTGAATAACCAAGAACGCTTCTCATATACTCTTCATAATTTTGATAGCTCATTATTAAACCTCCTAAATAATAGATGTTATATTATATGCAGAGAATTTAAAAATGTGCTAAATATTTAATATTAACAAATGCGACAAAAACCCCCGTCCCATTTGTCGCATTTTTATAATTTGTTAACTAAACCTTTAAATGAATTTCCTCTTTCTTCAAAATTTTTGAACATGTCAAAACTTGCACTTGCTGGAGAAAATAGTACTATATCTCCTTTTTTGCTTACTTCTTTTGCTTTAACAACTGCTTCTTCTAGTGTATTAACTTTAAATATGTTTATCTTTTTTTCTTTCCCTATCAATTCTGTTCTTACTGCATCATATATTTTTTCTGAAGTCTGACCTAACAATATCAAATTACTTACTTTTTTTACAACAGGTTCTGCAAGCGGAGTATAATCTAAATGTTTATCATATCCTCCTGCTATTAATACTATATTTTCATCAAATGAATTCAAACCTGCAATTGTTCTTGTTGGACTTGAAGCAATTGAATCATTGTACCATTTAGCTCCATTTATTTCTTTTACAAATTCTAATCTATGATTAACACCTGAAAAGTTTGAGACAGCTCTAATTTGTGCTTCTATTGATACTATTTGGCTTGTTGCTGCAACTGCAGCACAAATGTTTTCGCTATTATGAATTCCTTTTAGTTTAATATCTTTCGTGTTTACCAGATGTCTTCTAAGTCCATTTTCACATTCTTTTATAATACCATTATCTAAAATTAATCCATTATCTAATTTTTCTTTACTACTAAAATATATAACTTTTGAACTTGCTACTTTTGAAAATTCTTTTGTTATTTCATTATCATTATTTAAAACTAACAAATTATTTTCATCTTGATATCTGAAAATATTTGCTTTTGCTTGTATGTATTCTTCATATGATTTGTGTATGTCCAAATGATTTGGACTAATATTTGTAACTACTGCAATATCTGGACTAGTACTCATAGTCATTAATTGAAAACTACTTAATTCAAGTACAATAAAGTCATCTGGTTTCATATCAGCTATTTTTGTAAATAAAGGAATACCAATATTTCCTCCTAGATAACAATTTAAGTTTTCTTCTTTTAATATCTCATATATTAATGATGTAGTTGTTGTTTTTCCATCACTTCCTGTAACACCTATTGTAGTTCCTGGGCACATTTCTAATACTAGTTCTATTTCAGATGTAAGTACTGCCCCTCTTTCAACTTCTCTTTCAATTTCAGGCAAATCTGGTCTACAAGAAGGGCTCCTAAAGATCACATCAAAGCCTACTAATTTTGATAAATAGTTTTCTCCAAATGAGTATTCTAGTTTTTTCTCATATATTTTGTCTAATATGTTGCTGTCTAATTTATCTATTGATTTATTATTAAATAATGTTATATTAGCTCCTAAATTATATAAATGATCTATTAAAGGAATATTACTTACACCTAATCCAATTATAGCTACTCTTTTGTTTTTTATGTAATTATTAAATTCTTCTAATTTTTCATTTACAAATTTCATATAATCTCTCCTTTACAAATTCTATAATATTCTTTTTCTTTTCTTTTCTCGCATTACCTTTTGCTTCAATTTTATAGTCATAATTCTTGTTTTTTTCTTTATTATATATTGAAATATATACCGAATTTATTTCATTACTTATATTGTTTGGATCTACTACTCCAAGCATTCCTGTTATTCCAACAGCAAAATCAGATTTTGATATATCACAAACTGTTTTTGCCATTTCTCTTGACACTTCATTGCTGTAAACAGTATATTCATCTATTGTTTCTTTTGATACTCCAAAGTACTCCTTAAATTCATTTGAATATGTAACTAATCCTAATTCAAAAATTTCACTTGAACTATCTATGTTTGTAACCTCACTAGCAAACATTCCTCCTGTACATGATTCCATAGATGAAATCGTTTTATTTTTATTTTTTAACAATTTTACCAATTTTTCCATAATTTTACCTCTTTAGGATTATATAACATTTTTTCTTTTTTAACAAATTTTTGACAGAATATTTTTTATCGTTTTGCAGATAATAAAATTGTAAAATAAATTTGGAGGTGCTTTATAATGGGAAAAAATAAAAATAAGGAAAATCAACAAAACAAGAATAATAAAAACAATAATAGAAATGAAAGAATTGATAACAACAATAACAACAATCAAAATAATAACTGTAGATAGTTAAATAATTAGAGGGAAGAATTATTTAAATCTTCCCTCTAATTATTATTTTTCTTCTTTATTTATACAGCTTTCTGTAATTTCTTTTGTTTGTGGAACTAGTATGTTATATAAGTTGCTCATTTCGGATTGTGTTATTTGTTCTTCTTCTAAATTCCATAAAGGATTATTAGCCATACGATATGCAGAATATGCTGTTTTAAGGTCTGCGAATGCATTGTCAATACAGTCTTGATTATAACCTTCATCTAATTTTCTTCTATAACTTTCATAAAATTTAACAAAATTTTCACTTGCCCCATTTTTAATTTTACCATATACTTCATTTATTTCTTTATCTGTGATTTTCTCAAGGGCAGCATCTGTTATTTCCGTATCCAAACTACCAGAATGTGCTCTTATATATAAACAAGTTGCTTTTTTTAATTTTGGTGTTATTTCACCTTTAGAATTCATATATATTTCTAAAACTGCCTTTGCTGACTTATTCTTTAATTGTTTTAACAAATATTTATTTATTCTAGTACTTTCCATTCTAGCACTTGTAAAGCTCTCCTCCATTGTTTTCTCCTTTTATTCTAAGTATTTTTTTAGAAATTTACCAGTGTATGATTTATCATTTTTTACAATTTGTTCAGGAGTACCAATCCCTACAATTTCTCCTCCTCTATCTCCGCCTTCTGGTCCTAAATCGATTATATAATCAGCAGTTTTTATTAAATCTAAATTATGTTCTATTACTAATATTGTGTTTCCTGTGTCAACTAATCTTTGAAGTATGTCTACTAATCTATGAACATCTGCAATATGAAGACCTGTTGTAGGTTCATCTAAAATGTATAGAGTTTTTCCTGTTGGTCTTTTTGATAGTTCTGTTGCAAGTTTTATTCTTTGTGCTTCTCCTCCTGATAATGTTGTAGAGGGTTGACCTAGTTTAATATATCCAAGTCCTACATCATATAAAGTTTGTATTTTTTGTTTTATTCTTGGCACATTATTAAAGAACTCTAATGCTTCTTCAACTGTCATATCCAATATATCAGATATACTCTTTCCTTTATATTTAACTTCTAATGTTTCTTTGTTATATCTTTTACCTTTACACACTTCACATGGTACATATACATCTGGTAAAAAATGCATTTCTATTTTCAAAACACCATCACCTTGGCAAGCCTCACATCTACCACCTGCAACATTAAAACTAAATCTTCCTTTTTGATAACCTCTAAGTTTAGCTTCATTAGTTGTAGCAAATATATCTCTAATGTGGTCAAATACTCCTGTGTATGTTGCTGGATTTGAACGAGGTGTTCTTCCTATTGGTGATTGATCTATATTTATAATTTTATCAATATTTTCTATCCCCTTAATTTCTTTACATTTTCCGCCTTTTTCAGATGATTTATATAATTCCTTTGCAAGGTTCTTATATAGTATTTCATTAACAAGTGTACTTTTACCTGAACCTGATACTCCTGTTACACATGTAAATACTCCTAGTGGTATTTTTACATCTAAATTCTTTAGATTATTCTCACATGCGCCTTTAATTTGTATAGAAACTGGTTTTGCTTTTCTTCTTTTTTTAGGTACAGCTATTTTCTTTCTGCCACTTAAATATTCTCCAGTAATTGATCCTGAAACTTTTTTTATTTCTTCTGCTGTACCGCTGTGCAATTACATTTCCTCCATGTACACCAGGTCCCGGTCCAATATCTATAACTTGATCTGCCGCATACATAGTATCTTCATCATGTTCTACTACTATTAATGTATTTCCTAAATCTCTTAGTTTTTTAAGTGTTGCAAGTAATTTATCATTATCTCTTTGATGTAGTCCGAATACTTGGTTCATCTAAGATGTATAATACTCCTGTAAGTCCTGAACCTATTTGTGTTGCTAGCCTTATTCTTTGTGCCTCTCCTCCTGATAAAGTTCCTGCCGGTCTTGCAAGTGTTAAGTACTCTAGTCCTACATCTATCAAGAATTGTAATCTTTGATTTATTTCTTTAATTATTTGCTCTGATATCAAACTCTGTGTTTTTGTAAGCTTTAAATTTGATATATATTCTTTTATTTTATTTATTGGCATGTTTGTTAATTCGAATATATTCTTATCTCCAACTTTAACAGATAAACTCTCTTTTTTAAGCCTTGCGCCATTACAATCATCACAATGACTATTTGTCATATACATTTCATAAAAAGTTCTCATTCCTTGTGATTTTGTTTCTCTATATCTTCTCTCAAGTGTTGGGATAACACCTTCAAATGGAGATCTAAATTTTCTTGTTCCTGCTGCTGATTGATATTCAAAATCAATTTCTTCTTCTCCTGTTCCATATAGAATCTTATTCAGGAATTCTTTTGGAAGTTTTTTTATTGGAACTTTAATATCTACACCATAATGTCTTGCAATGCTTTCAAAATACATTTTAGCCATAGTATCGCCCTTTTTCATAGTACTTGCTCCAAAAGCTTTTATTCCATCATAAAGAGTTTTATTCTTATCTGGTACTATTAAATCTTCATCCATTTTCATTAAATATCCAATACCTGTACAACTTGGACATGCTCCAAATGGATTGTTAAAAGAGAACATTCTAGGTGTTAATTCTTCAAAACTAATATTACAATCTGGACATGCATAGTTTTGGCTGAATAACATTTCCTTATCTCCAACCACATCTACTAAAACTATGTTGTTAGCATATTTTAATGCTACTTCTACACTTTCAGTTAACCTACTACGTATATCTTCTTTTATTACTAGTCTGTCTACAATTATTTCTACATTGTGTTTCTTCTTTCTATCTATGTCTAAATCATCTGTTAGTTCAATAACTTGTCCATCTATTCTAGCTCTTACGAAACCTTCTTTAGAAAAGCTTTCTAATAACTTAACAAATTCCCCTTTTCTTCCTCTTACTACTGGTGCTAAAATTTGTATTTTTGTTCCTTCTTCTAATTCCATAAGAGTATCTATAATTTGGTCTATTGTTTGCTTTTCTATTTTCTTACCACAATTTGGACAATATGGTACACCTACTCTTGCATATAATAGACGGATATAGTCATATATTTCTGTTACAGTTCCAACTGTAGAACGTGGGTTTCTTGATGTTGTTTTTTGATCAATAGAAATTGCTGGAGATAATCCTTCTATTGATTCTACATTTGGTTTTTCCATTAATCCTAAGAATTGTCTTGCATAACTAGATAAACTTTCCACATATCTTCTTTGCCCTTCTGCATATAAAGTATCAAATGCAAGTGAAGATTTACCTGAACCCGAAAGCCCTGTTACAACTACTAACTTGTCCCTAGGTATACTTAAATTTATATTTTTAAGGTTATGCTCTTTTGCACCTTTTATTACTATATTATCGTTCATCATTGCCCCCATAAAATTAAAACTACATATTATTATATCATAAATCGAATAAAAAATCACTAATATTACATAAAAAAACTAGCATTAAAAAAGCTGCTCTTAAAACAAGAACAGCCCAAAGAAAAAATCTTTGCTCAAGGAGATTTAATCTCCATCTTTGCGTAGATGCTCCGGAAACGTGTGTCCCTTACGCGTAATGCTTTTGGCTCCATGGGAAATTGTAAAAACAATATCGTCACCTTTAACAGATACTGATACATTTTTTCCTCCAAAATTGTTTCCCATTTGTCTCTGGAATTTTTTTACGACTTCGTTGTCTAACAAAGCCCGTTCTTCATCTCTTCGCATTAATAATGCATCTCCTTATAAAATATATTAACACTCCTACTAGAAGTATTAATATATTTATATCATTTTTATGTATACTTGTCAATATAAAACGAGCAAAAAAGATTTGACTTAATATTTGAATTAATCTACATAACATGTTATAATTTATGTATAGTGATCTATAAATAGCAAAAATTACTTTTTTTGCTTATCACTTAAAAAGTCTGCTAAATAATTAATTTGGAGGATTGATACCAATGCATAAAGAACCATCACGTAGAGAAAAACGGGAGGCTAAATTTTATTATTTAGCCGAACAAGGTAAATTTAAGGCTGAACCTCGTCTTTATTTGTATAAGTCTGAGGAAAAAGCTCTAAAGAAAGATGGATTCAATGTTTCAAGAATCGGTGACAACAAAAAAGAAGCCTTACCTTCTGAAGTTTCCTGGGAAGAAGCATTTAAAAATGGAGTTACTCCTTTTGTATGTTCCTATATTACAGGAGCAGTGAAAACTTTTCCCAAAAATTTAAACTGGGCGCAAGAACTTTTCGTAATTGCAGCCCGTGCCAACTACGTAAAGGACAAAAGTTGGCCAAAAACACTTGAGTAAATAAAAACTCTGCAGACTTTTCCCTATCTTCTTTTGGAGATAGGGTTTCTTTTATGTATAAAAATAGAGCTTCGAACGATATCAAAACTCTGTTTTTTATTATTTTATTAAACAAATTCTTCTAATTCTTTTATCTTATCTCTTAACTCTGCTGCTTTTTCAAATTCCATCGCAGCTGCATGTTTTAGCATTTCATCTGTTAACTTATTTATAATATCTTCTATAGACTCATCTTTTCCAATTTCATATTTATTAGATACATCTTCTACTATTGTAGCTTTTATCGCATCTCTTACAGATTTCTTAATAGTTTGTGGGATTATATTGTGTTCCTTGTTATATTCTTGTTGTATCTTTCTTCTTCTATTTGTTTCAGATATTGCTTTTTCCATACTATCTGTTAATTCATCTGCATACATTATAACTTTACCTTCTGAATTTCTTGCTGCTCTACCTACTGTTTGTATTAATGAACGTTCGCTACGAAGGAATCCTTCCTTATCTGCATCTAATATTGCTACAAGTGATACTTCTGGAATGTCTAATCCCTCTCTTAATAAGTTTATTCCAACTAAAACATCAAACTCTCCAAGTCTCAAGTTTCTTATTATTTCCATTCTCTCTAATGCTTTTGTATCTGAATGCATATATGTTACTTTTATATCAAGACTTTTTAAGTATTCTGTTAAATCTTCTGCTTGTTTTTTAGTAAGTGTTGTTACTAGTACTCTTTCTTTCTTTTCAACTCTTATACGTATTTCATTTATTAAATCATCTATTTGATTTTCAACTGGTTTTACTTCTATCAATGGATCTAGTAGTCCAGTAGGTCTAATGATTTGTTCAACTATATTATCTTTAGAATTTTCTTTTTCGTAATCTGCAGGTGTTGCACTAACAAATACACATTGATTTATCTTTTCTTCAAATTCACTAAACTTAAGTGGTCTATTATCAAATGCAGATGGAAGTCTAAAACCATATTTAACTAGAGATTCTTTTCTAGCTCTATCTCCATTATGCATTGCCCTTACTTGTGGTATCGTCGCATGTGACTCATCAATAAATAGTAGAAAGTCGTCTGGGAAATAGTCAAATAATGTATATGGTGCAGATCCTGGTTTTCTTCCACTTATATGTCTTGAGTAATTTTCAATCCCTTGACAGAAGCCTGTTTCTATGAGCATTTCTATATCAAAATTTGTTCTCTCCTCTATTCTTTGTGCTTCAATTAACTTATTTTCATTTTTAAAATATTCAACACGTTCTTTTAATTCTTCTTCTATTGTTTCTATTGCATGTTTTAATTTTCCTTCTGATGCAACATAATGAGAATTAGGTGAAACTAAAGCATGCTTTCTTGCTCCTATAGGTTTTCCTGTTAAAGGATTGATTTCTGTAATCTTCTCTATTTCATCTCCCCAGAATTCTACTCTTAAGGCACTCTCTTCTTGGTTTGATGGATATATCTCTAAGATATCACCTTTAGCTCTAAATGTTCCTCTTTTGAAATCAATCTCGTTTCTTGTGTATTGCATTTTTATAAGTTTTTTCATTACTTGATTTCTATCTTTTTGCATACCTGGTCTTAATGAAAGCATTAATTCTTCATAATCTACTGGGTCTCCGAAGTCCATATATGCAAGAAACTGATGCAACTATTATTACATCTTTTCTTTCAAACAATGAAAGTGTTGCTGAATGCCTTAATTTATCTATCTCGTCATTTACAGATGAGTCTTTTTCTATATATGTGTCAGATGATGGAATATAGCTTTCTGGTTGATAGTAGTCGTAATAGGATACAAAATATTCAACTGCATTTTCTGGAAACATTTCTTTAAATTCTGAATATAATTGCCCTGCTAGGGTTTTGTTATGTGCTAGAATAAGTGTTGGTTTTTGTACCTTTTGTATTATATTAGCCATTGTGAAGGTTTTACCGTGAACCTGTAACACCTAGAAGAGTTTGAAACTTTTTTCCTTCCTCAATTCCTTTACTTAAATATTCAATTGCTTTTGGCTGATCACCTGTTGGCTTGTAATCCGAATGTATTTTAAACATTTTTCCTCCATTATACTTAGTTTGAATTTATTTTATTTGAACTTTTTATAATTCATAGATATTTGCTTTTAATATAATTCTAGATATTTTACTCTTTTCTTCCAAAGATACCTCCCAGATGCTTCCTGAGATTAATCTTTTTATTTTAAGTTCTTTTGTAGGCTCTCCTATTAATTTGTTTAGCTGTTTTTGCAACTGTACTTTATTGGTATAAAGTATTAGTTTGTTTTCATTGTATAAAACATTAATAGTAGTTTCTAATTCCTCTTTTGTTGGTTCTTTATATCTTTTTTCTTTCATTACAACATTCCTTTTTTATTCATATTATATAATCTTTTGTGAATGTTTCTTTTATTATATCAATATGTCATTAATTTTATCATGTTTTATATAAAAATACAACAAATACGCTTTGTTTCTAAGTATTCCTATCAAATCAGATATTTATGTAAAGATATGAACTTTTTATGATTTACTTATCATTGACTATTTATGTAAATCATGGTATAATTTGCATAGTTGCTTTATATTTTAATACATTATTTGTAAATAATGCAAAAAGGAGGATAGAAATTAATTAAGCGACACAATAAAATATATAAATACTATATAAATTAAAGGAGAAAAAACTATGTTTACACCAAAAGAGCTTTTAGAAAAATGCGGAAGCCCTCTCTATGTATACGACTACGGTATTTTATATCGTCGATGTATGGAAATGAAACAATTCAGAGATGATCTTCGCGCAGGATTACCTGATGGAATTTGTGTAAATATGCATTACTCTACAAAGTCCAATAACAATCCTACAATTTTATCAATTATCAAAGAAGCTGATTTAAATGTTGATTGTATGTCACCATATGAACTTGAAGTTGATAAAAAAAGCGGCTTTACACGTAACAGAATGTTATATGTATGTAATAACATTACTGCTGAAGAAATGCGTTTTGTTCATGATGAAGGCATCCTTATTTGCCTCGATTCTATTTCTCAAGTTGAAACTTGGGGAAAACAGTTCCCTGGAACGGATATAATGGTCAGAATTAATCCTGGTACAAGTGGTATTGGTTTCTCAGAAAAAGTTACTACTTCCGGAAAAGAAACAAAATTCGGCATTTCAGAAGAAAATCTGCTCGATTTATTTAAAGTTACTGATCAATATGGCTTGCACATCATTGGCGTGCATCAGCATTTAGGTACTTTATTTTTGGATGATAAAATACCTGAATATATTGAAGGAGTTAAAGCTGGACTTTCTATTATCAAAAGAGTTTTTACAGATGTGAAAATTGTTGATCTCGGCGGCGGCTTTGGGGTTCCATATAAACATAAAGAGGAACCTTTGAGTTTAAAGACACTTGCTTTTAAACTCTTGCCCGTTTTGGAAGAATTTGTTTCAGATTATCCTTCAGTAAAGGAATTTAAATTTGAACCTGGAAGATATCTTCCTTGTGAAGCAGGATTCCTTTTAGGAAATGTAACTTCACTGAAGCATGAAAATGGGAAATGGTGGGTTGGCACTGACATCGGTATGAATCAATTGGTTCGTCCATCTATGTATGATTCATATCATGAAATCAGCATTATTCATCAGGATCCTAACAAAAAGAGACCACAGATACTTGCAAATATTTGCGGAAATATTTGTGAAAGCGGCGATATTCTCGGCAAGGAACGTTTGATTAAATATCCAGATGTTGGAGATGTAGTTGTAGTTCATAATGCTGGTGCATATGGCTATAGTATGGCATCCAACTATACTGGAAGACCAAGACCTGCTGAAGTAATGATTAAAAACGATGAAGCAACAATCATCAGAAGCAGAGAGAAATTATCTCCTATTATTGAAAACATTGTTGTACTTTAATTTTTTCTATGCAACTAAAAGGAGCATGTACGTATTGTGCATGCTCCTCTCCTATTAATCTAATCTTCATATTCTACATATTTAATATTTCTATTAAAAGCTATTATTGATCTGAAAACAATACCTAATATTAATAATCCAAATCCAAAAGCAGTCCCTTTGTTGAAAGCTTCAGCTAGTGTAAATTTTGCAAAGATTTTAAGTATTCCATATATTATCCATCCTATAATAGGGATAAATAAAATCAAAATCCACCAAGGACTAATGTTACATACTTTTAAATATGTAATCTGATTATATATTGGTACAATCGCTGCCCATCCATGTTTATTTGCTTTTCTAAATATTATCCATCTAACCATTATATTGTATACTTTTAGCACTGCTAAGATGACTATTGCAGTTTTTACTATGCTACTTGCCCATAATATTTTTGTTGCTAGTGAAACTTTATATGATGTAGTCATTTGTTCTTGCATTTCTTTAACTACTTCTCTTATTGAGTATCCGGCATCTAATTTTGCTTGTATTTCCTCTATATTCAAGTCTTCTTTTAAAATTCTTTTAGTCTCCTCTGTATCTAATGAACGCAGAATTGTAGTTCCTGTGTCTAGGCTTTTTTCGTCTATCCCTGATTTCTCAATTATTTTACTTTTATTTTCTTCTACCATATTTGCTATTTCTTTATTTGAATATTGTTCTGAAAGTTCAGTATACATAGTAACTACTTCTTCTGCTTTTATATTAGTAGTGTCTGATAAATATTTTTGCAATTCATTTCTGCTAAGATGAATTGAATTAACATCATTCGCATAACTACTACTCAATATACCTACCACCAAAAGAATAGATACAAAACTAATTAATATTTTCATTGCGGTATTTTTCATATATATACCTCCTCTATATTTATCAAATTATATCATATGATATATTTGTTTACAATCTATATATTTTTTAATTTAATCTAGACAAGTTAATATTTTTTGTGTATTATTATTGATAGTAAAATGAAAATAACTAAGGAGGAAATTTAATGAAAAAAATATTTAAAATTTCAATAATATTATTCATACTTCTTTTAATTTCAATAACATCTGTAAAAGCTTTTAATATAAATATGAATTTACAAAACAATAATATAACTAACGAAACAAATCAAAATAGTATAGTTGGAAACACATTCTCTGATAACAATACAGTTGAAAACGAAAATACTACTACTGATGATAATCAAACAACCACCTCCTCTTCTGCTAATCCTCGTGTTACAACTACTTCTGATGATGATGAATTTTTGACTGTAGAAAATGTTTTAGCAATAATAATTATAGTTATCGGAGTGTTATTAGTTTTCTTATCTGTAGCAATTTTAGTAAGATTCAAATAATATATTATAAAATTTTCAAATAACTTTTGTATAAATTTTACAAAAGTTGTTTTTTTATGAATATTTTTTTATAAATAATAAATAATATAAATAGGTTTTTAAAGCTTAAAAATTAGGAGGTAATAAGAAATGAAAAGAAAATCTTTTATATTATTAACAATTATGCTTTTTGTATTATCTATTGCTACTGTATGTTTTGCAACAGATGCTGGAAATGAAGTAAAAAATGCTGTAAATAATGTAACTAATACAGTTGTAGATGGTGCACAAAATCTTGCTGACGATGTAAGAAGTGGTGTAGGAACAGCAGAAAATACAATCGAAAACGCAGCAAAAGATGTTGGAAATGCTGTAATGGATGGAGCTAATGATATTGAAAATGCTGGTAATACAGTATATAACACAACAACAACTGCAATGGATGATGCTACAAATAATGATAATAGTATGAGCGCTACAACTTGGACATGGATTATTGTTGCAATAGCTGGTGTCATAATTGTTGCTCTTGTTTGGTACTATGCATCTCATAATAATAGACATTAATTTTAAAAAATAGAAAACATATATACTATGCTTTCTATTTTTTTGCTTCTTTTATTAATATAAGTATATATTTTATAATATTTATATGATATAATTTTATATATTTATAAAAAGAAAGAGGTTTTATTTAGATATGTCTAAAATAATTTCAAAGAACCCAACAGCAAGGCATAATTATACAATTGAAGATACCATTGAAACAGGTATTGTTTTATCTGGTACAGAAATCAAATCAATCAGAAATGGTAAAGCAAATTTAAAAGATAGTTATGCTGCAATTAAGAATGGTGAATTGTACATATACAATTTGCATATAAGCCCATATGAATTTGGAAATATATATAATAAAGATCCTTTAAGAGATCGAAAGCTTTTAGTAAATAGAAGAGAAATTAATAAATTAGTCGGCTTAATAAAACAAAAGGGTTATTCCCTTGTTCCTCTTTCCATGTATTTCAAAGGAAACTTTGTAAAAATAGAATTAGGAATAGGAAAAGGTAAAAAGCTCTATGATAAAAGACGTGATATTGCAAAAAAGGATGCAGAAATGAGAATGAGAAAAAATATAGATAAATAAATAAAAACCTTAACATTATTGTTAAGGTTTTTATTTATTTTACTTATGCTTTATTTGATGATCCAAATACATCTTTTATTTTATGTTCTACAACTTCTGTTATTTTTTCTCTTGCTGGTGTTAAGTATTTTCTAGGATCAAATGCAGAAGGATTTTCTGCTAATGCTTTTCTAATTTCTCCTGTAAATGCTAGTCTTAAATCTGTATCTACATTTATTTTTGAAACGCCAGATACACTTGCTTCATGTAATATTTCGTCTGGAACACCTTTTGCTCCTGGTATGTCTCCTCCATATTTATTACATGTTTCAACCAATTCTGGAATTACTGTTGAAGCTCCATGTAATACTATTGGAGTATTAGGTATTTTT
>CAOJKK010000021.1 GCA_948437895.1 uncultured Clostridium sp.
AGCAAGAGGAAAAATATTTACAAAATTAGGAAGAGAATTATTAATAGCAGTAAAAGAAGGTGGACCAGAACCATCAGGAAATTCAAAATTAAAATCTGTTATAGCAAAATGTAAAGCAGCAAATATGCCAAATGATACAATTAATAATGCAATCAAAAAAGCATCATCAAGTAATGAAAATTATGAAGAGATTACATATGAAGGTTATGGACCAAGTGGAGTGGCAGTAATAGTAAATGCTTCAACAGATAATAAAAATAGAACAGCAGCAGACCTAAGACATGTTTTTGATAAAGCAGGAGGAAACTTAGGAACAAGTGGTTGCGTATCATATTTATTTAATAAAAAAGGAATTATAGTAATAGATAAAACAAAAACAGATCTATCTGAAGATGATTTAATGCTTCTTGCAATAGATAATGGAGCAGAAGACTTTGCTTCAGAAGAAGAATGTTATGAAATAACAACAGACCCAGCAGATTTTAATGCTGTTAGAGAAGCTCTAGAAAAAGAAAATATAGAATTTGTTCAAGCAGAAGTACAAATGGTTCCAACAACATATATAGAGTTAGATGAAAAAACAAGTGAAAGAATGCAAAAACTAATAGATAACTTAGAAGATTTAGATGATGTTATGGATGTATATCATAACTGGGATGAATAAAATATTAGGAGAACATACTAGAATTTAAGTATGTTCTTTTATTGCAATTTACATAAATGTATGGTATCATATTAAAAGAACTAGCGTTAAGCAGGTCAGATTAATAGTTCTATCTCTTTTATAATTAAGGAGAAAAGATGAAATTTCAAAAATGCCCTAGATGTGAAGGCAATAAGCGAATCACAAAATGGTGTGGAACACAAATTAGATGGATTCCATGTCCTAAATGTGGTGGGGTTGGGATAATTCAAATTCCTACAAATCCTAACAAAAATTATTAAAAGTAAAAAAGCTTTCTAATTTTTAGAAGGCTTTTTTACTTTATTATTAATTTCTTAGTATAATCCAAATTTGATTTTGAGTCATATTCATATCCAAGAGTATATATATTAGATGCAAAAATATCTTTTTCCATCATATTTTTTAGAATTTTATTGTTATTATTATCCATAAATTTTTTAACAGATGTTACAACGGTATTTTTTGATTTGCGATTACTTATTTCAGATAACAATGTTTTACCTTTTTGACTTACACCTAAAACTCTAATATATGGTTTTACTTTATATGAATCTTGAATATCTTTTTTTGTTATATTTAATATTGAATATAGAAGAATTCTTTGAATTCTAGAACGTGTATATCTTTTTGATTTTATTGAATTTATTAAATCTTCTAAATTATTACAAGAGTTTGCGGCTTGCTTAATGGAATTTTCTAGCCCTTCTGTAACATCTTGAAGATTAGCAATTTCTTCAAGGCTCATTTTTCTCAATGTATAAATTATTTCCTTTTCAAATACCGAAATGTCACTAACCATTTTTCCATGATTAATGTTATCTAAAAGAATATTATAAGCTGGAGTAGGCATTAATTTTTTTACATCTTCATTGCTTTTAAGTAGATTCCTAATAGCTGTTGCACTAGCTAATCTATCTTTTACTTTTAAACTGTTATATCCTGAATCTATTCTTTTAATAGTATAAGGTATGATTTTGCTTTTCAATTTTTTTATAGCTTTCAAATATTCTATTCCAAGTATATTGTTTGGGCTAGATAAAATATTTGCATATTTTCTAACATCATTTAAGTAAAGCAATAAAGCGTTTTCTCTTGCTTTAGGATATGATAATCCTTTAGATAATTCGTGGGTTAATATAGTTGTAAATTCCTTAGGTTCATCACATAAAACATTTGCAATATTATTTAAAATATCTATATCTCCACATTCACTACCAAAAGATAGAGTAACATCTTTACCAAAGGTATTTAATATTTTTAAAGCACCTTCTGCAAAATTTTCAGCACTAGAGATGCTATAAAGTGCAGGTAATTCAACAACTAAGTCAAAACCACATTTAAGTGCAGTTTCTGCTTTTGACCATTTATCAATTATGGAAGTATCACCACGCTCGCAAAAATTACCACTCATTACACAAACAGAGTAGTCTGGGTTAAGTTCTTTTTTAGATTTTTGTAATTGATATAAATGTCCATTATGGAATGGGTTATATTCAGCTATTATTCCTAATATTTTACTCATTATTTACTCCTAATATTGAAAAATAGATATATTTACTGATATAATATCACAAAGATTAAAAAAATACAAATGAGGTAGATAAATATGGATAAAGTTGTAATATATACAGATGGAGCATGCTCACGGAAATCCAGGACCTGGTGGTTGGGGAGCGATTCTTATGTTTAATGATGTAAAAAAAGAAATAAGTGGTGGTAGTAAAGAAACTACTAATAATATAATGGAGATAACAGCAGTAATAGAGGCACTAAAAAATCTAAAAAGACCATGTGAAGTAGAAGTATATAGTGATAGTGCATATGTTGTAAATGCATTTAATAATGGATGGATATATAACTGGATGAAAAATAATTGGAAGACATCAGGAAAGGATCCTGTAAAGAATAAAGAACTGTGGCAAGAACTTTATGATTTAACTAAAACTCATAAAGTAGAATTTATAAAAGTAAAAGGTCATAGTGATAATGAGTTTAACAATAGATGTGATGAACTAGCAAGAATGGAAAGAGATAAGAGTTGATTTATTACCAAAAAATTACATTAACATTACATTTGCGTAACATTATTGAAAATCCAATATCTTTTGACATATAATTATATTAAATAAAGGTATATGGAGGGAGTAATGGAGACATTTGCAGAATATATTTTATCAGAAGAAGATTTTGGTAGAAAAATAGAAATAATGTCATATTTAAAAAAGAAAACAAATATATTCTTCGATAATTCTGTAATATTTAAGGCAACAATTGCTAGCTTATTTATCGATACTATGGATATAAAAGTTGACAGAAATAAAGTAGTGACAGCAATGTTATTATGCGGTTGTAAGAAAGTAAATAATGCTCAGGATATGGAAAAAATAAAAGCATATGCAAAAGAAGGAGCAGATTTTCTTGCAAAACTTGGATTTTCAAAAGATTTTTGTTTGATATGTGAACAACAAAATAGATATAGCAATAGTATACCTAGAAAAAAGGAAGCTGATGTTTTAGAATTGGCAGATCAATTTGGAGGAATGCTTTTAGATAGACCAGAAAGAATTGCTTTTCCTATAGAAGAAGCTTTAATACTTCTAGAAAGCAGAAACCTTAAAAATTGTAATAATTCATATTTAAATGATTTTAAAGAATTCATAAATATTGCAAAGGAGGTAAATATAGCATGATAGATTTTTACAGGAAAAGTGTTTTATCTCAATTAGGAAAAGATGCAGGAAATCAAAGTATGGCAGAATATATTAGAAATATAGGCAATAAATATGATAAGTATTTATTACAGATGAAAGAGCAAAAGGAAAAACCAAAACAAGAAAAATCAAATGATTATGATTTGTATTTATAATATTATAGTAAAACTTAAATTAGGTTGCTAAGCAGCAACCTAAAATTTATATATTAAGGATGGTAAAATAAATGTACGAAGTTTTTGCAGATTTACATGTACACATAGGAAGAAGTGAAAATAACAAACCAATAAAGATAACAGCAGCAAGAAGTTTGAACTTTGCAAATATTGCAAAAGAATGTAGAGAAAGAAAAGGTATAGATATTGTAGGAATTATAGATTGTGCTTCACCATATGTTATTGAGGATATTGAAAACTTTTTGCAAACAGGGGAAGCTTATGAAATAAAAGATGGCGGAATAATATATAAAGATAAAGTTTGTATAATACTAGGAAGTGAAATAGAGACATCTGAAGAAGGTTTAAATGGTCATTCTGGTGCTGCTCATAATATTTGTTTCTTTCCTCATTTAGAAGATATAAAGGGATTTTCTAGAGAAATGAGCACACATATTAAAAACATCACACTAAGTTCACAAAGAGCAAATATTTCAGCATATGAGTTAATAGATATTGTGGAGAAATATAATGGAATATTAATACCTGCACATTGTTTTACACCACATAAGAGTTATTATGGAAATTGTACAGATAGATTAGAAAAAGTATTTAAAGAAAAATATAATAGGGTACCAGCTATAGAATTAGGTTTAAGCTCAGATACATTTTTAGCAGACCAGATATCAGAATTGGAGTCTAAAACCTTTATAACTAATTCTGATGCACATTCTTTACCCAAAATAGCAAGGGAATACAATAAGGTATTAGTAGAAGATATAAGTTTTAAAGAATTAGTAAAAGCATTAAAAAATGAAGATGGAAGAAAAATAATAGCAAATTATGGGATGGATCCAAAGCTTGGTAAATACCATAGAACGTATTGTGAAGTTTGTGGTAAAAATATAGCAGGAGATGCTCCAGTAACATTATGCGATACTTGTGATAGTAAAAATATTACTATGGGAGTTTATGATAGAATTGAAACAATTAAAGATAAGAAGGAAACTGTAAGTCCTGAGAATAGACCAGGATATGTTTATCAAGTTCCACTAAACTTTATACCAGGAATAGGCAAAAAGAGCTTAGAAAAGCTATTAGATGCATTTGGAACAGAAATGAATATAATACACAAACTATCTAAAGATGATATAGAAGCAATTGTTGGAGAGAAAGTTGCAAACAATATAATTTTAGCAAGAGAAGGAAAACTAAAAATACAAGAAGGTGGAGGAGGAGTCTACGGACAAATCAAGACCTGTGACTAATAGGGTGATTAATTCTTTATAAGGTTAAGGGACAAACCTCGGTTATATGTATTTCTCATAGATCGAGGTTTGTCCCTCATTTTATGGTTCTTTTTTTTTCTAAAATGAATACACATTATGTATAAATGTTTCGGAGGTAGAAATGAACAGAAGATATAGAGGGAAGAGAAAAGAATCAAGGATTAAAGAGATTATTTTTTCACATATAGAAAATAACATAAAAGAATATTTAATTGTTACAATTATATTTCTTATAGGAATAGTTATTGGAGTTATATTTATAAATAACACTTCAGAAAATCAATCGTCTGAAATAGCTGGTTATATTACTTCATTCACACAGGATTTAAAAGATAATAAAGACATAAATAGCTTGCTGCTGTTAAAGGATTCAATAAAGAAGAATGTGGTACTAGCTGTTATTTTATGGTTTATGGGATCAACAATTATTGGAATTTCAGCAGTTTATCTAATTGTTTGTTTTAGAGGATTTTGTTTAGGTTATACCATTTCTTCTATAATGCTTAGTCTTGGATTTCGGGAAAGGATTACTATTTTTAATATCTGCATTATTATTACAAAGTATAATATTTATTCCATGCATTTTAGCACTATCTGTAAGTGGAATGAGATTGCATAATTCTATTATGGAGGACAAAAGAAGGGAAAACATAAAGCTAGAAATATTAAGACATACATTATTTTGTTTACTTATAACAGGAGTGTTAATATTAGCATCATTGGTTGAAGTGTACATATCAAAAACTCTACTATTGGTTTTAATAAAATATATATAGCAAAAAAGTTACAAATTATTTAAAAAATCTATTTACTTTTTAATTTTAATCTGATATAAATATATACATAATGAATATTCATAATAAATATTTTTTGAAAGGGAGCTAAATTATGGACAAACAAATCGAAAGTTTTTTAGAGTTTATTGAAAATGATAAGAAGTTATCTGACAATACTTTACAGTCTTACAGAAGAGATGTACTTCAATATGAAAAGTATGTAGAAGCAAATGATATAAATTATACAAAAGTAAAATCAAATGATATAAAAGATTATTTACAATATTTACATGATATGAATAAGAAATCTTCTACTATATCAAGAAATTTAGCTTCAATAAGATTGTTCTATCAATTCTTATTAAGAAACAATAAAGTGAAAGCAGATCCAACAGAAGGAATTCAATCACCAAAAATAGAAAAAAGAGTTCCAAGTATTTTAACATCACAAGAGGTTTCTTTGTTATTAGAACAACCAAAAAATATTGATTTAAAAGGAATAAGAGATAAAGCAATGCTTGAATTTGCATATGCAACAGGTATGAGAGTAACTGAAATAATATCTTTAAATATAGATGATGTTAACCTAGAAGAAGGATATGTAATATGTAAAACAGGAAGTAAACAAAGAAACATTCCTCTTGGAAAAATATCTTTAAAAGCACTTGAAGAATACATTGAAGATTCAAGACCTATATTAATAAAAGCAGAAACAGAAAAAGCTTTATTTGTTAATATAAATGGAAAAAGATTAACAAGACAAGGATTCTGGAAGATAGTTAAATTCTATAAAGAACAAGCTCATATAACAAAAGAAATTACACCACATGTTTTAAGACATTCATTTGCAACACATTTATTACAAAATGGAGCAGAATTGAAAGCTATTCAAACAATGCTTGGACATTCAGATATATCATCAACACAAGTATATATGCAATTCCAAGATGAGAGTATAAAAAATATTTATAGAAAAGCTCATCCAAGAGCATAAAAAAATAATATAATAAAAAAAGAGATTAATCTTGTAATTAGTCTCTTTTTGTTATATAATATATAGAAATTTATCAGTTAATTATAATTTTAAAAGGAGGAAATATAAAATGGCAAAAATATTACCAGACATATCAAGAACATTTAATGAGTTTTTATTATTACCAAATTTAACTACAGAAAAATGTATACCAGCAAATGTATCATTAAGAACACCATTAGTTAAATTTAAAAAAGGAGAAGAAGCAAAGTACTATGCAAATCTACCTATGGTATCAGCTATAATGCAATCAGTTTCAGGTGAGAAAATGGGAGTAGCATTAGCCAGAGAAGGTGGACTTGCTTTTATTTATGGAGCTCAATCAATAGAATCTCAAGCAGAAATGGTTTATCATGTAAAAAAACATAAAGCTGGTTTTGTTATAAGTGATTCTAATGTTAAATCAGGAACTACTTTGAAAGAAGTTTTAGATCTAGTAGAAGAAACAGGACATTCAACAGTAATAATAACAGATGATGGAACAGCAAATGGAAAATTCTTAGGAATAGTAACAAACAAAGATTATAGATTATCAAGAGATAATCAAAATGAACCAATAGATAATTTTATGACAAAAAAAGATGATGTAGTTTGGGCTAAAAAGGGAATTACTTTATCAGAAGCAAATGATATAATCTGGGAAAAGAAAATAAATTGCCTTCCAATACTTACAGAAGAAGGAAATCTAAAATATTTAGTATTTAGAAAAGATTATGAAGATAGAAAAAATAATCCAAATTCTTTATTAGATGAAAATAAAAGATATATTGTAGGTGCAGGTATAAATACAAGAGATTATGAAGAGAGAATACCAGCGTTAGTAGAAGCAGGTGTTGATATACTTTGTATGGATTCATCTGATGGATATTCTGTATGGCAAAAGAACACTATAGATTTCGTAAGAGAAAAATATGGTGAGGATGTTAAAATAGGTGCTGGAAATGTAGTAGATAGAGAAGGATTTAGATATTTAGCAGATGCTGGAGCAGACTTCATAAAAGTTGGAGTAGGTGGAGGATCTATCTGTATAACTCGTGAAACAAAAGGTATAGGTAGAGGACAAGCAAGTGCTTTAATGGAAGTTGTAGATGAAAGAAATAAATATTTTGAAGAAACAGGTGTGTATATACCAGTTTGTTCAGATGGTGGAATCGTATATGACCATCACATAACACTTGCTTTAGCAATGGGTGCTGATTATGTAATGATGGGAAGATATTTCGCAAGATTTGATGAGAGTCCAACAAGAGTTGTAAAAGTAGGAAACAATTATGTTAAAGAATATTGGGGAGAAGGATCAAATAGAGCAAGAAACTGGCAAAGATATGATTTAGGTGGAGAAGCAAAGAATAAACTTGCTTTTGAAGAAGGTGTTGATTCATATATCCCTTATGCTGGACCTTTAAAAGAGAATTTAGATGTTACTGTTGCTAAAATAAAATCAACAATGTGTAACTGTGGAGCAACAACAATTCCAGAATTACATGCAAATGCAAGATTAACAATGGTTTCAGATGTAAGTATTTCAGAAGGTGGAGCTCATGATGTAATGCTTAAAGAAATAGATCATTCATATAAATCATAATTTATTAAGGTAAAAACAACTAATTATTCTATATAGTTAGTTGTTTTTTTCTATGAAATATTGAGAAAAATTACTAATTGTGTTAAAATATATTATATAATTTTTATAGAAAAGGGGGCATCAATTGATGCAAACCGCAATAGCAATTATTTGTGGAATAATTGCGACAGGAGGATGGCTTTGGATGTGGTACAAGTTCTTCACAGAAAAAGATTAAGAGATAAAGAAAAACAAAAGATCCTAAGATCTTTTGTTTTTCTTTATTATTCCCATTCGATTGTTGCAGGTGGTTTAGATGTTATATCATATACAACTCTATTTATATGTTTTACTTCATTTACAATTCTGCTTGATACTTTTTCTAATATATCATAAGGAATCTTGCTCCAAGTAGCTGTCATAAAGTCTGTTGTACAAACGCTTCTTAACGCTAGAGTATAGTCATAAGTTCTGTAATCTCCCATAACACCAACTGATTTTAGATTTGTAAGAACTGCAAAGTATTGGTTTAAATCTTTATCTAACCCAGCGTTTGCAATTTCTTCTCTGAATATATAATCAGCATCTTTTAATATTTCTAATTTTTCTTTTGTTATATCACCAATAATTCTAATTGCAAGCCCAGGACCAGGGAATGGTTGTCTAAATACTAACATTTCAGGTATTCCTAATTCTAGACCAGTTTTTCTAACTTCATCTTTAAATAGATCTCTTAATGGTTCTATAATTTCTTTAAAATCAACATAGTCTGGAAGTCCACCAACATTGTGATGACTTTTAATTACAGCAGCTTTTCCTTTACCACTTTCTATAACGTCAGGGTAGATAGTTCCTTGAACTAAGAAATCTACTGTACCAATTTTTTTAGCTTCTTCTTCAAATACTCTAATAAATTCTTCACCAATTATTTTTCTTTTCTTTTCGGGTTCAGAAACGCCAGCAAGTTTAGATAAAAATCTTTCTTCAGCATTTACTCTGATTAGATTAATATCAAATTGATTTCTAAATATATTTTCAACTTCATCACCTTCATTTTTACGAAGAAGACCATGGTCTACAAATATACAAGTTAGTTGTTTTCCAATTGCTTTGTGTAATAATACTGCTGCAACAGAAGAGTCAACACCACCAGATAAAGCAAGTAATACTTTTTTATCTCCAATTTTTTCTCTTAAGCTTTTAATAGACTCTTCAACAAATGAAGACATTACCCAATTACCAGAGCATTTACAAATATTATATAAAAAGTTTCTAATTATCTTAACACCATTTACTGTATTATTAACTTCTGGATGGAATTGAATGCCATAGAAGTTTAATTCTCTGTTTTCAATTCCTGCTGTAGGGCAGTTGTTTGTAGTTGCTATAGGTTTGAAACCATTAGGTAAATCTTTAACTGAATCTGTATGACTCATTAAACAGATATTTTTATTATCAAATCCATCAAAAAGTGGGGAAGTAGTATCTAGAGTTACTTCAGTTTCTCCATATTCTTTTTTTGTTCCTCTTTCTACTTTTCCACCTAAAGAATGGCTCATAAATTGCATTCCGTAACAGATACCTAAGATTGGAATACCTAAATTAAATATTTCTTTATCACATGCTGGAGAGTCTTCTTCGTAAACACTTGCAGGACCTCCTGTAAATATTATTCCTTTAGGATTAATTTCTTTAATTCTTTCAATCGATACATCATATGGTAATACTTCTGAATATACATTACATTCTCTAACACGTCTTGCTATTAATTGATTAAATTGACTATAAAAATCCAAAATTACAATAGTTTCTTTATTTTTCATTTTAATTCTCCTTATTTTTTAAAATAATAATATATATTTTATCATATAGGCTATTTTAAAGCAATATAGCAATCTGTATTTTATTGAATTAGTAAACGATAAAAAATTTTAAAAAAACTATTGACAAGAAACATATGTTTGGTTATAATAAAAACAGTAAAACAAATAAATGTTCGTAAAGAAATATAAATTAAATATACAAATAGGGGGTATAAATATGAAAATAAAAAATGTAAAAAAATTTGTAAGAAGTATATTAATAATATTAGGGATAGCAGTAGCAATAACATTATTAATAAGTAAAGCAACATTATCACATAAGGAGGTTGAATACAAAATAATATGTGTATCTGAAGGTGATACATTATGGAACATAGCTAAAGATAATCAAAAATTTAATGACTATTACAAAGATAAAGATGTGAGATATATAATAAATGATTTGATGAAGGTTAATAATTTAAATAATAGCAATATTAGCATAAATCAAGAGTTGTTGATACCTATAGTGTAATAATAAAAACATAGACAAATGGATTGTCTATGTTTTTTGTTATAAATTCGCAAGAGGATTATTCTCAACTGCATTTCTAATTTGGCTATTATCAACATGAGTGTATATCTCTGTTGTAGAAATACTTTCATGTCCTAATAACTCTTGAAGTGCACGGATATCAACATTACCATATTG
Source organism: uncultured Clostridium sp. (assembly GCA_948437895.1). Classification (GTDB taxonomy): domain Bacteria; phylum Bacillota; class Clostridia; order TANB77; family CAG-508; genus CAG-452. The sequence continues at coordinate 10,728 of CAOJKK010000021.1, forward strand.
ATACATAAGTGTTGCTGCAGTATGTCTTAATTTATGTACAGAATATTTGTTTATATCCAGACCAGCTTTTAAAAGCTCTTTTTTTACAATAAGTTGAACAGTTCTATTACTAATTCTTTCACGTCTTTCACTTAGAAATAGAGCATCTCTAGAATCATATTTAATTCCTTCTTTAGGTCTAACTAGTAGATAATTATTTATTGCTGACACACAAGCATTATTTAAGTATATAGTACGTTCTTTATTACCTTTACCAATAACATTAAGTTTTGCTTCACTAAAAGTGATGTCTTTAATATTTATATTAACTAATTCAGATAAACGCATTCCGCAATTTAAAAATAGTGTAATTATTGCAAAATCTCTTTCAGAATTTCTATTATCTTCACTTTGTGTAACTTCTAGAAGTTTTCTGCTTTCATCTAATGATAAATATTTAGGCATTCTTTTACCAAGTTTAGGAGTTTCCAAGTTCTGTGCGGGATTTGTGTCTATTAATTTAGCTTTATTTGATAGGTATTTAAAGAATATTCTTATAGTAGAGATTTTTCTTGCACGAGTTGCAGGTTTGCTTCTAAGTTCTGTTGCCATGTATGAAATATAGCTATGAATATCTTCTAAGTCTATTTTTTTAATTACATTTATGTCTAAATCACTAACATCAATTTTGGAGTAGTCTCTTTCATTTGTTAGTTTAAAGTGTATTTTTATAAATTTCAAAAAGTTATTTAGATCATAATTATATTCTTTTATACTGTTTGGAGATTTGTTAAGTATTGTAATGCTATAGTCTAAAAATGAATTTACAAAACTAGGATTTAAATCTCTATTTATCATAAGTTTTCCTCCTTATTAAGGTATAGGGACAAAGCTTATCTTCGAATATAGTCTTTGCTTGAGGAGCTATGTCCCTACAATGAATTACTGATGTCAGTTTTTAAGCGAATTACTGTATTATCTTAAAAGTCACAATTGCATGACTATCTAAGTTATCATGAAATATTTGCTCATTTATTTTAAGATTATATTCTACATTAAAATCGTTTTTATTTAACAATACTATAATAACACTATTATCAGGATTTTTAAATGCTGTAAGCTCAATTTTATCAGAAAATTTGCTAAAACCGATTTTTTTACTTCCAGGTTTTATAAATTTACTAAAATGATTTATATAGTAGAACGATAAATTTTTTATATAGGCACTTTTAGATTTGTTAAGCATAATTGGACTATTGCAGAAATTGTTTTTGTGATTTGGTCCACCTTGATGATCAAGAACCATATTCCAATCAATAAATGCATTTATGCCAGAATTTAAATCGCCAATAATATCATGTGCATATATTTCGGCATTTATGGTTTCATCCTTCCTTTTAAAGCCAGAATAACCGAGTACATCCCTCTGTGTGAATTAACAATTTATTAGGAAACATATTTTTAACTAATTCTATATTTTCAAAATGATCACCAGTATACCAATGGAAAGCTATACCAGACACTTTATCTAAAGCTCCTGGATTTTTAAAAGAGGCAAGTGTTCTAGATAATAATTTTTCCTTGTTGTGGTCCCAAATTAGTAATTTAGTTTTTATATTATTCCTTTTAAATTCAGGATAGATATAGTTGGTAAGTAAATCTAATTCTTCGCTAGGATTATATAAACAAGATTCCCAACTTTGAATTGCATTTGGTTCATTCTGAATTGTCATATAATCTATATTTATATTTTCTTTTTGATAAGCTTTTATGAATTTTACTAAATAATTTGTATAAGTTTTCTTAAATTCTGGAAGTAATTTTCCTCCATTTGTTAATTTTTTGTTATTCTTCATAAAAGCAGGTGGACTCCAAGGAGAAGCTAAAAATTTTAAGTCCGTATTTCGATTCTGAGCCAATTTTATAACTGGAATGACATATTTCATATCTTCAGAAATTGAAAAGTCTGAAAGGTCATTTTTATTTGAATATGAATAACTATTTGTATTAAAATCAGAACTAGCTATACTTAATCTGCAAATATTATAGTTCATTTTATTATTAGAAAAATATTCATCTAAAATGCTATCACGAACTTCTTTAGTACAAGTAGATAGATTATAGCAAGTAGAACCGAGTAAGAGCACCGGCCAAATCCTAAAAATTCTTGAAAGTCAATAAAAGGGTAGATGTTTATTAATTTGTTTTCTTCTTTAAAAACGTCTGGTTTGAATTTAATATTAGAAGTTTCATACATAAATAGTTTTCGTTTTAAATTAGTTTCATATTTTGTTATATTCATAAAAACCTCCATTAGATTAAATATATTCTAACATATAATATGTGTAAGATTGTGAAATGTCATGAAAATTATCTTAAATATACCAAAATAATTAAAATACGCCAAACAACTGAATTTTTCTTTATAATTTGAATTTTGTTTTTTAAATTTAATATGATATACTATCATAAAACAAAAATATAGGAAAGTGATATTTATGTTTAAGAAAAAGAAGAAAAATGTAATTGAAGATTTAAATGAAGATGAAATACCAAAATCAGTACTAAAAATGCAACAAAACAAACAAGATGAAGATTCTGGTATAGAAAAAAATAGCAAAGAAAGAAGTAAAAAACATTCAAAAAAAGCTAATAAATTACCATTAAAGAAAAAAATAAAAAGACTTATACTTATAGCAATATTAATTATCTTTATAATTCTTATAGTACGTTTAGTGCTTTCTATGTTTAGATGGAAACAACTATTATTAGATATGTTTAACAATGAATGTTCTATTGTAGTAGACAACAATGGGAATATTATTGCAGAACTTGGTGGAGAAAGAAAAAAGATAAAAGTAAGTTCAGAGAAGATACCAGAAGATTTAAAAAATGCATATGTGTCAATCGAAGATGAGAGATTCTATAATCATAGTGGTGTAGATGTAAAAAGAACAGGATCTGCAATAGTTTCATATATATTTCATGCTGGAAACTCATCTTATGGAGGAAGCACTATAACACAGCAGTTAGTTAAAAATTTGACAGGAGATAATACAGATTCTGTTACTCGTAAAGTAAAAGAATGGTGGAAAGCATCTCAATTAGAATGGTATTTCTCGAAAGAAGAAATTTTAGAAATGTACTTAAATGTAATATATGTTGGACCTAATGTTTATGGCGTAGGTACAGGAGCACAGTATTATTTCGATAAAGATATCAATGAATTATCTTTAGCAGAATGCGCATTTTTAGCAGGTATAAATCATTCTCCAAATTCATATAACCCATTTGATAATGAAGCTGATAATAATGAAAGAATTACCAATAGAACTAAAACAGTATTAAAGAAAATGTTAGAATTAGAATATATAAAAGAAGACGAATATAATATTGCTATTAACGAAGTGGACAAAGGACTATCTTTTGATAAAGGAACAATAAATTCAGAAAGTGGAATATATTCATATCATACCGATGCACTGATATCAGAAGTAATTGAAGATATATCTAAGAAATATAATATTACACGAACATTTGCAACTAATTATTTATACTTATCTGGTTTAACTATACATAGTACTCAAAATTTAGATATTCAGGAAACGGTAGAAAATGAATTTGATAAAAGTCAATATAGAATATCATCAAATCAGGGAGGAGACCCAGCTCAAGCAGCAATGGTAATAATAGACCATACAACTGGTCAAGTTATAGCATGTAGTGGAGGATTAGGCGAAAAAATCATTGCTAGAGGGCTAAATAGAGCAACACAAAGCACTAGACAAACAGGTTCTGCAATTAAACCATTAGCAGTTGTATTACCGCGGAATAGACAAAAAGATATTTACAGCTTCAACAATATATGCAGATGAACAAGTAACTTTTGAGGGTAATTATACTCCTGAAGATTATGATGATGGATATTTAGGAGAAACTACTGTAAGACGTGCAATAGAAAGCTCTCAAAATGTTCCATTTGTTGAAATGTTACAAGATATAACACCTGAAACGGCAATTAAATATTTAAAAAAGATGGGAATTACAACACTTACTGAAAATGACGAAAATTTACCACTAGCCTTAGGTGGATTAGAACAAGGGATTACACCTTTAGAAATGGCTTCTGCTTATGCTGCAATTGCAAATAATGGTATATATATAGAACCAACATTTTATACTAATATAACAAATAAGTATGGGAAAACTATAATTAAAAATAAACCTAAAACTAAAAAAGTAGTTTCAAAGCAAACAGCATATATTTTGCAAGAAATTTTAACAGCTCCTGTTACAGGAAATCATGGAACAGCAAGATATTGCAAAGTATCAGGAATTGATACAGCTGCTAAAACAGGAACTACAAATGAAAACTACGATAGATGGCTATGTGGTTTTACTCCATATTATACTGCAGTAACATGGTTTGGGTATGACCAAAATGAACCAATCTATTTTAACAGACAAAATCCAGCTGGAATTATATGGGCAAATGTAATAAAAAAAATACATTATGGATTAGATGAGGCAACATTTCAAAAGCCAAGTTGGATTCAAACTGTAACAATATGTGCAGATACAGGAGAAATTGCTAATAGTGGCTGCCTTAATACTTATGAAGAATATTTCTTATGGGGAACTAAACCTAGTGAATGCACAAAACATTCTGGAAATAAAGTAACGAATTCTAACCAAAATAATTCGTCAACAAATATAAATTCTAATGTAAATACTAATACAATCAATAATGAATTAACACTAGATCCTAATTTAGAAGATGAAGAACAACCAGAGAAAAACGAAAGTAATACAAATATAGATAATAACACTTCAGATACAACTGATACTGATACAACAACAAATACATCATCAAACAATGCTAATAACCCAACTATAGATGATACTTCTAATGATGAAAATACCATAACAAATGCTCCTTCTGAAGGGTCTGAAAGCAATTCTTTAGTAGATTCTGATACAAATACAAATAACTCTGAATCTTCATCAACAGATTCATCTGATGATCTAACTTTAGAGCAAAATTAATAGTATAAGGATAGCAGTTAATATTAAACAAAATAAAGGTAATAGCAATTATTTTCTAAAAAACGAGTAGGGAATAGGGGAATAGGATATTTTAGAAAAAATAGAAATTTTGAAATGAATTTTTAAAGTAAAAACTAAATATGAGGAAGAATTTAAAAATAGAATATCCAAAGAACAGAAAAATAAAACTTTGAATTTAAAATTATAAGAATTTTTAAAATTAGATTTTGAATTAAAAATTTGTATAATGTTAATTTTATATATAAATTAAAAAAACGAACATTTGTTGCAATTGTTTGTAAATAAAATTTCACATTATAAATTTACAAAATTTTTATGTATTATATAATTGTTATATGAATTTAGATTACTAATTCAACAATATAATTTTATATTATGAAGCATTGAAATCAATTTTAAAACATTTTTATGATTTATCCAACAAGTTATATGTTTTTAATTTGATGAGCATTTTCTAAAATGTCATCTTTGTAATATGATTTTAGTAAGGATGCTGATTTTTAGGTGTTTATTAAAAGTGCTGAAAAATAGCTAAAAAAACGAAGCACGAGAATCGATTTTAAGCCGTTTTTAAAAATTAGACATATAGTTTGTT
>CAOJKK010000022.1 GCA_948437895.1 uncultured Clostridium sp.
GTAAATACTCCACCATATGTTTCAATACCTAATGATAATGGTGTTACATCTAATAATACTAAATCTTTAACGTCTCCAGAAAGTACTCCACCTTGAATTGATGCACCAATTGCAACACATTCATCAGGGTTAATTCCTTTATTTGGTTCTTTACCTGTTATTTTCTTAACAGCTTCTTGAACTGCTGGAATTCTTGTAGAACCTCCAACTAATAGTACTTGATCTACTTTATCAGCAGTTAATCCTGCATCTTTTAATGCTTGATTTACAGGTCCTGTTGTAGCTTCTACTAAGTCTCTTGTTATTTCATCAAATTTTGCTCTTGTTAATGTTACATCTAAGTGTTTTGGTCCTGAAGCGTCTGCTGTTATAAATGGTAAGTTGATATTTGTTTGACCAACACCAGATAATTCTATTTTTGCTTTTTCTGCTGCTTCTTTTAATCTTTGCATAGCCATTTTATCTGCTGCTAAATCTATTCCTTGTTCTTTTTTGAATTCATCTACTAAGTAGTTTATTATTCTTTCATCAAAGTCATCTCCACCTAGTTTGTTGTTACCACTTGTTGCTAAAACTTCAAATACACCATCACCAATATCTAGTATAGATACATCAAATGTTCCTCCACCTAAATCATATACCATGATTTTTTGGTCTGTATCTTCCTTATCCATACCATAAGCTAGTGCTGCTGCTGTTGGCTCATTTATAATTCTTAAAACATTTAATCCTGCTATTTTACCAGCATCTTTTGTTGCTTGTCTTTGAGCATCGCTAAAATATGCTGGAACTGTTATAACAGCTTCTGTTACTTTTTGTCCTAAATAGTTTTCTGCATCTGATTTTAATTTTTGAAGAATCATTGCTGAAATTTCTTGTGGTGTGAATTCATCTCCTTCTATTTTTACTTTTTTATCTGTTCCCATATCTCTTTTTATTGAGATAACTGTATGGTCTGGGTTAGTAACTGCTTGACGTTTTGCTATTTGTCCTACTAATCTTTCACCATTTTTTGAAAATGCAACTACTGATGGAGTTGTTCTATTTCCCTCTGGATTTGGGATTACTACTGGTTCTCCACCTTCCATAACTGCAACACATGAATTTGTTGTACCTAAATCGATACCAATAATTTTTGACATAACTGTCAGCCTCCTTTGAAATATTTATTTATATTTTTAAAATTAATAACTTAATTATTTTAGTTTGCTACTACTACCATTGAATGTCTAATTACTTTTGTTCCTATTTTATAGCCTTTTCTAAATTCTTCTTTTATTTCTTTTTCTCCTAATGATTCATCTTGTACACTGCTTACTGCTTCATGTATTTCTGGATCAAAAGTTTTTCCTACTGCTTCTATTTGTTCTACACCTAATGATTTAAATGTGTCCATAAATTGTTTTAGAACAAGTTCAATACCTTGTTTGTATCCTTCATCTTCTGTTTTTGCATCTACTGCTTTTTCTAAGTTATCTATTATAGGTAAAAAAGAGGAAATTATATCTGCTAAAAGTGAATTGTATAACATTTCTCTTTCTTTACTACTTCTTTTCTTAAAGTTTTCAAATTCTGCCATTATTCTTTTTAATCTATCTTTTGTCTCATCTAATTCTTGTTTAGTTTTAGATAATTCATCAGTTCCATTAACTTCTTTTGTTTCTTTTTCTAATTCCTCTTGTTTTTCTACTGTCTCTTCCATTTTATCCTCCTTCTAATTTTCATCATCTAAATTTTCATTTAATCTTTTGCTTATATATTTCATAATAGAAATTACTTTTGAATAGTTCATTCTTTTTGGTCCTATAATTCCAATAGTACCTAAATCTTTTCCTGCTACTGTATGTTTAAAAGTTACTATACTTAAATCTTTAAGCTCTTCTCTTTCATTTTCATCACCAATATATACATTTATATCTTTAGCAAGTCCTGACTTCAATACCTCTAGCATTTCTTCTTTAGTATCTAATATGCTTAAAAAGTTTCTAGCTGTATCTATCTTCTCAAATTCAGGAAAATCAAATACATTGTTTGCACCTTTTAAATACATTTTATCTGATTCCTCAATAGCTTTGTTTAGTTGTCCTATTATTGGTTTTATTACATTTACTTGATCACTCATTGTAGATAAAATATATTCTTCTAAAGGTTTATCTATTTTTTCTAATGGTTTTCCTCTTAATTTATTATTAAATGTAAAGTTTAAGCCTTCAACTTGATTTTGATTTATATCTTCATCATACTTTATTATTGTTTCTTTTATAGCTCCATTTTCTGTAAGTATAACTGCCATTAGCATTCTTTCACCTAAAAGTATGAATTTTATATCTTTTATTAAATTGTTATTTGAATTTGGTCCAATTGCAACTGTAGCATAATGTGTTATATCAGAAATTGTATTTGTTGTAATTTTTGTTAAATCTTGTATTTCGTTTACCTTTGTTTCTAATTGTGTTTTTATATATTGAATTTCTTCTAAACTTATATTTTCATCATTTAAGAGTTCATCTACATAGAATCTATATCCTTTAACAGATGGTATTCTTCCTGCTGAGGTGTGTGGTTTTTCTAGGTATCCTTCATGCTCTAAATCAGCCATATCATTTCTTATTGTTGCACTACTAAATCCTAAATCATATTTTTCTACAATTGTTCCACTACTTACTGGTTCTGCTGTACTTATATATTCTTCAATTACCGCTTGCAAAATCTGTTTTTTTCTATCATTTAACAATATTTTCACCTCGTTTTTAGCACTCTTTCATAGCAACTGCTAATATATTATACCCATTTTTAGCAATTGTCAATACACTCTGCTAATTTTTTTATAAAATTTAGTAAAGCAAAAAATTCAACGAAAGGGGTCTGTCCCCTTTCGTTGAATTTTTTACACAAACTCTTCCCATACTAAATTTGCTAAATCTATTCCTTTTTTAGTTAATTTTATATTATCTTCTTCTATTTCAATTAATTCTTGTGTAACTAATTTATTTAATTCTTCTCTATATAAATAAATTGGATTGTCTACAAATCTCTTCTTAAATTCAGATATTCTTACTCCCTCTATTTTTCTTAAGGCTAGCAGCATATATTCTTTCATTTTGTCTTCTTTAGATTGTACCTCATGTATAGTTTTGTAATCATCTTCATCGCATTTTATACACCTAATATACTCTTCTATATTTTCAGTATTGGAATATCTTGTATTATTAATATATGAATGTGCAGCAAGTCCAAATCCTATATACTCTTCTTGATTCCAACATGCTGTATTATGTTTTGATTCATATCCTTGTTTTGCAAAATTTGATATTTCATAATGTATATATCCATTTTTCTCTAACTCTTCTTTTACAGTCCAATACATCTTTCTTTCTAGTATTTCAGTTGGAATGAATAGCTCTTTTTTATTTATTTTTTCTTCAATAGGGGTTCCCTCTTCTACAATTAAAGAATATACAGATATATGATTTGGATTAAGTTCTACTGTTTTTTCTATTGCTGTTTTTACATCATTTAAATTTTGAGTTGGAAGTCCTATCATTAAATCTACATTAATATTTGTAAATCCCACTTTTTTCGCTGTGCTATATGTCTCTAAGAAATCTGAAAAGCTATGAATTCTTCCTATTGTCTTTAATAATTTGTCATCAACTGATTGAAGTCCTATACTTAACCTATTTATTCCTGATTTATAATAATCATTTAGCTTTTCTTCTGATGCAGTTCCCGGATTTACTTCTATTGTTATTTCTGCATCTTTAGAAACATTAAATCTATTTCTTATTACTTCTAGTATATCTATAATATATTTACTATCTATATATGATGGAGTTCCTCCTCCAAAATATATTGTATCTACTAAATATTCTTCTTTATTAATTTTGAATTTATTTATTTCTTTTTTTAACGTTTCTATATACTCTTCTACTAAATTTTGCTTATTTGAAAATGATACAAAATCACAATAAGCACATTTTCTTTTGCAAAATGGTATATGTATGTATATTCCTAATTTTTTCATTGTTGTCCTTTCACAAATTATTTCTTACTATTTTTCAATTTATTAATTGCTTGTTCTTCATTATCTATAAAAAATATATCTTTACCTTTATTGCTTTCATATATAAAATCCTTTAATGGCTTACTTGTATATTTTGAATAATCTCCATATATAGCAAATTTAGTTTGATAATTTATAAACTTTTGTAAAACTTCTCCTGCTATCCCATTGCTTAATATAAAGAAATCGTCTGTTACTGCTTCTTTATTCAAGGCTATTTTGTTACAATTTGTTTCATATTTTATAGTCATAATAAAGTCTATTGCTGACTCCACATCTTTGATTATAACATCTTCACTATATACAATTGCTATATCATCTATTGTTTTGGTTGTCACTTATATTCCTCCTTAAATTATATAATTATTTTAAATCTCATTAGCTATCTTAGATATTTTTTCTAATCTATGACTTACTCCTGATTTTCCTATTGGTTTTGAAAGCATCTTTCCGAAGTTCACCATATGTAGAATCTGGGTTTTCCAATCTCAAAGTTGCAAGTTCCTTTAGGTTATCAGGTAACATGTCAAATTTCTTACTTTGTTTTAATTTATTAATATCTTCTATTTGTTTTACAGCTGCATTTATTGTTTTATTTAAATTTGCAGTTTCACAATTTACTAATCTATTTACATTATTTCTAGTCTCTTTTATTACTCTTATTTCTTCAAATTTAAGTACAGCTTTTGCCGCTCCCATAAGAGCTAAAAACGATGATATCTCTTCACCATCTTTAAGATACAACATGTAATTTGTTCCTTTTTTAGTTTCTTTTATATCTATTCCAAAATTCGAGATTATTTCTTTTAATTCATCTGCTTTCTTTTTTGATTTAAAAAGTATTTCCAAGTGATAGTCTTTATTAGGGTCATTTATAAATCCTTTTTTTATAAATGACTCTCTAATTAAAAGTCTTGCTAATTGTTCATCTTGCTTTAAATTACTGTTATTGTCCCACATTTTTAATTCTAATAATTCTTCTCTTACACTTAAAGAAAATGACATGTTAATTCTCCTTTTTCTTGCATATTACAACTCTATCATTACCAGATAAATCTTTCTTTGAGTAAATCTCCTTATATTCACTAATCTGTTCTATTAACTTTATAACTTCATCTTTTTGATCATACCCTATTTCTAAACACAAATACCCATCATTCTCTAAAAACTTATATGCTTCATTTACTATTCTTCTATAAATCTTAAGTCCATCTTCTCCTCCATCTAATGCAAGTATTGGTTCATTTTGGACTTCTTTATCTAATGTTTTTATAACATCAGTCTTTATATATGGTGGATTTGAAACAATTATATCAAACTTATTATTCTCATCTATATTTTCAAATAAATCTGATTGTATAATATTAACTCTATCTTCTGCTTTATGCTTTATACAATTTTCTTTCGCAACTTCTAAAGCATCTCTGCTAATATCAGATAATGTAATATTACATTCACTTATGCTATTTGCAATTGATATTCCTATTGCACCACTTCCTGTACAAAGATCTAATATATTCTTTTTATCTTCTCTTTTTGATATATCAATTACTTCTTCTACTAATATTTCTGTATCTGGTTGCGGAATTAAGACATTTTCATCTACATAGAATTCTAATCCCATAAATTCTTGTTTGTTTATTATATATTGCAGAGGAATACCATTACATATTTTTTGTATATTAGTTATATATAATTTCTCTAAATCTTTACTTAGTTCATCCTTTTCATGAATAATTAAGTATTCTTTACTTTCATTCAAAATATTTGCCAGTATTATTCTAGTCTTTAATATAGGCTCATCTATATTGTTCTCTTTTAATAATTCAATTCCATATTCTAATGCTTGTTTTATGTTCATATTTATATCCTCTAGTTTTACTAATTTACAATATATTAACACAAAAAAATGGCAAATGCAATTTTGCCATTTTTAAACTACTATTTTTGTATAAAATAGCCCCGCTTTAGCCGTAGTCAAAAGAATTTTTAAGGACCTGCTCTTACACAGGTGGGTGCCTACCTAAATACTCATGGGCTTCTTACTACTTATAAAGTGTAAGCATGCACGCCATATTTACGAGAATCAGCTCCCTTTTCCTCTTTGTTGGTTCTAAAAATTCAGTCCTTACGCACTATGCAGGGAAAATTATTAACTTATTTATAATTTTTCTTTATCCTGTATTTATATTATCATATGCTAAATTTATTTACAATGATACTAATTATTTAAATAAAATATATTTTAATTATTAAACTATATTAATCTCTTTTATACTCATTTTTTTGCATTAATTTATATAGTTTTATCATTTGCTATTTACTAATTTTAATGCTATAATTAGGTAAGATTTTGTGGTAAAAGCAAGGACATTTTTTGATAAATTCCTTGCTTTTTCTTTATTTTATCTTATCTTTCATTTTAACTAATATATTTAAAGCATCTATTGGAGTTAATTCGTTTAAGTTTATTTTATCTATTTCATGAGCTAGTTCTGCTAATTTATAGTTATACATATCTAATTGACCTGCTGCTACTTTTTTATTTTCTTTTTCTTGGTTTTTCTTTCCTAATATACTTTTTCTCTCTAAGCTTCTTAATATTTCATTTGACCTTTTCACTACATCTTGTGGAACTCCTGCAAGTTTTGCTACATGTACACCATAGCTCTCATCTGTTCCACCTTTTACTATTTTTCTTAGGAATATTACATCTTCACCTTTCTCTTTTACTGCTATTGAGTAGTTTTTTACTCCTTCAATTTGTTCTTCTAATTCTGTAAGCTCATGATAATGTGTTGCAAACAACGTTTTTGCTCCACATCTTTCTTTATTTGATATATATTCTACTACTGCCCAAGCAATAGATAATCCGTCATATGTAGATGTTCCTCTTCCTATTTCATCTAATATCACAAGGCTGTTTGTTGTTGCTTCTCTTAATATTTCTGCAACTTCCATCATTTCTACCATAAATGTACTTTGTCCCATTGCTAAATCATCTGATGCACCAACTCTTGTAAATATTTTATCAACCACTCCTATTGTTGCAGAAGTCGCTGGTACAAAGCTTCCTATTTGTGCCATTAATGTGATTAATGCTACTTGCCTCATATATGTAGATTTACCTGCCATGTTAGGACCTGTAATTATTGATAATCTGTCATTTTGTTTATCTAAATATGTATCATTATCAATAAATGAACCACTTGATAGCATCTTTTCTATAACTGGATGTCTTCCTTCTTTTATATCTATTGCTCCATCTTTATTAACAACTGGTTTTACATAGTTTAAATCTTCTGCTACAATTGCAAATGATGTAAAAACATCTAACATTGATATAATATTTGATGCTTTCTGTAATCTTTCAATATTTACAGCAATTTTATTTCTGATTTCTATAAATAGTTTATATTCTAAATCAACAACTTTTCCTTCGGCTCCTAATATTTTACTTTCTAACTCATTTAGTTCTTCTGTTATATATCTTTCACAATTCGCAAGTGTTTGTTTTCTAATATATCTATCTGGCACTAAGTTTAAATATGATCTTGTTACTTCAAAGAAATATCCAAATACTTTATTAAATCCAACTTTTAGGTTTTTAATTCCTGTTTCTTCTTTTTCCTTTGCTTCTAATTCTATAAGCCAATTCTTACCTTCCATACCTGCTTTTTTTAGTTCATCTACTTCTTCATTGTATCCTAATTTTATTATTCCACCTTCTGTTATAGCAATTGGTGGTTCTTCTACAATTGCTTTATCTATTAGGTCATATATATCCCCTAGTTCATCTAAATTCAAATATAGGTTTTGTAGCAATTCAGATTTACTTGCTCCTAAAACTTTCTTTAATTCAGGTAATTGTTTTAATGAATTTTTTAGTGAAATCATGTCTCTAGCATTTGTATTTCCATATGCTATTTTTCCAACCAATCTTTCTATATCATAAATTTTTTTTAAACAATCTACAATATCTCCTCTAAAGATCAGGTTATCTTTTAATTCTTCTACTGCATTTAATCTCTTATTTATTTCTACAACATCTATTAATGGTTCATTTATCCATTTTCTTAAAAGTCTTCCTCCCATAGATGTATTTGTTTTATCTAATACCCAAAGAAGTGTTCCTTTTTTGCTTTTATCATTCATTTTTTCTGTTAGTTCTAGATTCCTTCTTGCTGTGCAATTTAAAGACATGTATTTTTCTGCACTATACATTCTTATCATATTTATATGTTCTAGTTTTATTTTTTGAGTTTGGTTTAAATAATCTAATAATCCATTTATTGCAGGTACTTGTAAATCACTTTCATTAATGTTTTCTATTTTCTTTTCACTGTCATCAATAAAAGTATATGTTTGCATTAAACTTTGTGTATCTGTTCTAAACATTTCTTCATCAAAACAATTTACATATGCTTTGAATCTTAGCTTTATTTCATCTATTTCTGCTTTGCAGTTAAATAGCATTTTATTTACTATTATTTCTGCAGGATTATATTTTGAAAGTTCATCTAAAAGAAGTGCAAAGTTATTATTTGATTCTATCCTTGTTGATAGAAATGTTCCTGTTGTAACATCACAAACTGCTAATCCAAAATATATGCCTTTCTTATATATTGACATTATATAATTGTTCTTTTTTTCATCAAGCATATTTGGTTCAATTACTGTTCCTGGTGTTACCACTCTTATTACTTCTCTTTTTACTATTCCTTTTGCTGATTTTGGATCTTCTACTTGCTCACATATTGCTACTTTGTATCCTTTTTCAATTAGTCTTGCAATATAGCTTTCAGCTGCATGAAAAGGAACTCCGGCACATTGGAGCTCTTTCTTCTTGACCGCAATCTCTTCCTGTTAAAGTTATTTCTAATTCTCTTGATGCGGTTTTTGCATCATCGAAAAACATTTCATAGAAATCGCCTAATCTATAAAATATTATGCAATCATTATATTCTTCTTTTACTTCTAAATAATGTTTCATCATGGGTGAAAATTCTGCCATATTATATTTCTCCTTTTAAATACCATCTATGCTGAGATATTACTTTTATATCAATTATCTCTCCTATTAATTCTTTGTTTCCTTCAAACACAACCACTTTATTTGTATCAGTTCTTCCGTGTTAGCATTTTTTCATTATTCTTACTATATCCCTCTACTAGTATCTTTTGAACTGTTCCAACATATTTCTGATTATTCTTTTCTATATTCTCTTCGAATAGTGCTTTTAATCTATCAAATCTTTTATGTTTTATCTCTTCTGGAATTTGATTTTCCATTTTATCAGCACGAGTTCCAACTCTTCTTGAATATATAAACATGAATATTTGCTCAAAGTTTACTTTCCTTACTACATCTAATGTATCTTCAAAATCTTCTTCTGTTTCTCCTGGAAATCCTACAATTATATCTGTTGAAAATACTGCTTCTGGAATTCTTGATTTTATTCTATCTATTAAACTTAAATATTGTTCTTTGCTGTATCTTCTATTCATTTCTTTTAATACATTGGTACTACCTGATTGAAGTGGCACATGTATTAATCTTGATATTTTTTTACTATCTTTAATCGCCTCTATTACATCATCTGTAAAATCTTTTGGATGTGGTGAAACAAATCTTATTATTTCTATTCCATCTATTTTATCTACATCTCTTAAAAGCTCAGCAAATCCATATCCTTCTTTAGTTCCTTTATATGAATTTACATTTTGTCCTAAAAGAGTTATTTCCTTATATCCTTCTTTTGCTAAATCTTCTATTTCCTTTAATATATCTTCTGGCCTTCTACTTCTTTCTCTTCCTCTTACATATGGAACTATGCAATATGTACAAAAGTTATTGCATCCATACATTATTGTAACTGATGCTTTTTTATTATCGCTTCTTTTTACTGGTAATCCTTCATAAATTTCTCCATCTATATCTATAACATCTTTTATCTTTTTTCTCTCAATAATTGTTTTGTATATATCTTCAGGTACTTTGTGAAGAGTATGTGTTCCAAATATGACATCTACAAATGGATAGCTTTTTTTAATCTTGTTCGTTATATGTTCTTCTTGCATCATACATCCGCCAATCGCAATTATTATATCTTTATTTTCTTTTATCTTTTTTAATTCTCCAAGTTTACCAAATACTTTTTCTTCTGCATTTTCTCTCACGCAACATGTATTTATCAAGTATAAATCCGCATCATTCAAATCGTTAGACTCTGAATATCCCATGTTTTCTACCATTCCAATTAACTTTTCGGAATCATTCTCGTTAAGTTGGCACCCCATGGTTAAGATATAGTATTTTAATGATTTATTTTTATTTATTTCTTTTACTTTTTCTATATATTCTTTTTGTTTTTGTATTTCTTCTGTTTCCATTTGTTTCTTCCTCCAATACACTTGTATATTTTATTATAAAACGACAAAATTATCAAGTAAATGAGCATCAAAAAAGAGCATAAAGTGTTTAATCTTTACACTCTTTCATATATTTTTCTAATATACAATTATTTTACTAAATCTTTTGATACCATTACTACTGGACGTACACCATAAATGTAGTTCCTCCATCCTGTCCCATTAGAAGAAGTTACTATAGAAAATAGTGTGTTAAAAGTTGTCCATTGTGGATATCCATCAGATTTTATTGCTCTAATATGAAAATGTTCAGATGCTCCACCAGTATCTCCTGTTATATAACGAGAAGCAAACCAGTAGTCTTTCTTTACATTATCTGAATTATGATAAAGTAATCTTGCATAGTCACTTTTATAATTTTCATCTGCACTTTTAGCTTTTCCATTAGCTTTTCCATTATTCCAATTTCCTGATCCGTTATCATAATCTTCTAAAATTTGTGATGTATATGGTTCATTATTCTCACTAGTTGAATCATTTGGATTACTTCCTACACATCTTACTGATCCTTTATTTGGATCTGTTATTAAACTTTCACAATAGCTATTTAATTTTGTTATTGCATTATTATATGAATATATTGCTTTGTCCATATCTGTATCACCTTGAGCTTGCTCATCCTCATCTCCCAATGCTACACTTCCCATTACATCCGTACTTACTATTTCTACATTATCACCATTATCATACAGAATCATCCAATCTTCTTTAGTTCCATCATTATCTCCATCGTATTTTACTATATCGCCTTCCATTCCCTTTGGCTCATACATTAGTTCTACATTTGAAAAAGCACCACCATCATTTGAAGATACTCCAAATACTTTATCATTGTATTCTACAAACATTATATCTCCAAGTTTCAAGAATCTTATTGCTTTTGCATATACATCCACATCTGGATTATCTTTAAATATAATTTCACTACCTGCTGGATCAACCAAATCAACTAATCCTTTTCCTAAAAAATATTGTTTTAATAATTCCAAATCATCTTTCCCTGAAAAATCGTATATTAGTTCCACTTTCGTAGTATTCATCATATCAGTCTCTTCATTCCAAGTACATGTAACTTTATATAATCCTCCCTTATATCTTATATCAACATAAAGTTCATTTTCGTTTGAATCATCTTTTACATATTTTATACTTTTAGTTGCATCTGCTATTGTATTTGGATCATTTTTAAAAATAATTATGCCTTCGTTCGATTTTTCTTCATCTAAAAGGCTTTCTATATTTTTTCCTTCTTTATTATCTCCTAAAAAATATCTTTCTAACAAGTCTAAATAATTAGCATTAGCTGAATCTCCAAACACTATTGTTCTACTTCCTATTGTTACTTGTCCTGTTGCTAATACTTCTTCTTTTTCTTCTGCTG
Source organism: uncultured Clostridium sp. (assembly GCA_948437895.1). Classification (GTDB taxonomy): domain Bacteria; phylum Bacillota; class Clostridia; order TANB77; family CAG-508; genus CAG-452. The sequence goes on from CAOJKK010000022.1 coordinate 11,877, forward strand.
TTAATAGCTTTTGACTTTCTAATTCATTTAATAATTCTTCTAATGGCTTGGCACTTGTTGTTCCTAAATATTTATCTGTTTCCCTTAATGCTTTCCATTCTGTTGCTTTGTCATCTACTTCTGCTGCTCTTGTTTCAATAGCAGCTTTTTTTGTTGTGTCAAATAATCCACCATTTAATGCTACATTTACTGTTACACCTACCAATATTAGCATTACTATTATAGTTATTATTAGTGCTATTAATGTAATACCATTCTCTCTTGTTTTTCTCATGTATTTCTCTCCTTTTTTCTTATGTTCTATTATTAATTCCTTTATGTATATTATAACTTTATTATCTTTTTTGTCAATATTTTTAGTTTTATTCTATTAAAGTTTATGTAATTAATATTTACATTATTAAATATAGACTGATATATAATCAGCCTACTTTCCTATTAAATGACATTTTTTCTCTCATATTTAGCAATATTTTCTTTTCTAATCTGGAAACTTGTACCTGTGTTACTCCTAACATTTTAGCTACTTCTGTTTGTGTTTTCCCTCTATAGTATCTTAATAATATAATTTGCTTTTCTCTTGTTTCTAATTCTTCTATCAAACTATTTACACATATTTTATCTATTAATAAAGCTGTTTCATCTTTTCCATTAGAAATTTTACTTATCTTTGTTTCTCCATTGGAATCATTTTCATAGCTCTCCTCATCAATTGATTCTAATGTCCTTTCTGACTCTAAAGCCATTGCTATTTCTTCTTTTGATATTTTTAGTATTTTTGCAATTTGAGATATATTTATATCCTCGCCTTTTTTAGATAAATACTCTCTTTGTACTTCTTTAATTTTACTTAATAACTCTTTTATACTCCTACTTATTTTTATTGGTCCGGTCATCTCTTATGAATCTTTTGATTTCTCCCATTATATATGGCACAGCATATGTAGATAGTCTTAAGTTTAAGCTAACATCAAAACGTTTTACTGATTTTATAAATCCTATACATGCTATTTGATATAATTCTTCTGCATCATAACCTCTTCCTAAAAATCTTTTTACTATACTCCATAACAATCCAGAATTAACCTCAATTATATTAGCCATTGCCTCTTTATCGTTATTCTGTGCTTTTAATATCTCTTCAGTTTTAATTTCATACATAAAGTAACTCCTTCCGATGTTTATCATATGTATTAAAGCTCTATTTTAGCTTCTTCTAACTCATCTACTACTTTAATCATTTTTTTCATTGTTACTTTAGTACCTATTCCTACTACTGATTCAACCTTCATTTCATCCATAAAACTTTCCATTATTGTGAATCCCATTCCTGACCTTTCTAAATCAGACTTTGATGTATATAATGGCTCTTTTGCTTTTTCAATATCTTCTATTCCCTTTCCATTATCTGATATTTCTATTTCGATCGAATTCGCAAATAACTTACATTCCATTTTTATTATTCCTTCTTTTTCCTCATATCCATGTATAATACAATTTGTTACAGCTTCAGATACTGCTGTCTTTATATCCGCTATTTCTTCAATTGTCGGATCAAGTTGCGAAGCAAATGCTGCAACTGCTATTCTTGCAAAACTCTCATTATTGGATTTGCTTGAAAACTCTATTTTCATTTCATTTTCATATACATTCTTCAAGTTCTGTACCTCCTAATCTTTCCATTTCTTCTATTGGTATTAATTTTAGTACTCCTGACATTTCAAATACTTTTTTAATTGCTGGCTTCACATTTGTCATACTTGTATTTCCTCCCAGCATTGATGCCAATTTATATCTCCCTATTATCATTCCAATCCCACTACTATCCATAAAATTAACATTTTCAAAATCAAATATTACCTTTTTAGGTATATGTATTTGTATTTCATAATCTGCTCTTTTTCTTATTTTTTCACAATTATGGTGATCTACTTCTTCTGTTATCTTTAAAATTAAGAGCTTGTCCTCTTTTATATATTCAGCTTTCATTATTTCATTCCTCCTCTACTTAAGTCCTACCTATATCTATTCTATTTTTGGAAATAATTTCCTTTGATGAAATTTGGGAAGTTTTATCAAATTTAGGAATATAAAAAAAGAGATTACAAATGTAATCCCTTTAAATTTATCTGTTTTTCTATTTATTTTAATTCTACTTTCTCATTATCTGTCATTATATACTCTGCCTTTGGGAATAGTCTTTTCTCTGCTGGTATAAATCCTCTTACTTGAAGTGTTGGCAATATCCATGTATATGGACCTACAAAAGCTCCTGGAAGTGATGCCACATTTGCTCCAAATCTTGTATTATCACCTATTATACCTCCAAAGAAATCTACTCCTGTATCAACTTTTTCACCATTTACTTTTACAGTAATATTCTTCTGGTCAAATCTTCGATTCGCAAGTATTGTTCCGCTTCCAATTCTAGTAGACTTACCAAGAATACTATCTCCAACAAATGCTAAACTTGCTACTTTAGATTTGTTTTGAAGTATTGCATGTTTTACTTCTGATGCATGCCCAACAGATGCCCCATCACCTATTATTGTTCCTGGTCTTATTAATGCACCTGATTGTATTTCGACATTTTTACCAATTAGAACTGGTCCTTGTATTGTTACATTTGAATGTATTTTTGTTCCTTCACCTATATAGTAGTTTCCTGTTATTGAACAAAAGTCCCCTATCTCAGATGCCTTATTAATTTGCATATCTTCATTATTCATAAAGCTTTTAATATATTCATTTATATTTTTTAAAGCTTCCCATGGATAAATACAATCTTTAAATACTTCTTTAAATGTAAATTCCTCCATATTTTTAAAATAATAGTCTAACTTTAATTCTTTCATAATAACTGTCTCTCCTTATTTATATTTCTCTAAAATAGTTCCTAAATCTTTCGAAAATTCTTTTAGCATTACTATTTTTATTCCCATATCTTTTCCTTTAATATAGTCATCTATTATCTGCTTTAATTGCCTTACATTTTTCATTTCTGGTTCTATTTCTTTTGTATATTTATCCGCTCTATCTAAAAGCTTTTCTTTAATTGATACTATATCTTCATTACTTGCACAAGATATTCTTTGGAACATTTGATATGGATCATAATATTTAAATATTGGAATATCCATACATTCTTTATCAAATCTTTCATAAAACATTTCCATTTTCATTGGAATACATTTGAATATATTATCTGCTTTTTCCATATACATTTTATCTTTTAATGCTCTATTTATCATATAGAAATGATCTAAAACTTCATTTATTTCTTGTGTTTTATCTCCTATTATAATTCTTTCAATTTCTTCATCAGGATTCTCATAATATTCAGATGTTAATGCAGCTACATTCATTCCATTAAAGAATATTCCTCTTATTGTCTTTACATCATATTCTATTAATCCTTTTTTTATGAAATATGTGAAATATATAAATAACTTAACTGTATCTAGTAATTTAACCTTTCCATTCTTAACATCTTCTAGTACTTCTTCAATAACCTTTGGAAATTGGTCATCTGATATTTTCCAATATTCTTCTGTAAGTAATCTTTTATATCCTGGAAGTTTTTCTGTATCAACAGTATTTATTATTACTTCCATATTACTCTTGAAAGTTTTCATATCAAATATCCTAGTTCTTACATACATTTCTATAAATTTAAAGAATCTATATTCTGATTTAAAGTTATAGTAATAGTTATTATCAAATTCTTTTATATAGAATTGTCTGTTATCCATTAATACTCTTGAAGATAC
>CAOJKK010000023.1 GCA_948437895.1 uncultured Clostridium sp.
ACCTGATTTTTAAATAAAGACATACAAGTAATTGTATTAACACAACTTGTAATTAGTTCATTTAAATAACTTAATTCACATATTGTTAATTTCAAAAAAATCACCTCCATATTATAGAAGTAGTGTAACCAGATTTATAATAAAATATGTTTTACTTTAAATATACTTTTTGTAGTAATGATGATATAATTCTTTTATAAATTAAATTTTGAATGACGAGGTGTATTTATGGAATTAATAAAAGTTGGAGAAAAGACTTATTATATTAAAAATCCTACTAATATAGGAGTATATAAAATAGATGAAGAAAATGTCTATCTAATAGATAGTGGAAATGATAAAGATGCAGGAAAGAAGATATTAAAAATAATTGAAGAACAAGGATGGAAAGTTAAAGGAATAATAAATACTCATTCAAATGCTGACCATATTGGAGGTAATAAATTAATACAAGACAGAACTAATTGCGATATTTATACATATAACATTGAGAAAAGTTTTACAGAATATCCAATACTAGAATCTTCCTTCTTGTATGGAGGATATCCATTTAAAGATATTAGAAATAAATTTTTACTTGCAAAAGAATCTATTGTTAAACAAATAGATAATAATCTTCCAGAAGGGCTAGAGTATTTTATTCTAAGGGGACATTTCTTTGATATGATTGGAATTAAAACATCAGATAATGTGTATTTTCTAGCAGATTCATTATTCAGTGAAGAAACAATTACAAAGTATCATTTATTCTTTATATATAATGTTAAAGAATTCTTGAATACATTAGACCATTTAAAAGAATTAAATGGAGCAATGTATATACCATCACATTGCGAGGCTACAAGTGATATAACAGAGTTAATAGAACTAAATAAAAATAAAGTAAATGAAATTATAAACAGTATATATGATTTTTGCGAAAAGGAAGTTACATTTGAAGATATATTAAAGTTAGTATTTGATAAATATTCATTAATAATGAATGCAAATCAATATATATTAGTTGGTAGTACAATAAAATCATATTTATCATATTTGTATGATGAAAATAAAATTACTTATGAATTTGAAGATAATAAAATGATTTGGAAACAAAAAAATTAAAATGCAACTCAAAGTTGGTAGAATTATTTAATGCATAAATATAGAATTTAACTATGAAAGGAGGAAGTCTAATGAAATTTGGAGACAATTTGAGAAATTTAAGAAAGTCTAAAAAGATATCTCAAGAAAGATTAGCAGAGAAGGTAGGAGTTTCAAGACAGAGTGTATCAAAATGGGAGCGTGGAGAAGCATATCCAGAAATGAATAATATTCTTTCTTTATGTGAAATCTTTCATTGCAAAATTAATGATTTAGTACATGAGGATTTAATAGATATTGATTCATTAGGCGAAGAAGTAAAGATGAGTATAGTTAAATTCAAAAAAGAGAAACAAAACAAAGTAAAGGGGCTAAGTAAAGCAATTTATGTTATTGCAAGAATAGGGAGAATTTTATCTATTGTAGGTATTATTTGTACTATTGCAACAATGATTGCAATACCATTTATCAGTAGCAATGTGAAAGTAAAAGATAACGAGATAGAATTATATGGAGAAAAAGTAAGATATGAATATCAAGATGATGACTTGATTTTTAAGTATAATAATCAAGAAAAAATACTAGAAAGGGAAGAAGAGAAACTTGCAATAAAGGAAACATTAAATAAAATAGAAAATGGAAATATGCCATTATTAGTTGGATTTATAGAAACAGCATTTACATTTTTAATTGTAACATTAGTTTTATTTATAATAATATTAAAACACTTAGAAAAATTATTCATTAATATTCATAATGGAGAAACACCTTTTACTATAGAAAATGTAAAGCACATTAAAAAAATGGCAATGTTTATGATACTAGTAATTATAATACCTAATATTGCTGGAGTTATAGCAGAAAAAATAATTGGAGAGAACTTAGGAATAGGATTTGAACTATTTGACCTTATTTATATATTGTTCTTGTTTAGTATGTCATATATCTTTGAGTATGGCTATGAAATACAATTAGATTCAAAAGGAAAGATGTATGGTGATGAAAATGAATAAAAAAGAATTTATAGAAGAATTACAAATAAAAACAAATTATGATGAGAAAAAGTGTATTTTAATAAATAATATTATAGAGGAACATTTCCTTATTGGAAAAAAGAATAAAGAGAAAATAGTAAATGATATAAAAGAGAAATTAAATATATCATCTAATGAAGCAGATGAGATTTATAATATTTCGATAGGAATTATCACTAAAGAGCTAAAAGAATCAATTAAACATCCTTTTAAATCAAAGTAATATATAAAAATGAAGTTCAGTATTAAAATATGGACTTCATTTTTTCATATATCATTAATAAATATAAAATTCTAGAATAGATTGTAATATATTACTATTTTAAGAGAAAGAAGTGATTATTATGTTTTTTATTAGGTCGAGTGATAATGCAAATATAGCAGTTTATGAATTGAATCCAGAGGGAAGAAAAACAATAATTTTAGTTCATGGTTGGCCATTATCACACAAGATGTTTGAGTATCAAATACCATATTTGTTAAATGATGGATATAGAGTTATTAGCATAGATTTAAGAGGATTTGGAGATTCTGATGTAACAAGTAATGGATATAATTATAATCAATTTGCAACAGACTTATATTGCATTATATATGAATTAAATTTATGCAATTTTGATTTATTAGGCTTTTCAATGGGAGGAGCAATAGTTACCAGATATATGCAAATATATAAAGGCTATGGAGTAAGAAAATTATGCTTGTTAGATGCTGCAGTTCCTTCTTATTGTAAATCAATTAACAATCCATATGGGCAAACAATAGAATCTACAAATAGATTAATTGAATTAGGATACAATGATAGACCAGCATTGAACGAGTATTTTCGGAAGTATATTTTTCTATAAAAAGCCTTCAGAACAATTTAAAGATTGGATGCAAGGATTAAGTAATAGCTCCTCTGGTTTAGGAGAAATGAATTCATTAATAGCATTAAAGGATGAAGATGTATTTTGTGATTTGAATTGTATAAATGTACCTACTGGAATATTTCATGGAAAAGAAGATAAAATATGCCCATTTGGAATGGCAAGAATTATGAACAATAATATTCGCAATTCGATATTATTCCCATTTGAAAAGGGTGGGCATGGAACATTCTATGATGAAAAGGAAAAATTCAATAGAACTTTATTACAATTTTTAAATAAATAGAAAAAATGCACTTATTAATTATGAAAATTAGTAAGTGTCTTTTTTTGTGAAAAAGTATATACAGTAATACTAGTTAGTGATATAGTATTAATAATTATATAAGGTTTTAAGAAATAAGGGGGAAACGAAAGTGGATAATGTTATTGAAGTTAAGAACTTAGTCAAAAAATATAAAGAATTAAAAGCTATTGATGATTTATCATTTGAAGTACATGAAGGAGAAATATTGGGATTACTTCGGACCAAATGGAAGTGGTAAATCAACTACAATTAATTGTATTTTATCACTATTAAATTTTAGTGATGGAGAAATTAAAATATTTGGAAAAGAAATGAAGCCAGATGCTTATGATATAAAAGCAAAACTTGGTGTAGTATTTCAAGATGTAGCAGTGTTTGAAGAATTAACAGTATATGAAAATATAGACTATTTTTGCGGATTATATATAAAAGATAAAAAATTAAGAAAACAATATATTGATGAGGCAATAGAATTAGTAGGATTAGAAGAGTTTGCAAAGTTTCATCCAAAACAATTATCAGGAGGACTTTTAAGAAGATTAAATATTGCATGTGGTATTGCACATAAACCAAAACTAATTTTCTTAGATGAGCCAACTGTTGCAGTAGATCCACAAAGTAGAAATAATATTTTAGATGGAATTAAAAAATTAAGAGATAATGGAGCGACAATTGTTTATACAACACATTATATGGAAGAAGTTGAAATTATTTGTGATAGAGTAATAATTCTTGATAAAGGAAAAGTTCTTGCAACAGGAACATGTGATGAGCTAAAAGAACTTGCTAAAATTGAAGAAAAGGTAACAGTGGAAGTAAATGAATTAGATAAAAAGTATATAGAAGGAATTAAAAAATTTGATAATACAGATGAAGTAATATATAAAAACAATGCTTTACTTGTTACATACAAAAAAGGAAAAAACAATTTAGTTGAGCTTATGGATTATTTAAAAAATGAGAATATAAAATATAATAAAATCTATTCAGAAAGACCAACACTTAATGATGTATTCTTAGAGTTAACAGGAAAGGAGCTTAGGGACTAATGTTTATACATAATTTTAAATATGCTTTTAAAACATTATTTAGAGATAAAATGTTAATATTTTGGACTTTTGCCTTTCCAATAATACTTCGGAACATTTTTTAATCTTGCTTTTTCTAATATTGAGAATAGTGAGAAATTAGATATTATTAACATAGCAATAGTAGATAATGAAGATTTCAGAAATAATGAAGCATTTGAAAAATCTTTTGAAACTTTAAGTGATGAAGAAAATGAAGATAGATTGTTTAACACTAAATATATATCAGAAGAAGAAGCAAAGAACTTGCTAGATAAAGATGAAATTACAGGCTATTTGAAAATAGAAGATGATAAACCAAAAGTAATTGTTACTACATCTGGAATAAATGAAACAATATTAAAATATGTAACAGAAGAAATATCACAATCAAGTGAAATAATGAAGAATGTCGCTGAAAAAAGAATAGAAAGTTATATAGAAACAACACCTCCAGAAGAGATAGGGGATTTTTCTTCTTTATATGAAACAATATATAAAGAAGTTATTGAAATGCAAAATGAAGATGTTAATATTAAAGATATATCTAGTAGTAACTTAAGTTATACAATGATAGAGTTTTACACATTAATTGCAATGACATGTCTTTATGGAGGAATTCTTGGTATGGTTGCAATAAACCAAAATCTAGCCAATATGAGTAGCAAAGGAAAGAGAGTATCTGTAACACCAACATCTAAAGGGAAAGTTATATTTAGCAGTCTTTTAGCAGGATATATAACACAGCTTATTGGATTAGCTATACTATTTATATATACAGTATTTGTATTAAAAGTAGACTATGGAACAAATTTACCTTTAATAATATTATTAGGAATGGTAGGAAGTTTAGCAGGATTATCTATGGGACTTGTAATTGCAACTGTAATTAAATCAAATGAGAATCTAAAGACAGGTATCGTTATATCAGTAACAATGCTTCGGATGTTTCTTATCAGGAATGATGGGAATTACAATGAAATATATAATTGATAAAAATGTACCTATTATAAACAAGCTAAACCCAGCATCAATGATAACAGATGGATTTTATTCTTTATACTATTATGATACATTAGATAGATACTTGTTTAACATTGCAAGTCTACTAATATTCTCTATCGTTATGATTTTAATTTCATACTTTGGTTTAAGGAGGCAAAAATATGACAGTATTTAAAACATTTTTAAAAGTACTAAATAAATGTAAAGTGCCAATCATAATGTATACAGTATTTCTAATTGGATTTGGTGGATTTAATATGCAAACAGCAGATTCGAGTACAAGTTTTGTTGCAAGTAAACCAGATATTCTAATTATTAATCAGGATAAAGAAGAAGGCATTACTAAGAATTTAATTGAGTATATAAAGGAAAACAGCAATATTGTTGATATAAAAGATGATGAAGAAGCAATAAATGATGCACTATTCTATAGAGATGTAAATTATATTATCTATATACCAGAAAATTATAGAGAAGATTTTCAAAAGGGAGAAAATCCAGAAATAAAGGTAAAGAGTACAGGTGATTATCAATCATCATTTGCTGAAATGTTACTTTCAAGATATATTAAAGTAGCAACTATCTATAGAGATAATATAGATTCGGAAGAAGAGTTAATAGATAAAATAAATGAGACAATCTCAAAACAAACAGATATAGAAATAACTTCTAAACTAGATACAGATAATTTATCTAAAGCTACGTTCTATTATAACTTTGCAAGTTATAGTATATTAGCTGGATGTGTATATGTAATATGTTTGATTTTATCTAGCTTTAAAGAAGAGAAAATAAGAAAAAGAACAATTGTTAGTAGTATGAACTATAAAAAGTATAATAGAGATCTATTTTTATCAATTAGTTTATTTGCCATAGTATTATGGTTAATATATGTAGCTTTAAGTTTTATACTAATTGGAAATACTATGTTTGAGGCACATGGACTAATATACATTGCAAATTCATTTGTATTTACAATATGCTCAGTAGCAATAGCATTTTTAATAGGGAATATAGTAACAAATAAAGAAGCTATAAATGGAATTGTAAATGTAGTAGCACTTGGCTCAAGTTTCCTATGTGGTGCATTTGTGCCTACAGAATGGCTACCGGATTCTGTTTTGAAAGTAGCCCATATATTACCATCATATTGGTATATACAAAGTAATGAAGCATTAAAAACATTAGAGATAATTAATTTTAATACATTAAAACCAATACTTATTAATATGGGAGTCTTAATAGGGTTTGCAGTAGCATTTATAGTTATTACAAATATAGTTACAGGAAAGAAAAGAATGATAGATTAATATATGAAAAATATTTAAAACAATATAACATATACGTAAAGTTATATGGTAAATATTTACATGGAAAAAAATGTATGATATAATTTTATATAAGGAGGGATTGCCATGAAAAAATCAAGTATAGTATTTATAGTAATAATTATTGTGTTAGTTATTGCTTTAGGATTTATGACATATTCAAGGTTCTTTTGGAAAAATGCAAATAAAGGTTCTGTTGAGGCTTTAATAAAAATAAATGGTGCTTTGGAGAATGGAGGCGTGGCGGTTTTATTTTCACAATCTGGAGACTCAAAAGTTGTAATAAGAGAACAGAATAATGTTGTATTGGAAAAAGATTTAGATGAATCAATTCCATATTAAAAAAACGATTCCAGTAGGAATCGTTTTTTTCTCTTGTACTGATTGTCATAATAAATTACTTAGATATATTTTTTTGTTAGTTAAAATTGTTTATTAGGCTGGTTGGATGTAGATGCCAATTGTACTACTTTGAGAGCTAGCTTGAATTGTATATACATCGCTTCCACACCAAAATGTTCTTGAACCTAATCCAGGAACAGCTCCGTTTTCAGACCAAACAACATTACCATTCTTACCAAGCATACGTATATTTAAACGTGAAAGATCAGTACCATAACACTTGATATAAACATTGCAGTTAAAACCAGTTGTGGATGTAGCAATTGTTTTCCAAGATGTTGTAATGTTGTGATAGTGTCCTTTGTAGTCGTTGGAATATGGAGAAATTCCTGATTCCATAACAACCGAGCTTTCTGAATTTATAGTAGATGTTTCTGCTGCGAATGTTGAGATAGCATTAGTAGTAAATAACATAGCTAATGCTATAATAAATGTAACTGATGATTTAAAAAACTTTTTCATAGCAAATTTCCTTTCATAACACAATTTACTAAGACAAATCAGTACAAGAGATGTTGCTTCTAAAAAATATAATTGATATTATTTTAGTAGCAACAATATTTCAGAAAAGAAATACTGTAATAAAATACCATATTTTCCATTGTTTGTCAATCGCAAAATGATAAAATGCCTGTTACTCTAAATAATGGTGGAATTTGATGACGAAAAATGTCGAAAAGAAAAATAATTCAAATTTGTAGCATAATGTCAAGAGAAAACATATTATGTAACATGAGGTGAGAAATTTGAATTGGTTTGAAAATTTAAACCCAGTGCTTCAAGCATTTATTGCTACAACTTTTACATGGGGAATAACAGCATTAGGTTCACTTGTAGTTTGCTTCTTTAAAAATGTAAATAAAAAGGTGTTAAACACTATTTTAGGTTTTAGTGCTGGAGTAATGATCGCAGCATCGTTTTGGTCTTTGCTTTCACCTGCAATTGATTTATCTGAGGAGCTTGGATACATAGTATGGATGTTACCAACAGCAGGATTTATTGTTGGAGGACTATTTGTACTATTATCAGATAAATTTTTAGACAGAGTACTAAAAAATAATAGAAACCTAAGGAGTGCAGATTCGCTAAAAAGATGTATTCTTTTAATATCAGCAATAACAATTCATAATATACCAGAAGGTATGGCAATTGGTGTTGCTTTTGGAGGAATAGCAAGTGGAGTGCCAGGTATGACTGTAATAGGTGCAGTTATGCTTGCAATTGGTATAGGTATTCAAAACTTTCCAGAAGGTGCTGCTGTATCTTTGCCACTTAGAAATGAAGGCTTTTCAAGGTTTAAAAGTTTCATGTTTGGGCAGGCATCAGCATTGGTTGAACCAGTATCTGCAGTTATTGGAGTAGTATTAGTTTTAAGTATAAGAAGTGTATTACCATTCTTATTATCATTTGCAGCAGGAGCAATGATTGCAGTAGCTGCTAGAGAATTATTACCAGAGTCTGTGAAAGAAAATAAAAATCTAGCAACTTTAGGATTAATATTTGGATTCACTATAATGATGGTATTGGATGTTGCTTTAGGTTAAAGAAGTAAATATACGTATTAATTAGCACAAAATAGAGCAAATAGTTAGCATTGCTAATTATTTGCTTTTATGCTATTATAATGAAGCAAATAATTTATTAATAGGTTTAATAGGAGCAAATAATGAATTACAAAATAGTAAATGGAGCCATATCTTATGGTGCAGAAACAATATTAGAAGAAATAAATTTTGAAATAAAAGAAAAAGATAAAATAGCAATTGTTGGAAAAAATGGAAGTGGAAAAACTACTTTATTAAAATCAATAGTTGATAATAAAATGATAGAAGAAGGAATTGGAGAAAACAAGTTTGGAATATATAAGCAAGGTTCTCCAGTAATAGGGTATTTAAGACAGATAGAGTTTGAAGATTCAAATACGACATTTTTAGAAGAGATTTTAAAGTCATATGAAGATATAATAAAATTAGAAGATAAAATTAGAAATCTTCAAACTAAACTTCAAGACGATACTAATGATAAATTGATTAAAGAGTATACTCAAAGTTTAGAAAGATATGAGATAAATGGTGGATATACATATAAAAAAGAATATGAAACAGCTATACGCAAATTTGGTTTTACAGAGCAAGATAAGAATAAGAAGATTAACGAATTTTCTGGAGGTCAGAAAACTAAAATAGCTTTCTTAAAGCTATTACTTAGTAAACCAGATGTTTTGCTATTAGATGAGCCAACTAACCATTTAGATATATCTACAATAGAATGGCTAGAAATTTACTTAAGAAACTATCCTAAAGCAGTAGTTATAGTTTCGCATGATAGAATGTTTTTAGATAAAATTGTAAATAAAGTATATGAGATAGAATATGCTTCAATAACAGAATACACGGGTAATTATTCTTCATTTGAAAATCAAAAGAGAATAAACTATGAAAAACAATTAAAAGATTATGAGTATCAGCAAAAAGAGATTAAGAGATTACAAGCAATTGCAGATAGATTTAGGTATAAACCAAGTAAAGCAAAAATGGCATTATCTAAACTAAAAAAGATAGAGCAAATGACAATAATAGAAGAGCCTAATAAATATGACTTAAGAACTTTTCATACTGATTTTAATATACCTGTCGAAAGTGGTGACTTAGTACTATCAGCAAGTAAACTACAAATAGGATATGACAATATACCTCTTGCGGATGTGACATTTAATTTATATAAAGGACAAAAACTTGCTATAATAGGAGAAAATGGTAAAGGTAAGTCAACACTATTAAAAACTCTGATGGGATATATACCAAAAATAAGTGGGGAATATGAATTTGGTTATCATGTTAAAAAAGAATATTTTGACCAACAAATGGATTCTTTAGATCCTAATGCTACAATATATGATGATTTTAGTAAAGATTTTCCTGATTTAACAACAACTAAAATAAGGCAATTATTAGGAACTTTTCTATTTTCAGGTGATGATGTTTTTAAAGGTATTAAAGTTCTATCAGGTGGAGAAAAAGTAAGATTACAACTATGTAAAATCTTTAAAAAAGAAGCTAATGTGTTATTACTTGATGAGCCTACTAACCACATGGATATTGTAGGCAAAGAAAGCTTAGAGAATATATTAAAAGAATATAAAGGAACATTAATATTTGTTTCTCATGATAGGTATTTTGTTAATAAAATAGCAGATTCAATACTTGCATTTGAACAAGATAGAGTAGTATATTTTAATGGCAATTATGAGGAATATATTAAGTATAAAGAGGATAACAAACAAGAAGATATTGTTGATAATAAAGTAATTAAAGACAAAAAGAAAAGTATAAATAATCAATATTTATTGAACAAGGAAAGAACTAAAAGAAAAAATAAAATCAATAAATTAGAATTACAAATAGAGCAAAAAGAGAATGAAATAAAATTGCTAAATGAAGAAATGCAAAAAGAAGATATTTGTACTGATTATATAAAACTAGAAGAATTGCAAAGCAAAATCAATAGTATAGAAAAAGAAATAGAAGCCAAAATGTTAGAATGGGAAGAACTGAACTCACTAAATGATGAGCAAGTAATTAGTTGATAATTACTTGCTTTTATGCTATTCTAGTTATAGATAATTATTTTATAGGAGGAAAGATGTCTTTAATAAGTGTAAACAATTTAACTTTTGGATATGAAGGAAGTTTAGAGAATGTATTTGAAGATGTATCATTTAATATAGATACAGATTGGAAACTTGGACTAATTGGAAGAAATGGAAAAGGGAAAACTACTTTTTTAAAACTGCTATTAGGAGAATATGAATATAGAGGAACAATTTCAAAAAATGTAGAATTTGATTATTTTCCTTTTGAAGTAAAAGATAAAAAAAGATTGACAATAGAAATTGTAAATGAAATTGCTCCAAACGTAGAAGATTGGGAAGTAATTAAGGAATTAAACCTGCTTAATACTGATGCAGAAATTCTTTATAGAAACTTTAATCTATTAAGTGGCGGGGAACAAATTAAAGTTCTTTTAATAAGTCTATTCTTGAAAGGAAACAACTTTTTACTTATAGATGAACCAACTAACCACTTAGATTCAGAAACAAGAGAAAATTTAGTAAAATATTTAAGTAGAAAAAAAGGCTTTATAACTGTTTCACATGATAGAAATTTTTTAGATAAAGTAGTTGACCATATAATATCAATAAACAATACTAATATTGATATTCAGAAAGGAAATTTTTCATCATGGCAGAAAAACAAAGAAGCACAAGATAACTTTGAATTAACTCAAAATGAAAAATTAATAAAAGATATAAATAGATTAGAAGTAGCTTCAAAAAATACTGCAAATTGGTCTAATAAAATAGAAAAATCAAAATACAATACCACAAACTCTGGTTCAAGTATAGATAGAGGATATGTAGGTCATCAATCAGCTAAAATGATGAAAAAGTCAAAAGTGATAGAAAAGAGAATAGAAAAGTCTATTGAAGAAAAATCTAATTTATTAAACAATATTGACAGGAATGATTCCTTAAAAATAGTACCACTAGAAACTAGAAAGAATTCATTAGTTATAGCTAGAGAGTTAGAAATAAAATATGAGGATAAGAGCATATTTAATAAAATATCATTTGAAATTAATAGTGGTGATAGAGTTGCAATTATAGGTAAAAATGGAATTGGAAAATCAAGCATACTAAAACTGATAATAGGCAATGAAATACAATATAATGGAACTTTAAATGTTGCCAATGATTTAAAAATATCATATGTATCACAAAGTACACAAGATTTAAAAGGAACATTAAAGAAATATGTAAGCATAAGTGGTGCTAGTGAAAGCATTTTTAAAGCAATGCTATCCAAAATGGGATTTTCAAAATTGGATTTTGATAAGAAACTAGAAGAAATGAGCGAAGGCCAAAAGAAAAAAGTTCTAATTGCTAGAAGTATTTCAGAATCAGCAAATATCTACATATGGGATGAGCCACTTAACTATATAGATATATTAACAAGAATACAAATAGAAGAAGCTATACTAAAATACAAACCTACAATTATATTTGTGGAACATGATGAGATGTTTATAAAAAATGTAGCAACAAAAATTGTAGATTTAAGAAATATAAATAACTGGTGAGTAATATATATAACTTTCCCATCATAATTTTATATATGGTGAGTTAAATGAGAATATTCATATTTAATAGAAGGAAGATATTAATCTACACATTTGCAATACTGTTTATAGCTATTTTTATATTTTTGTTATATATGATTTTTAGAAATGATACTATATTTGCAGCAGAATTTACTAGTAATTCTATAGCTTCTGATGAATTGGAAAATAGAATTGAAAATCTTAATTCAAACAATGAAAAAATAGCATATTTAACATTTGATGATGGACCTAATAAAATAATTACACCACAAGTTCTAGATATTTTAAGAAAAGAAGATGTAAAAGCTACATTTTTTGTTATTGGTAAGTATGTAGAAGAATATCCTGAAATCGTAAAGAGAGCATATCAAGAAGGACATTATATTGCAAATCATGGATATAGTCACAATAATGATGTGCTTTATAAAAGTGAAGAAAGTTTTATAAATGAAGTTAGAAAAACTGATGAGGCTATTGCAAAAGCTATAGAAAAAGAAAACTATAATTCTTATGTTTTTAGATTTCCTAATGGGTTTATTGCTCCACAATATAAACAAAAAAAGAAAAAGGCAATAGAGCTTCTTAGTAAAATGAATTATACATATATAGATTAGAATTGCCTGAACAATGATTCTATGAAAAAATATACAAGTGTGCAATTGTTAGAAAATTTAAAAAAATCATCTAAAAATAAAAATACATTAGTAATATTAATGCATGATACAAAAGATGTTAGTAATAGTTCAGCTGTACTAGAGGAATCTATTGAATATTTAAAAGCAGAAGGTTATAAATTTGAGAACTTCTATGATTTGCTAAAAGATAGAACAATATAGAAAGGAGAATATAAATGGAAAGAAAATTGAAAATAGTAGTAGAAAATTGCCCTCAAAACCATAAATGCCCTGCTGTAAAAGTTTGCCCAGTTGGAGCATTATCTCAAGAAGGGTTTGAAGCACCTAAAATAGATTATGACAAATGCATAAAGTGTGGTAAATGTTCAAACTTCTGTCCTAAAAAGGCTTTAATATTGGAAGAGTTAATAAATAATTAAACAAATATAAATTTGTACAAAATACTACACAAACTAAATAAAGTATGATAAAATAGTTAGGTATTGAAAAATTATTAAAAATTAAGTATAAAAATCTAAGGAGGAATTACTATGTCAGGACATAGCAAATGGCATAATATACAAGCTAAAAAAGGAAAAGCAGATGCAGCAAGAGGAAAAATATTTACAAAATTAGGAAGAGAATTATTAATAGCAGTAAAA
>CAOJKK010000024.1 GCA_948437895.1 uncultured Clostridium sp.
GACAAAGAACAAAAACTAATGCTCGTACAAGAAAAGGTCCTAGAAAATTAGTAAGCAAAAAGAAATAAGATAATTAAGCAGAATAATTTATAAATAAATTCTTTAAATTTTGAAGGAGGGAAGACCTAAAATGGCTAAAGCAGTAAAAAAAGTTACTAGAAGAAGAGATAGAAAAAACATAGAAAAAGGTGCAGCACATATCCATTCTAGTTTTAATAATACAATAGTTACAATAACTGATGAAAAAGGAAATGCTATTGCTTGGGCAAGTGCTGGAGAATTAGGATTCAAAGGTTCTAGAAAAAGCACACCATTCGCAGCAGGAGAAGCAGCATTAACAGCTGCAAAAGCAGGAATGGAGCATGGATTAAAATCAGTTGAAGTTTATGTTAAAGGACCAGGTTCTGGTAGAGAAGCTGCAATAAGATCACTTCAAACAGCAGGACTTGAAATAAGCATGATAAAAGATGTAACACCAATACCACATAATGGATGTAGACCACCAAAAAGAAGAAGAGTATAGTAATCAAAGTGAATGATAAAATTCATGAAGAAAGGAGAATAATAAATGTCAAGATATAAAGACGAACAATGTCGTATATGCCGTAGAGAAGGACAAAAATTATTCCTTAAAGGTTCAAGATGTTATTCAGATAAATGTAGTGTAACAAGAAGAAACTACGCACCTGGAGAGCATGGACAAGGAAGAAAGAAACTTTCTGAATACGGTACACAATTAAGAGAAAAGCAAAAAACAAAAGCTTTTTATGGAGTAGGAGAAAAACAATTTAGAAAATATTTTGAAATGGCAGAAAATAAAAAAGGTATAACAGGTGAAGTTTTACTACAAATATTAGAAAGTAGATTAGATAACGTAGTATATAGAGCAGGATTTGGAGTATCTAGAGCTCAAGCAAGACAACTTGTAAACCATGGTCATTTCGATGTTAATGGAGTAAAAACAGATATAGCATCATACTTAGTTAAACCAGGTGATGTAATATCAGTTAGAGAAATAAAGAAAGATAGCAAAATAATAAAAGAAAATGCAGAAGTAAATGCTGCAAAACCAGTTCCAGAATGGCTAGAAAAGAATAACGAAAAATTAGAAGCAAAAGTAGTAAGACTTGCATCAAGAGAAGATGTAGATCTACCAGTTGAAGAGCATTTAATTGTTGAGTTATATTCTAAATAGAAATTGAGAAGTAATAAAACTTCTTAAAATAGGAGGTTAAATAATAAATGATTGAATTTGAAAAACCAAATATAGAATGTCTAGCAGCAAGCGATGAAGAAAATTATGCAAAATTTGTTTGTGAACCACTAGAGCGTGGTTATGGAATGACAATAGGAAACTCTTTAAGAAGAATTTTACTATCATCATTACCAGGAACAGCAATAACAAGTGTTAAAATTGATGGAGTAGTACATGAATTTTCTACAATACCAGGAGTAGTAGAAGATGTACCTGAAATCATCGTTAATTTAAAAAGTGTAAGACTAAGATCAACTGATAATGAGCAAAAAGCTCTTAGAATTGATGTTAGTAAAGAAGGAGAAGTAACAGCAGGAGATATCATAACTGATTCAAGTGTTGAAGTACTAAATCCAGAATTACATATAGCAACAGTTGCAGAAGGTGGACATTTAGTAATGGAAATGACAGCAGATAGAGGAAGAGGATACAATGTTGCAGAAAAAAATAAAGATGCAAATCAAGCAATAGATGTTCTTCCAATAGATTCAATATTTACACCAGTAAAAAAAGTAAACTATTCAGTAGAAAATACTAGAGTAGGTCAAACTGTTGATTATGATAAATTAACAATTGAAGTTTGGACAGATGGAAGCTTAAAAGCATATGAAGCTTTAAGTTTAGCTGCAAAAGTTATGACAGGTCATTTAGAATTATTTGTTGACTTATCAGAAACAGCTAAAAACACTCAAGTAATGGTAGAAAAAGAAGAATCTAAGAAAGAAAAAGTTCTAGAAATGCCTATAGAAGAACTTGAATTATCAGTAAGATCATATAACTGTTTAAAAAGAGCTGGAATCGCAACAGTTGAAGATTTAGCTAACAAAACAGAAGCTGATATGATGAAAGTAAGAAACTTAGGTAAAAAATCATTTGATGAAGTAACTAATAAATTACATTCATTAGGACTAGATTTCGTTAGAGAAGAAGAGTAATATAAAACATTAATTTAAGGAAGGTGAAAACATTGGCTAGAAATAGAAAACTTGGTAGACCAACTGATCAAAGATTAGCAATATTAAAAAACCAAACTACAGATTTAATTATGCATGGTAAAATAGAAACAACTGAAGCTAGAGCAAAAGAAGTTAAATCAATAGTTGATAGTATAATAGCTTTAGCAATAAGAGAAAAAGATAATTTTGAAGAAGTTGAAGTAAAAGTAGTTAAAGCAAAACTTGATAGCAAAGGTAACAAAGAAACAGAAAAAGTAACAAGCAAAAATGGAAAAGAATATTTAAGAGTTGTAAAAGAAGAAACTACTGAAAAAAGACAAAAAGATATGCCATCAAGATTAAATGCAAGAAGAAAAATAATGACAAAATTAAACAAAGTAAAAGATTCTGATGGAAACAATATAGACTTACCAGCAAAACTTTTTGGAGAAATAGCAGAAAACTATAAAGACAGAGTTGGTGGATATACACAAATAATCAAAAAAGGTCCAAGAAGAGGAGACAATGCTGAAGAAGTTATATTAAAATTAGTTTAATAAGTTATATAAAATATTGCGAACAAATAGTGTTCGCTTTATTTTTTTGCTTTTCGATATATTATGAAAAGCAAAGAAAATGTCGAAAATATACGATGGAATCTTATTGAAAAGTTTTCTTTATTAATGTAGAATAATGATATATTTTAAATCAAGGTAAATTAAATCTAAAAAAGTTGTGGGAGAATCTTTCCATAATAATTCGAAAAAAGATAAATATTTAAGATGGAGGTGAATGATAGTAATTTATTAAAACAATGGGGGCAATAATATTTAAACTAAGAAAGGATGAAGAGAAATGAAAAAGATATTATCGCCAAAATTAGATATAGTATTTCATATGTTATTTGGAGAACAAAAACATGAAAGAATAACAAAGAAACTAGTGGAAGATGTAATAGGAGAAAAAGTAGAAACAATAGAGCTAGAACAAACACCATATCTATGGGGAGAACAAGTAAATGATAAAGTAGGAATAATAGATATAAGAGCAAAAATAAACAATAAGAATCCAATAGACATAGAAATGCAAATAGTAGATAACCATGACATAGAAAAGAGATTACTATTTTATTGGTCAAAATTATATTTAAAACAAATAGAAAGAGGAGAAGACTATGAGAAATTAAACAGAAGCATAAGTATAATATTCTTAGACTATAAAATAGAAAAATT
Organism: uncultured Clostridium sp.; assembly: GCA_948437895.1. Lineage (GTDB taxonomy): Bacteria > Bacillota > Clostridia > TANB77 > CAG-508 > CAG-452. The sequence continues at coordinate 3,423 of CAOJKK010000024.1, forward strand.
AAAGGAACTTCCAATACATACAAAATGGCAAATAAAAGAGAGCGAAAACGGAGGAATAATATTGACAGAGGACTTAGAAATTCATATAATAGAGCTACCCAAGATAAAAGAAAAGATAGAAGAAGGAAGCCTAAAAAAGTGGATATTATTCTTGGAGAATCCTGAAGGGGAGGAAACGAAGAAAATGGCAGAGAGTGAAAAAGAAATAAAAGAAGCAATAGAAACATTAGAAGAAATAAGTAGTGATGAAGCAAAGGAAAGAATGGCAGAGTTAAGACAAAAATATATAATGGACAAGAAATCAGAATTGAGGACAGCAGAAGAAAAAGGAATAAAAAAGGGTAAAGAAGAAGGAATAAAAAAGAGAACAATTGAAATAGCTAAAGAAATGAAAAAAGAAAATATACTGATAGATAAAATAGTTAAAATAACGGGACTAACTGAAGAAGAGGTAGAAAATTTGTAATAGTAAATTAGAGGAGAATCATAAATATTTTCCTCTAATTTATTTTGACTATTAATTTATTTCTAAAACTTGTAATATAAAATTCGTTATGATACAATGTAGTCGTTAAAAACTAGATAAAGGAAGATATATTTGAAGAAGAATATAAAAGATTACAATTTAGATGAATTAAAACAAGTAATAGTAGATTTGGGAGAAAAACCATATAGAGCAGAGCAAATATTTAAATGGATATTTGTCGAAAATGTTACTAGCTTTGATGAGATGACTAATCTATCTCTTGATTTAAGAAACAAATTGAAAGAGAATTTTGATTTACATGTATTTAATATAATACAAAAACAAGAATCAAAAGATGGTACCAAAAAGTATCTATTTGATGTATTAGATGGTAATGCAATTGAATCTGTACTTATGGAATATAAACATGGATTTACAATATGTGTATCTTCACAAATAGGATGTAAGATGGGATGTAAATTCTGTGCATCAACAGGAGTTAAGTTTTCTAGAAGTTTAACATCTGGAGAAATAGTAGAGCAGTTATTAGCTATTCAAAGAGATGAAAATATAAAAATATCAAATCTTGTGTTTATGGGAATTGGAGAGCCTCTAGATAATTATGATAATGTAATGAATGCAATTAAGATCCTAAACAATCAAAAAGGAATTAATATGGGAGCAAGACATATTAGTATTTCAACAAGTGGACTAGTTCCTAAAATATGTAAATTGGCAGATGAAAATATGCAATGTACTTTGTCGATATCTTTGCATAGCGCAACAGATGAAAAAAGAAGTGAAATGATGCCAGTAAATAATGTATATAACATTGAAGAGCTAATGAAAGCTTGCAAATATTATATACAAAAAACAAATAAAAGAATCTCTTTTGAATATGCTTTAGCAAAAGAGAATAATGACAACTTAAAAGATGCAAAAGAACTTGCAAAATTATTAAAAGGAATGCTTTGTCATGTGAACTTAATACCTATAAACAAAATTGAAAATGGAAAGTATTCTAAAAGTACAAATGAAAATATCATAAAATTTAGGGATTACTTAAATGAAAAAGGAATAGTTGCCACAATTAGAAGAGAATTGGGATCAGATATTGATGCGGCTTGTGGTCAGCTTAGAAAAAAAGAGGTGGAAAGATGCGAGCCTACGCAAAAACCGATATAGGTAAAGCAAGAGAAATGAATCAAGACTTTTACTATGTTTCAGACGAAATAAATGGTATGAGATTATGCATTTTGGCAGATGGTATGGGAGGATATAAAGGCGGAGAAATAGCCAGTAGTTTAGCAACAAGTGCAGCAAGGCTATATATTGAAGAGAAATTTAGATTCCTAGATCCAACAATGGAAAACATAGAAGAACTTATTAGAAAAGCTATGGATTATGCAAATGAAGTCGTTTATGAAAAGTCTAAACAAAACGAAGAATTAGATCAAATGGGAACAACACTTGAGATCTGTATAATGTATGGAAACAAAGTGTATATAGGTCATATCGGAGATAGTAGAATATATAGAATAAGAAAGAATATAATTAGAAGAATAACAACAGACCATAGTTATGTTGAAACATTAGTAAAAGATGGAACTATAACAAGGGAAGAAGCTTTTTATCATCCAAGAAAAAATATGCTTATGAAAGCGCTCGGATGTGCTGATAATATAGAACCAGATATTACTGCAAAAGGTTTTTTACCAGGTGATATAATACTTATGTGTTCTGATGGACTTACAAATATGCTTAAAGAAGAAGAAATATATAATATAATTAATGAAAATATAGAAGAATCATGTAATAAATTAATTGAAAGAGCAAATGAACTTGGTGGATATGATAATATTAGTGTAATAGTAGTTGGAAAAGAAGAAGAAAACTAGGTACTAATGAAAAATACATATAAATCCATAAAAAGATAGGAGAGGGGCTATATGAATATAGAAGGTAAAATTATTGCGAATAGATACCAAATAATGGAGAGAATAGGTAATCGGAGGGATGGCTACAGTATATAAATCAAAAGACTTAGTTTTAAATAGATTTGTTGCTGTAAAGATTTTAAGAGATGAATTTACAACAGATGAAGAGTTTGTTAAAAGATTTAATATAGAAGCACAAGCAGCTGCAAGTATAACTCATCCAAATATTGTGTCTGTATATGATGTAGGGAAAGAGGAAAATCTTTACTATATTGTAATGGAACTTGTTAAAGGGAAAACTTTAAAAGAGATAATTGTAGAAGATGGAGCTTTAGGATGGAAATGGTCTGTGAAAGTAGCTATGCAAATTGCATCAGCTTTAGAAACAGCACACAAAAATAATATAATACATAGAGATATAAAACCACATAATATAATAATAACAGAAGAGGGCGTTGCTAAAGTAACAGATTTTGGAATAGCAAAAGCTGTTTCTAATTCTACAATAACAGCATTTGGAACAACAATAGGTTCTGTTCACTATTTCTCACCAGAACACGCAAGAGGAGGATTTACAGATGCAAAATCTGACCTATATTCTCTAGGTGTTGTAATGTATGAAATGATAACTGGAAGAGTACCTTTTGATAGTGATACGCCAGTTTCAGTAGCATTAAAACATATGCAAGAAGACCCTATAGAACCAATAATATTAAAACCAAGTATTCCAAAGAGTGTTAATGATATAATAATGAAGGCAATGAAAAAAGATGCGGAATTAAGATATCAAAATGCAACGGAAATGCTTAAAGATTTAGAAATGTCTTTAAAGAATCCAAGTGGAGAATTTGTATCTACTAGTGAGGAAAGAGATTTTAGAACTCAAAGAATATCATTAAATGAAATAGATAATAAAGCAAAAGAAGATGGAAAGAAAAAAGGGAAATTTGCAAAATTAGAGGAGTATTTTGAAAAGCATCCAGTATTAAAAGTATTTGCAATTATACTTACATGTATATTAGTATTTTCCATAGCAATGGGAGGAACATATTTGGCCTTAAATATAGGAAGAGCAAAAGAAGTTCAGATTCCTGATTTCTCTAATTTAACTATAGAACAAGCTGAAGAAAAGGCAAGAGAATTGAAACTTAAAGTAGAAGTTCAAGAAGAAAAATATCATTTAGAAATACCAGAAGGTCAAATAATAGAGCAAGACCCTGCATATCAAGATAACTTTAAAATTAAAGAAGGAACAACAATTAAAATTATTGTAAGTAAGGGTCAAGAGATAGTAAAAATGCCTAAAGCAGTAGGATTAAAAAGAGATGAAGCTATGAGGCTTCTAAAAGACACAGGACTAGAAGTTGAAGTAAAAGAAGAATTTAGCGATAGTGTTGAAAAAGACTACGTAATAAAACAAGAGACTGAAGACGGAAAAGAAATAGATAAAGATGAAGAAATTCCAGCAGGAAGCAAAATAATAATATATGTAAGTATGGGAGTAGAACAAGTTGCTGTACCAGAGTTATCAGGTAAAACAGAGAGTGAAGCAAAATCTGCAATTTCAAGTGCTGGACTAAAATGGAAGAGTACAGATAAAACATCTGATTCAAGCAAACCAAATGGAGTAGTAGTAAATCAATCAATATCTTCAGGAAGTATGGTTGATAAAAATACAGAGATAACAATAACAGTAAATGAATTTGATGAGATAAAAACAGCTACTATAAATGTTAATGTGAAATCATTATTAAATGGTGCTGTAGAATATGAAGATGAAGAAAAGACACAAATAAAGAATGTAAAATTAAAAATAATGGTAGGAAGTGATACAATATATGATCAAACTGTATTACCAACTGCAACAAATATAAAAGCTACTAAGTCAGATAAAGGCACTAAGGAAGTGACAGTATATATAGATGATATATGGAAAGCAACAAAGACACTTAACTTTAATAATCAAACATCTATAACAATAGAGTAAGAATAAATGGAAGGGGACAGATTAAAGCCCCTTTTATTTAAGAGGTAGGAGGAAATATAATGATAGAAGTATCAACATCAATACTAACAGTTGAAAAAGAAAATGCAACAAAAACATTTTATGATTTAGAAGTAGCAGGAACAGATTATTATCACATAGATATAATGGATGGAAAATTTGTAGAAAAAAATACAGAAGAAATGATGTATGAGTATTCGAATATAATAAAACAAATATCTAATTTACCATTAGATGTACATTTAATGGTAGAAGATGTTAAAGGAAATATAGATAGATATATACCACTAGGTCCTAGTATAATTACACTTCATTATGAAGCATGTAAAGATGATGAAGAAGTAATTAAATTTATTAACTATATTAAAGAAAATAATATAAAACCAGCAATATCAATAAAACCAGGGACAAGTATAGATAAGATTAAAAAGTTCTTACCAATGCTTCATATGGTGCTTATAATGACAGTAGAGCCTGGAAAAGGTGGACAAAAGTTGATACCAGAAACTGTAGAGAAAACTAAAGAATTGAAAAAATATTTGGAAGAAAAGAAGTTAGATACCTATATAGAAGTAGATGGCGGAGTAAATAAAGAAACTATCGATATGGTGAAAGAAGCGGGAATAGATATAGCAGTTGCAGGAAGTGCAATAATATCAGCAGAAGACTTTAAAGAAGCGATAAATGAATTGAAATAAATTAAAAAAGGTGAGAAAATCTTAATCTCACCTTTTATTTTAATTAAATTTTTCTTGTTATTAAATTTTTTATTACTATTCCAAATCCAGTAAAGCTAATTAATAATGATAATATAGTGCCAATATAAGGTGTTAAAGAAATTAATGATAGTAGTACAGTTATTACTAATATATATAAATAAGTATTCATTTTAATTGATAGTTTTTCTTTAGCAAGTGTAGCAATTGATATTACAAATATTGGTTTTGTAACTATCATTAGTAATATATAAATGAATAGTAGAATTATACCTAAAATACTTCCAACATGAGATAAGAATAAAAGTATTGCCACAATTGGTATTAGTATTAATAATCCAAATCCAATTCCTAAATATTTTAGTAGATTCATACCAGAAATATCAGATATTTTACTCAAGTAATTTGGTGCAAATTTAGAAATTAGGAAGTATATTAGATATATACATACAAGTGTTGTAATTAATTCTAATACAAAGTCCCATATATTAGATAATGAAGATTCTGATGGAACATACTTAGAGTAGGTAACAGCATCTTTTGATACAACACCTTCTGGAATTTGTATTTCTTGTTTAGATGAATATGATAAATTTCCATTAATTTTACATATTAAATCTTTATCATTGTTTTTGTTTTTTAAAGTAATATTTTTAGCATTTATATTAGCATTTTCTTTAACTTCTCCAGAGAAAGTTAAATTATTAGCATCTGTTACATTAAAGTCTTTTTGGTTTATAAATTTATCATTTGTTGTTATATTTTTGGCTTCTATAAAAGAATTTCTATATATATAACCATTAAGTGTTGCAGTTTCTGCACTTAAATGTAAATCTCTAGAGATAAATCCAAAATATTGCATATCAAAAGTTCTAGCAGTTACATATAGACTTCCGCCAATTTCACAATTTATAGTAAGTTTATTTGATGCTATAAACACATTACCATAAATTATAGCTGATTGCGATAATTCTACTTCATTTGCACATACATATAAATCACCATAAATTTTACATCCAGGTTCAATAACTAATTTGTTAGCTGATACAAATACATTCCCAGATATTGTGCAAGCTTTATCTATAGAGATTGCAGGGTTTCCAATATCATCTTTCTCAGTATCTGAATAAGTTACATTAGATTTAATATTTACGTTTTTAGCTGCTGCAAATAGATTTCCCTCAATTATTCCACCATTGTCTATGGGGTCAATATTAAGGGTATCAACAGATGCAAATACATTGCCATTAATAGTATTTTTTATATCTGTTATTTCATTATCCACATATAAATCTGAATCCTTTATATTAGTTTTCTGTTCAAAATCTACTTCTGATATTGGCATAATACCATCATTAGAATCAGTAGCAAAACAAAGTGAACTAAAAAGTAGTAGAAATAGAGTAAAAATTGTTATTAGAAGTTTAAGTTTTGATTTCATAAAATAGCCTCCCTTTATTAAAATATATTAATATTACTATATAGCTTTTAAAGAATATTTGTCAATTGAAAATAATTAGTTTTCATTAAAAAAATTGCAATATTTTGACACAGGACATTCTCTGCATCTAGGACTTCTAGCATTACAAATATTTCTTCCATGCCATACTAATAAATGATTAACATCATAATAGTATTTATTAGGAATAATCTTAAGTAAGTCTTGTTCAATTTTAGATGGATCAGAATTACTAGATAAACCTAATCTATTAGAAATTCTTTTAGCATGTGTATCAACTGCAATTCCTATAGGATTATTAAAAGCTTCAAGCATTATTACATTTGCACTTTTTCTACCAATACCAGGAAGAGTTACTAGCTCGTCCATATTTTTTGGTAGTTCTCCATTATATTTTTCCATAATCATTTTAGAATATGCTTTGATATTTTTTGCCTTTGTTTTGTAAAATCCACAAGGATGGATTAAACTTTCTAATGTTTCAATATCCATATCTATAAAGTCTTGTGGAGTATTATACTTTTCAAAAATTGCAGGAGTTGTCTTATTAACTCTTTCATCTGTACATTGAGCAGATAACATAACAGCAATACCAAGTTCAAATGGAGAATTAAAATCTAAGCTACATGTAGCATCAGGATATGTAGCTTTTAGAGCTTCAATTATTTCTACAACTTTTTCTGTAGATAAATTATGATTACTTTTTTTTCTATTATTGTTCAAATCTATCACCCTTTTACATAAAAAATAATATATTATAATAATAAATGATAATGTTAGAAAGCAGAGATGGGGAGGAAGTATATGTTAAAACTTTTCAAAAAAACATTAGCAGTATGCTTAATTGGTTTTGGGCTTCGGAGTATTACTTGTAATATTACTTCCATTTTCAGGATGGTTATTCATTATTGGAATTACAATAGTTGTAGTAGGAATAGCATGGCTTTCTTGTTAAACTGTTATTCTATTAAAAAATAAAGGAGAGTGCTGTAAAATGACTATAGTAGTAAAAAAAGTTCCTAAATTTTTAAGAGGAATTGTAAAAATGATATTTGGAGTAAAATAGCAGCTAATATATATGATACATAAGATTATTATAATTCTTTATTCTATTATCAATATCCTAATATCAATTATATTACAAAAGCAACAAAAAAAATAGGTGTAATACCTATTTTTTTGTTAAACTTATATTAAATATTTTCTAAGTATGAACTAAGCTTTTGTTACTTTACCAGAACGTAAGCATTTAGCACAAACTTTGATTTTTTTTGGTTGACCATCAACTATTGTTTTTACTGTTCTCAAATTTGGTTTCCATGTTCTAGAAGTTCTTTTACTAATGTGTGAACGAGTAATACTAAGTTTATTTCCATAATTTAATGTTTTCTCACAAATTTCACATTTTGCCATAATGTACGCACCTCCTATATCTTGCATAAACTGACTAACTAATAGTCTAACACAAATCAAAAAATATTACAAGAGTTTTTGCAAAAATAATTGACATAGAAAAGTGATATGTTAAAATATATATAAATTTAATTCTATAAATTTTAATTCTTTAAATTAAAATCCAATAATTATTAAAAAGTAAATATAAAAGGAGAGGTATGATAGAAAAGATTTTAGAATATATATATCCACCTACTTGTGGCGTATGTGGTAAGATATGCAAAGAATATATATGTAACAAATGTAGTATAAGATTAAGAAAGTATGAAATTAAAAATAATCATGTTATTATAATTCGAAATAAAGAGAAGCATTTTGATGAGTTGCTTTGTATATTTAAATATGAAGATATAGTAAGAGATATGATTATAAAATATAAATTTCAAAACAAACCATATTTATATAAAACTTTTTCAAAAATTATATTAAAAAATGAAAAAACGTGTGGCTTTTTAGAAAAATATGATATAATTATTCCAGTTCCAATTAGTAGAAAAAGAAAACATGAAAGAGGATATAATCAAACACAGCTAATTGCAAAAGAAATTGCAGAAATATTAAATATAAAATTGGGAAATAATATATTAATTAAAGAAAGAGATACGAAAGCACAGTCGGGTTTAAGTAAAAAGGATAGAGCTACTAATATAAAAGATGTATTTAAAATAACAGATTATAAAACCATAAAAAACATGAAAATACTAATTTTTGATGATATTTATACAACAGGTAGTACAGCAAATGAATGTGCTAGAGTTTTAAAAGAAGCAGGAGCACAAAAAGTTGGTGTATTAACAATAGCAAAAGATTACAAGAAATAGATAGGAGGCAAGAGATGGAAGATTTAGTAGAGAGTATATTAGATTATGTTAGAGCAGATTATACAGATTATGCAATAATGATAAATGGAGAATGGGGAAGCGGAAAAACATATTTCTGGAATAATAAAATAAGGAACAAAATAGATTCACTTCAATTAAATGGTAAAACATACACAACTATATATATGTCTTTGTATGGTATTTCTAACTTGGAAGATATAAGTAAAAAGATATTTATAGAGACTACTCAACTTATGGACAAGAACATGAGAAAATATATGAATGCAACAGGACAACAATCAATACCAGAATATGCTAAAACGGGACTTGATATGGCAAATCTTTTTGGTGTAACACAAAATGGAGATAAAGTTGATTATAGCAAATTCTTCTCTACAGATGATAAAGTTTTATGCTTTGATGACTTAGAGAGAGCAAATGTTGATGTTATAGATATATTAGGATATATAAACAACTTTGTTGAGCATGACCATATAAAAACTATTATAATATGTAATGAAAAAGAATTATCAACTAAATTAAAAAGTACTAATCTAGAGATGAAAACATTTATTGCAACATATCTATTAGATAAAGAAGGCGACTTATCAAAAACAGATAAGCCAATGGTAGAAAAAATACAAGATAAAATAGAATATGTATTTGACAAAGCAAATGATTATGAAAGAATAAAAGAAAAACTAATAGGTGAAACATTTGAATATGCACCAGAGTTCAATTATATAATTAACGGAATTTTGATGAGATATGAAAACAACCCAGATTTAATTAGATTTTTAAGAGAAAATACAAATTATATCATTTCTACATTTAATAAAAGTGGTACAAGAAACTTAAGAATATTAAAACATGCTTTAAATGATTTCAAAAAAATATATGAAATGGTAAATAAATATTATCCAAATACAAATTATAGAATCCTACAAACAATGCTTATATTTACAATAGCAATATCTTTTGAAATAAAAGCAGGAAAGATTACAAAAGATAAATTTGTAAATATAGCAGATAATGAAGAATATAAATCAATTCTTGTATCTTCAAGAGTATTAATGGATAACAGACAATTCTATATAAAAGAATTTGATA
>CAOJKK010000025.1 GCA_948437895.1 uncultured Clostridium sp.
TAATTGCAGATGAGCCAACAGGAAACTTAGATCCAGAAACAGCATGGGATATAATGAACTTATTAAATGACATAAATTTAAGAGGCACAACAGTAGTTATTGCGACACATGCAAAAGATATAGTTGACCAAATGAAGAAAAGAGTTATCGAGATAGAAAAGGGCGTAATTGTAAGAGATGATAGAAAAGGTGGGTATAACAAGTGAAATATAATGTAATAGGATATTTTTTATCAGAAGGTTTTAGAAATGTATTTAAAAACAAAAAATCTACATTCTCTTGTTTAGGAGTTATGTGTGCCACAATGCTTATATTTGGACTATTCTTTGCAATAGGAAAAAATATAAATAATGCAGTAAGGGGACTCGAAGAAGAACAAGGAATGCAAGTATTTATGGAGTATAGTGCATCAGAAGAAGACATCAATAAGTTAAAAGAAGATTTGAATAAAATTGAAGGTGTAAATAGTGTAACTTTTGTAAGTAAAGAAGAAGCATATAACACTATGAAAGAAAGACTTGGCAAAAATGAAAAAGCATTAAGAGGATTTACTCCAGATATGTTTTCTGTATCATATATAGTAACATTAACAGATTTATCATTAAATAATCAAGTATATGATGCTGTAAAAAGACTAGATACAGTAAGAGAAATACAAAACAAAGGTGACACAATAGAAATGTTATCAAAAATAGGAAGTACAATACAATTTATAACATTTGTTATATTTGCAATTTTAATTTTAATATCACTATTTATTATATCTAATACAATAAAACTTACAGTACATGCAAGAAGAAAAGAGATATCTATAATGAAATATGTTGGTGGAACAAATGGATTTATAAGAACACCATTTATTATAGAAGGTATAATAATAGGCTTACTTTCAGGAATAATATCAATTTTAATAGTAGGTGGCGGATATAACTATATAGCTAGTGGGCTTGCACAATCTGCTACATGGCAAAAACTATCAATAAACTTGTTAAGCTTTGGAGACATGTTTGGACAAATAGTATTAGTATATATGTTATTAGGAGTTGGAATAGGTATAATCGGTAGTTCAATATCTATGAGGAAGTACCTTGAAGTTTAAGAAGGTGGACTAATAATGAATAAAAAAACAACCTTAATAGTTTTAGCGATTATAATATTATCTATAGTGTCATTTGCTGGTATAGTAGGGGCACAAGACTTAGGAGATTTGCAAAACAAGAAGAATGAATTGCAAGAACAAATAAACCAGTCGAATGAACAAATAGAAGATATAAAAATAGAACTTACAGAAAATCTAGAACAATTAAATAATTTGAATTTAAAAATTAGTACATATGAACAAGAAGTAGCTTCATTAGAAGAAAACTTAGAAAAAATATCAAAAGAAATTGAAGATGTAACAGCAAAGCTAAATGTAATAGAAGGAACTTATAATATTCAAAGAGATATTTTACAAGATAGATTAGTTGCTTTATATGAAGCTGGTGATATCTATTATTTAGATGTTTTATTAAAATCTAATACAATATCAGATTTCATTTCTAACTACTATCTAATAGGAGAAATAGCAAAATATGATAATGAGTTATTAGAAAGTATAGAAAGACAGAAAACACAGATTGAAGAAATAAAACAGGCATTAACAGAAAGAAAGAATTCTTTAGAAACAATAAAGAAGAATAAAGAAAAAACTACAATTTCATTAGAAAATTCTAAAATTATTAGAAACAGTTATATAGCTAAACTTACGAATGATGAAAAATCAATGCAGGAAAAAATAGATAAATATCAAGCAGAGCTAAATAGCATAGATTCAACAATAACAATGCTAACAACTTTAAATATTGGAGAGGATTATGTAGGCGGAGAGTTTGGGTGGCCTGCTCCAGGATATTCAACAATTACATCAAAGTTTGGAATGAGAATTCATCCAATATTAAAAATATATAGGGGACATACTGGTACTGATATAGCAATGCCAACAGGAGCATATGTAGTTGCATCAAATGATGGAGTTGTTATAAAATCTACATATAGTACAACAGGATATGGAAATATGGTTTTGATTGACCATGGAGGAGGAATAAGTACTCTATATGGACATGGTTCAGAACTTATAGCTCAACTAGGACAAACAGTTAAAAAGGGCGATTTGATAATGAAAGCGGGATCAACTGGTTGGTCTACAGGTCCACATTTACACTTTGAAGTAAGAATTAATGGAACACCAATGGATGCGATGGAGTTTTTAAGCAATCAGTCAAAATATTTGGGTGAAGAAAATAAAGAAGAAAAACCAAATGATAATACTCAAACAAATGAAACAAATAATCAAGTAAACGGAGGAGAGAATTAATGAAAAAGAAAATAGCAGTTGCTTTACTATTAATAGTATTTGTATTATCTACAAATGTTATGATAACACTTGCTGCAACAAAATCAGAATTACAAAATCAGCAAAATTCAATACAAAATCAGATAGATGAAGCAAAGGAAAGACAAGATGAGGTTGGAGAAGAAATAAACGAAGCAAATAAAAAAATAAAAGAACTAACATCTCAAATTAGTCAATATGAGAACCAAATTGAAAAGTTAGATACAGAATTATCAGATTTGGAGGATTCAATTTCAGAAACTGAAGATAAAATAGAAGAAGCTGAGAAAAAATATGATGAACAACAGGAAATGCTTCAAACTAGAATTGTAGCACAATATGAAGCTGGAGAAACTACATATTTAGATGTAATATTAGGTGGAGGATCTTTATGGGATATGATATCTAATTGGTACTTAGTTTCAGAAATAGCAGATAAAGATAATGAATTACTAGAACAAATAGAAAAAAATAAAAATGAAATAGAAGAAGCAAAGAAAGCTTTGGAAACAAACAAATCACAAGTGGAGACATTAAAGAAAAGTAAAGAACAAACTGCAAAATCATTAAAAAACTCTCAAGCTCAAAAAGAAAAACAAGTATCTGAGTTAAATGAAGAAGATAAGTTATTACAAGAAGAAATAGATAAATTAAATGCTCAAAACAGACAAGTTGAACAACAATTAAAAGAAATGGAAAATAAATATAGTGATCAAATAGCAAATTTAGGAGGCGATGGAACTTTCCAAAAACCAGTAGCTTCTGGCCCAATTACAGCAACAATGTATTACAGTAGTGGTGTATACCATGGAGCTTTAGATTATGGAGTTCCAATTGGAACAACAGTATATGCAGCAGGCGATGGGGTAATATTAAATGCAACATGGAGGACTGGAGGATTAGGAAATTGTGTAGTAATCCAACATGCAAATGGTCTTAGAACATATTATGGACATGGAAATGGAGTGTTCTATGTTTCTGCAGGTGCAGTAGTAAAAAAAGGACAACCAATAATGCAAAGTGGTAATACTGGAAATTCATCAGGGCCACATTTACATTTTGAAGTAAGAGTATCTCCATACAATTGGTCATATGGTGGAGGAGACAGTAGGAGAGATCCAAGAAATTATTTATAAATATAATAAGGATTTAAGTAAGGGCGCAATTATGCGCCCTGATGCAATAATATAAGGAAAATTTATATATTGTATTTATCATAAGATATTTCATAAATTTTAAAATATTTAATATAATACATTTAGGAGGCATGTGCTAATGAATTTTGAAAAGAAAAACAATATTTACAGGGTAGCCATGATAATTATAGTAACTGCAATAATAACATTTATAGCTACATCTGTTTTGTTATACAATTACTATTTTAAAACAGGAGACGGATTAGTAAAAACATTAGGTACTACTGAGACTAGTAGTTTAGACCAAAAAGTAAAATTGATAAAGTCATATATAGATAAATTTTATTTAGGTGATATAAATGAAGATGATATGACGGAATCAGCAATTAAAGGTTATGTAGAAGGACTTGGAGATGAATATACAGAGTATTTAACAAAGAGTGAATATGAAGATTTAATGGTTGATGTAAATGGCAATTATGTTGGAATAGGTGTATATATGGCAGAAGATAAGTATGGAAATATAGTAGTATTATTACCAATCGAAGGGTCACCTGCAGAAAAAGAAGGACTAAAAACAGGAGATATTATTACTAAAGTAAATGGAGAAGATTGCACAGGCATGGATATAAGTCTTGTTGCAAATAAGGTAAAAGGTGAAGAAGGAACAAAGGTAGAAATAGAGATACAAAGAGGAGAAGAAATAATAACTAAAACTATAGAAAGAAGAACTGTTGAGATTAATCATATCGAATCTAGAGTTTTAGAAGATAATATAGGGTATATACAAATATTAGCATTTGATGATGGATGTAGCATCGAATTTGAGAATAAATTAGATGAATTGATTAGTAAAGGAGTCAAATCCCTAATTATAGATGTTAGAGATAATGGAGGCGGAATTGTAACAGAAGCTACAGATATTGCTGAATTATTTATTTCAAAAGATAAAGTTATAATGAAAGAATTAGATAAAAATGAAAAAGAAGAAATAACAAAAGCAAAAAAAGATGCAAAAATAAATTCAGATATTAATATCATAGTCCTTGCGAATGAGCATAGTGCTAGTGCATCAGAAATATTAATAGGAGCATTAAAAGATAACGGTGTAGCCAAAGTAGTAGGAACAAAAACATTTGGAAAAGGTGTAATGCAAGAAGTTGTACCAGTATCATCAGGAGGGGCTTTAAAATTAACTATAAAAGAGTTTAGAACACCAAATGGAGATAAGATTAATAAAGAAGGAATTGCTCCAGATATAGAAGTAAGAGAGGAAAAAGAAAGTAAAACAGATGTGCAATTACAAAGAGCAATAGAGGAGTTAAAAAAGTAATAGATATAAAATTAGAGATTTAAAGAAATTTATTTCTCTAATTTTTTGTTTAAATATATAAATAAAGTTAATACTATTAATACATTCAATGAGAAGGTGGTTTTTTGAAGATAGGATTAGCTTTAGCACGGAGGAGGAGCAAGGGGAATTGCGCATGCAGGCGCAATTAAGGCATTAGAAGAAAATAATATTCACATCGATTTAATTGGTGGAAGTAGTTCTGGAAGTTTAGTGTCAGCATTATATGCAATGGGATATTCTCCTAAGAAAATATACAGGTTATTTAATAAATATTCTAAGAGTATTGTTAAGTTAAATAATAATGTTATTATAAAAGAAATAGGAAACTATATATTTGGCAGAAACTTTAAAACAAAAGGTATTAAAGATGGAATAGAAATAGAAGAGTTATTTAATAAATTAGCATTGAAAGTTGGAATAGAAAATATAAATGATATAGAAATGCCATTAGTTATTCCTGCAGTAGATATATCAAATTCACAAAAATACACATTTTGCTCAAAGAAAACCAGATACAAAAATTATATAAACAATGTCCCTATAGGAGTTGCAGTAAGAGCAAGTAGCAGTTTTCCATTAGTTTATACACCTTGTATATATGAAGAGCACATATTTTTAGATGGTGGAATTTTAGAGAATGTTCCTGCAAAAGAATTAAAAAGAATTGGTGCAGATAAAGTTATTTCAATTAAGTTTGATAGCGATACAGTAGATATAAATAGTAATGTTATGGATATATTAATGAAAACACTTGATATAATGGGAAGTAAAATATCAGAAGAAAGTTTAAATGAAAGTGATATAGTACTGGCGATTCCAACAGATGGCACAGGACTTTTAGAAACAGATAAGGCTAAATTTTGCTATAATTCTGGTTATGAAACAGTTATTAATAATATAGATAAGATAAAAAGAATTTTAGATTCCTAAAATTCTTTTTACTTTTTCAATATCTTCACTTGTTGCTGATGGGACACCATCTAATTGATAATCAAATCCAAGATTTTCCCACTTGAATTTTCCAAGTTCATGATATGGCATTAATTCTACTTTTTGGACATTACTTAAAGAATTAATGAAGTTTTTAAGTTCTTTTAAATCATTTTCATCATCTGTTATTCCAGGAACTATAACTTGTCTTATCCATACAGGTATATTATTGTCATCTAAATATCTAGCAAATTCTAACTCTTTTTTATTAGAAAATCCAACTAAATCTTTACACTTTTCATCATTTATATGTTTTATATCTAATAAAACTAAGTCTGTAAGGCTAAGTAATTCTTTTATATCATCTGTTATATCTACCATGCCAGATGTATCAATAGCTGTAGGAATATTTCTTTTTCTTAACTCTCTGAAAAGGGTTATAAGAAATTTTGCTTGTAATAAAGGTTCTCCACCAGTTACAGTAACTCCACCACCAGAAGGTAGTATATATGCTTTGTATCTTTCAATCTTATCTAATAATTCGCTTGCAGATGTTAAATTTCCACCATTTATATCCCAAGTGTCTCTATTATGGCAATATTTACATTTTAAGGCACATCCTTGCATAAATATAACAAATCTTATTCCTGGACCGTCTACAGTACCAAAAGATTCTATAGAATGTATTCTAGCATATTTATTTCTATTAAATTCTTCCATGTATTTACTCCTTTAAATAAAACCATGATATTATATAACATCATGGCTTTATTAATATCTTAATTAAATTCTGTCTTGTATTGTTCTATGAATTACATCTAATTGTTGTTCTCTTGTTAATTTTATAAAGTTAACAGCATATCCAGAAACTCTTATTGTAAGTTGAGGGTATTTTTCAGGATGTTCCATAGCATCTTCTAATAATGCTCTGTCAAATACGTTTACATTAATATGGTGTCCAGTTTTTTCGAAATATCCATCTAACATATTTACTAAGTTTGTAATTCTTGTATCCTCTTCTTTACCAAGTGCAGATGGTGTAATTGCAAATGTATATGAAATACCATCTTCTGCATATTCATATGGAAGTTTTGCAATTGTATTTAATACTGCAAGTGAACCATTTGTATCTCTACCATGTAATGGGTTAGCACCTGGTCCGAAAGGTTCTCCAGCTCTTCTTCCATCTGGTGTATTTCCTGTGTTTTTACCATATACAACATTTGATGTAATAGTAAGAATAGATAATGTATGTTTAGAGTTTTTGTAAGTATAATGTTTTTGTAATTTATTTAAGAATGTTTTTACTAAGTCTACAGCAATTTGATCAACTCTATCATCATCATTTCCGTATTTTGGGAAGTCTCCTTCTGTTATATAATCAATTGCAAGACCTGTTTCATCTCTAACTACTTTTACTTTTGCATATTTAATTGCAGAAAGTGAGTCAGCAACTACTGATAAACCTGCTATTCCACAAGCCATTGTTCTTAAGATTTCTGAGTCTTTATCATGTAAAGCCATTTCTAATGCTTCATATGAATATTTATCATGCATGTAATGGATTGCATTTAATGCTTTTATATAGATTTTTGCTACATAATCCATCATAGTATCAAATTTTTTCATTACTTCATCATAATCTAAATATTCTGAAGTTATTGGTTCAAATCTAGGAGCAACCTGTTTTCCAGTAAGTGCATCTCTACCACCATTTATAGCATAAAGTAATGTTTTTGCAAGGTTTGCTCTTGCTCCGAAGAATTGCATTTGTTTTCCTATTCTCATAGCAGATACACAACATGCTATTCCATAATCATCACCTAAAGTGATTCTCATTAAATCATCATTTTCATATTGAATTGAAGATGTTTGAATTGATAATTTTGTTGTAAATCTTTTAAATCCTTCTGGTAATCTTGTAGACCATAGAACTGTTAAGTTTGGTTCTGGTGCAGGTCCAAGTGTTGTTAATGTATGAAGAACTCTAAATGAGTTTTTAGTAACTAGTGTTCTACCATCAATACCCATTCCACCAATACTTTCTGTTACCCATACAGGATCTCCACTAAATAGTGCATTGTATTCAGGTGCTCTTAAAAATCTTACTAATCTTAATTTCATAACAAAATGATCCATAATTTCTTGAGCTTCTTCTTCAGTAATTAATCCTGCTTTTAAATCTCTCTCAAAGTATATATCTAAGAATGTAGATGTTCTACCAATACTCATTGCAGCACCATTTTGATCTTTTATAGCTCCTAAGTATCCAAAGTATAACCATTGAACCGCTTCTTTAGAGTTTTTAGCTGGAACTGAAATATCAAATCCATATTTTGCAGCCATTGCTTTTAAATCATTTAATGCTTTTATTTGATCAGAAACTTCTTCACGTTCACGAATAACTTCTTCTGTAAATTCATCAACATCAAGAACTTCTAATTCTTCTCTTTTTTCTGCTATTAATGCATCAACACCATATAGTGCAACTCTTCTGTAATCACCTATAATTCTTCCACGACCATATCCATCAGGAAGACCTGTGATTAAGTGAGAACTTCTTGCTGCTCTTATATCTGGTGTATAAACACTAAATACACCATCATTATGTGTTTTTCTTAAGTTTTTGTAAATATAATCAGTTTCAGGATCAACTTTTAATCCATAACTTTCTGCTGATTTCTCAACAATTCTAATACCTCCATTAGGCATTATTGCTCTTTTTAAAGGAGCATCTGTTTGAAGACCTACGATTTGTTCTAAGTCTTTATCAATATATCCAGCTTCATAAGCATTTACTGCAGATGGAGTTTTTGTATCTGCGTCAAGAACTCCTCCATTTTCTCTTTCTTTTTCATAAAGTGCTAACACATCATCCCATAATTTTTTTGTTCTGTCTGTTGCTCCAGCTAAGAAACTGTCATCTCCTTCATAAGGTGTATAGTTTTTTTGGATGAAATCTCTTACATCTATTCCTTTTGTCCATTTTCCACCTTTGAAATCTTTCCATTCTTGAAATTCCATTTAGTATCCCTTCCTTTTCTATATATATTATTATTAACATTAAAATTTGCGTATATTTAAAGTTATAAATATTCACGCGCCACTTATTATCTTACCATATTGATATAAAAATATCAATAGGAAAAAAGCCAAAAAACAAAAAAACAAAAAAATATATTTAAGTATGTTTTATATAAGATTTTTATGATATACTAATTAAAAATATTGTAATATTAAGGAGTCAAAAAATTAATGAAACGAAAAAAAATAAATGAGCTAAAATTTGTAAGAAATATAATTATAGGAATAGTATCATTATTAATAGTTGCATTTATAATTAATGTAGCACCACGGATATAAAAGAGATAAATTTACAAATGTAATTAATTTAATAATAAATGAAGAAAATAAAACAGAAGATTTAAAACACGATATATATGTAAATGAAAATGGAACAATATATATATCTGAAGAGGATATAAAGAATTTATTTGATCCTACAATATATTATGATGGAAAGTATAATCAAATTATAACAACTTCAGATACTAAGGTGGCAAGTATTGCCATTAACCAGAAACAGATGGTTGTTAATAATTCTAATATTAGTATGCTAGATGAAATAATTAGAATAAATAACAATATATATTTACCAATTTCTGATATGGCAATAGTATATAACATAAAGATTGACTATATAGAAAGTACAAAAAAGGTAGTAATTGATGAATTAGATACAGGAATGATAAGAGCAATAGTAACAAGTGATAGTGATATGAAATTTAGACCAAGAGGATTATCTAAAAACATAGGAACATTGAAAAAGGGAGAAACGGTTTATTGTTATTATACAACAAGTAAAGGATGGAGACAGGTTAGAAAAACAGATGGAACAATTGGCTATGTTAAAGCTAATAAACTAGGGGAAGAATATATAGTAAGACAAGATATGCAAAAAAAGGAGCAAGCAACAAAGATACAAAAAAATAGTTATGAAAATAAATCATTTGAAATATTAGAGAATGATGGAGTAAAAACAGTAAGTTTAAAAAATGTATTTAATATAAGTAAAGATAATGTAGAGATTGCTACAGAGGTAAATAATAATGAATCAAATAATAAGATTTGGACAGTTATAACAAATCAAGCATTAGGAAATAAAACAAGTGAAGTTTTGAAAGATTATAAAATGAGATCAATTTTAATTGATTTAATTACAAAAAAGGCAATAGAGAACAATATAAATGGAATTAGTATAGAATTTACAGGAATAGAAGATAAAGAAAGCATGAAGAGATTTGTAATAGAATGTATTCCAAAATTAAGAGAAGTTGGAATAAGTACATGTGTTGTATTAAATGATAATATAGAAGAACAAGATTATATAAATATAGCAGATTATATAGTAGAGTAGGAGGAGCAAATGCAAGAGTTATTAAATAAATTAGGAAAGAGAAACTTAATTATAATTTCAGTAGTAGCAGTTATATTATTAATACTAATTATTAGTTTGATCTGGTATTTTGTATCTATATCACCAGTAAATAAAAAAACACAAGATGAAGTAGAATTAATAATACCTCTTGGAAGTGGGACAAACAAAATAGCAGAAATATTAAAAGAAAATAAAGTAATTAAAAGTAAGTTGGCATTTAAGTTATATGTCAAAATGAATAATGTATCTGATTTTCAAGCTGGTACTTATTATTTAAAACAAAGCATGAATTTAAAAGAAATTACAGAGATGTTAAAAACAGGTATTATGCATGATCCTAACCAATTGAATAT
Organism: uncultured Clostridium sp.; assembly: GCA_948437895.1. Classification (GTDB taxonomy): domain Bacteria; phylum Bacillota; class Clostridia; order TANB77; family CAG-508; genus CAG-452. Next base: position 10,586 of record CAOJKK010000025.1, read on the forward strand.
AACATATATAGAAGGAAAGAATATAAGATGGCTTGCAAAAACAATTGCAGATGTTACAAACAATACACAAGAAGATGTGTTTGATCTACTAAAAAATGAGGAATATATAGATTCAATAATAGAAAAATATTGGTTTATAACAGATGAAATAAAAAATAAAGATATATATTATCCTTTAGAAGGGTATTTATTCCCAGACACATATGCAATTGAGAATAAAGACGTTAAAGTTGAAGATATATTTGAAAAAATGCTAGATAGAACTGAAGATATTTTATCTGAATATAAAGAAGATATTGAGAAAAGTAAATATAGCATTCATGATATATTAACTATTGCATCAATAATAGAATTAGAAACTACTCATGATGAGGATAGAAAGAATGTGGCAAGTGTAATATATAATCGTTTAGAAAGAGGAATTGCTATACAAAGTGATCCAACAACATATTATGCATTTAAAGTTGAAATAGGAACAAGAGATTTGTACCAAAAAGAGATAGACTCATATAATCCATATAATACAAGAGGACCTAATATGGGAGGTAAAGTTCCTGTAGGACCGATGAGTGCGGTAAGTAGAAAAAGTATAGAAGCTACTTTATACCCAAATAATTCTGATTATTTGTTCTTTGTTTCCGACAAAAACAGAAAACTATATTTTACAAAAACAGATTCAGAACATAATCAAATGATAAATAAATTGAAAAATGAGGGATTATGGCTAGAATATTAAAAAACTCTTCCACAAGAACGACTTGAGGAAGAGAAGGCCAATAAATATTTTACCACTTTTCTAATAAACATGGAAATAATCGTTCCATATCCTTTAAGAATTTGTCTAAATTCTTTTTGCTTTGAAATTTAATATATACACCCACTGAACCGAAGGCGCAACCTTCGGTTTTAAAAACGATGTTTTTGGAGGGAACTCCTAAACTTAAAGCCAGATACCGAATGTTGTTACAATGTTCTTGTGAAACTCGGGCACTAAAATAATTTGACATGAATAAAACTCCTTTTTATAAAAAAATATCTTTTAAAATATATACTAAGATACTCTAAAAAGCAAGAAAAACTCATTGACACAAAGCCCTAAAAAACGACATATATAAATTAGCATAAAAAATAAATATAGATAATATTTATATAATAGTAAAGGATACATTGGATTTTCCAATGTATCCTTTTTTGCTTACAGATACAACACTGCCGTAGGACAGTACAAGAAATACGAACCACTAAATTCATCAGGAATGCAATTTTTTGTAAAAGCATAAAGTATAGCTGGACCATGAAATAGTCCTCTGTAAAATGCTTTTTCTGGAGAATTTTCCTTAGATGAATTTATGTATTCATCCAAATCAGTGAAGGCTTTTTCATTTGCAACTTTAATTGCTTGTAAGTTGAAGAATACAGCAACTTTATCATCAGGAATTTCCTCAATAGCTTTTTGAAAGTCCTTTTCCTGGGTAAGCGGTTTTAAGTCAGCAATGTTTACCAACTTTTCAATGTAATAATCTGATTTACTGCTTTTTACAGTGCTTTGTGTATCGGTATGCACGTCTTCATTTATTGGTACGATATTAATCGAACCATTTTGCTTCCGAAATAGCTTGCTAAAAATTTTCATAATGTAACCTCCTATTTTTCGAATGCTTTAAAAATATTAGCAACTATATTATAACATAAATTTACATAAAAAACAATGGCTTTGTAGAATGCAATAATTAAGATATTATTACAAATAAATCTCATAAAATTAAAAAAATTTAAAAAGATATTGACAACTTATATAAATAAGTAGTATAATTCATTTTGCCAGTTGAAATGCAGATGTGGCGGAACTGGCAGACGCACAGGACTTAAAATCCTGCGGGGTAACACCCGTGCCGGTTCGACTCCGGCCATCTGCACCA
>CAOJKK010000026.1 GCA_948437895.1 uncultured Clostridium sp.
TGTTTTTTATCATTTTTTCTCATAAATATCCCTCCTATATTTGAATGATATTTAGAGATATCTCTTATTCTATTTTACCATATTATGTAATATAAAATAACTATTCTAGGTGTTAGGTATTATCTTCTGCTTTCATTGGTATTACTTAATTACAAAATTCGACAAAGTTCGACTTTTGTTTTTATTTTAAATCTTTTACCAACTCATCTATATAATCTGCCTCTTCATTTTTTGATACAATACTACAATTATCAATATATTTTTCTTTTTCATCTAGATATAATCTTAGTCCATCGTAGTCCTTTCGTTCCATATACCACTTAACTTTTTTTATTATTTCCTTACATAATTTTAATTCTTCCATATAATCACCACTTGAATTATAGCAAAAATACCTTAAACCTGCAATAGTTATAGCAAATGTATCTTAAATCAAAAAGAGTTAAAATATACATAGGTTCATTGTAAAATAGATGTCAGAAAGGAAGGTGAGAAACTTGATATATGTAAGAATAAAAGAAATACTAAAAGAAGAAAAGAAAAGTAAATATTGGTTTGTAAAACAAATGGAAGGAGGTTATCAAGCACTCAGTCACTTAATGGATAATGAGACATCTGGTATTCATTTTGAAACATTAGAAAAGGCTTGTAATGTTTTAAATCGTGAACCTGGAGAAATTTTAGTTTATAAAAGAAAAAAGGAGAAATCTAGAAAATGAGTAAATTAATGAAGCAATATAATGAACTAAAAAAAGAAGATGCATCTTCCATTTATTTGTTTAGAGTAGGTATTTTCTATAACATTTTAAATGAAGATGCAAAGTTAATCAATGAGAAGCTAGGGCTTAAAATAACCGACTTGGGACCTTCTATTTTCAAGTGTGGTTTCCCCGTTTCTCAATTAGATAAATATATCATACTACTAAATAAATTAAAAATAAAGTATAAAGTAATAGATAATTTACCTAATTCAAATGTTAATGATTATATGAAAAATATCGAAATAAAAAAAGTATTAAATAAAATTACTGATTTAGATATGAATAATACTACTTTCCAACAAGCATTTAATATATTATTAGATATAAAAAACAAATTAGAAAAATTACAATAAGAGGAGAATTTATCTCCTCTATATTATTTCAATTTTTGATTAATTATTCTTTGAATTGCATCTGGATCGTAACCTGCTGCTTTTAATTTCTGTTTTCTAGTTTCTCCTGTTCCCCATCCATCAAAATTTGGCTTATTTATTATATCATTTGCAATCTCTTCATTTGACTTTTTATTTGAATTTGTTGCTGTATTATTTGTATTATTAGAATTAGATCCATAACCTACTAAATCTTTAGTATATACCCATGAATATAATTCTTTTAATAATACTTTGCCATTTCCAACTTGCATAATTGTATAATTTCTATTTTTATAGCAATTAGGAATTTTTTGACCAGTAGCATAATTAGTAGCATTTGCTGATAATGTTACTTTACTTCCAACTGTGATTGAAGGTGCTACATTTGTATTATTATTTTGTGCTTGTGAATTTGCTGAAGAAACAATGCAAGAATCATTTACCCATCCTATATTACCATTATTAAGTAAATATGGGTTTCTTGCTCCTGGTATAATTCTTGTAATCATTCCACTTTTAACTGCTGGATTTAATTTTTTAGTAGATGATGAAGAAGTATAAACACCATTTATTGTAACTACATCTCCTACATTTCTTCCAGTATTATTATTAGATTCATTTACTACAATATTAGGTGTACCTGTTGCTTGTTCTCCTGTTAATTCTCTATATTCTTCTCTAATCATATTGTAGAATCTTTCTAATCCCATATCTAGAGTTCTATGAGGACAATATTTACCACTTCTATTCTGATGTGTTCCTATTGTATGTCTTGCATCTGTTATATTATCTAAATTCCATCCATATTGTTTCATTAAATAAGCTATTCTTTCTGCAGCATTTCTTTCTGCTTTTTCAAATCTCTCTCCACCAGATTTTGAATAACATATTTCAATTCCTATTGTTTTCATGTTACCAAACCCATGTCCATCTCCAGAGTGCCAAGCATTTCTATTATGTTCAATTCCTTGTACTGTTCTATAATCGTCTATTGCTTCGTGAAAAGAAACTTGGTTATTATTATTTATCATATATGATATTTCACTCATTGCTGAAGCATCATTTGCTGTATTATGAATTGATATTCCTTCTGGTTTCATAGAATAAGGACATTTTCTGCCATATTTACTTTCTGGCATTACTACTTTTGTTACTAACATTATTCTACACCTCCCTGATAAAATTCATCAGTTTCTTTTACTTCTCCAATTCCTTCTTCTTTTTCATCAACTTCTGGAAAAGTATTCTCTTGCATATTTAAATCTGCAAGTTCTTGATTGTAATTTACAACTTCTTCTTCCATTTTGAAGACCTCCTTATAAAAAAATTAATACTGGAAGATTTTTAATTTTTCTTCCAGTATCTTTAAATTACAAGAAATAAATTCTTGTATTATTCTGTTATGTCATTTTTAGTTTTTTCATATTGTGTTCCAAAATAAAATCCTACTATTATTGAATAAACAGAAATAAACACTTCTGCAGATAAGTATTTACTTAATGCTAAATAGCAAAATACAAATGTTGTTGCTATTGATATTATTGATTTTACATCAATTAATTTCGCAATTTTTTCTAAAAACTTTTTCATATAGAACCTCCTATTTTATTACTAATCCTATAATTGCTCCTACAACAGCACCTACTGCAGTTCCAATTATGGTAGTAATGATTTTATCCCAGTTTTTTGCTGGTTTTTCTTCTACTGCTTTTAATCTACTGTTCATATCATTTACATCTTCCCTAGTTGCTTTTGTTTCCATTGCTATTTCTTTTACCGCAATTGTTAATTCTTTAATTTCTCCTATTTCACTTTCTAAACTGTCTATTCTATGATGAGCCGATTTTGCACTTTGATTTGCTTCAATTATCATTTGCATATATTTTTCATCCATAGATTAATCCTCCTTATCTTTTGTTGGCCATAAAATGTTATATGGAAATCCTTCTTGTTTCGTAATATCTCTCAATTCTTGTCTATATTTTGCAATTTTCCCATTACATACATCAGAAAATCCTTCAAAGAATTGTTTTAAGCTAGATATTATATTAGTCATAGATAAGTCAGATGGTAGTTTTAGACCTAATCTATCAATGCACATTTCTTTATCTGTTTCAGCAAGTAATTCATTTCGTTTTGCTCTTACTTCTGCTGCTAACTGGTTATATTCCTCTTTTTTTGCAGTTTCTAACCATTTATCATAGTTATTTTCAATTTGTTCTGATAGATTTTCTCTAAAATTTACATTCATTTTATACATATCATATGTATATTTTATTGATTTTTCTTCACTATCTAGTTGTGAGGTTTCTACTTCTTGAACATTATCAAAAAAAAGAACGGTACATTTTCCGTTCTCCATCTCATTTATTTCAAATTTATTTGGCCTTTTTGAACTTTCTATTTGCATAACTAACCACTCCTTTTAATTCATTTATATTTATATACGGTTTTATATATTTTTGTGTAAACCCATAACTATTGCAATGTTTAAGCCAACCGTAATAACTTATCATTGCTGATGCATCTGTTAATGTTACTTTTTTTCTTTTATATATTCTTTTTGCTCTTCTTTTTATTCTTAAGAAATTTCCCCTTCTTAATGTTGTATAACCCCTGTAAAATCGGTATCCTATAAAGTCAACTGGCCTACTATCTACTTTAAATAATTGCCAATTCTCCTTTAATCTAAGTTTTTCTTTTTTTAAATATTCCTCTATTTTTTCTTTAATTTTTCTGAGTTCTTTTTTATTTCTGTGAAAGAGGACCATATCATCCATATATCTTAGATAATAGGGAACTTTTAGTTCTTCTTTTATATAATGATCTAAATTTTGCAAATAAAAATTAGCGAACCATTGACTTGTATAATTTCCAATCGGAAGACCTGTTTCGCTACTATCTATAATTTTGTCTATTAAATCTAATGTATCTCGATCTTTAATAACTCTTAGGAATTTTCTTTTCATTATTTCTTTATCTATTGATGGATAAAATTTCTTTACATCTAACTTAAGAGCATATTTAGTATTTTTTCTATCTCGTACTAATATCTTTTTTATATATTTTGCTCCATAATGAATTCCTCGTTCTGGTATAGATGCACATGTATAGTCATACAACCCTTTTTCTATTATTGGTTGTATTTGTTGCATTAATGCCCAATGAATAATTTGGTCTGGATAAAATTGTGGTTTATAAATTATTCTTTCTTTTTTTCTTACACCATCATGTATTAACATCTTTACATATGGACTTGGTTTGTAATTTTTATTTATAAGCATATCATATATTTCATTAACATAGAAATTCATATCGTTTAGTATTTTTATAACACTTTTTCTTTTCTTTTTTCCTTTAGAGGCTTTTAGAATAGCTTGTCTTATATTTTCTTTCTTAGTTATTTTTTCGTATATATTTCCTACTCTTTTCATGTTTTTCTCCTGGTATTCTTATTTTTGTCTATCGGCTTTTCACTTAAAAGAAGCTACTAGGTCAATCCAGTTTCGACATTATTTTTAGCAAGCGCTATGGAAAATGATGTGTAATATAATTTAAAAATAAGTAGGCGAGCCCCGTAATTCCAGTTCGAATTGCTAGAAGCATTGTTCAAATTCCAAGCAAAGAAGCCATCATTCGCACCATTGTTGAAATTACCCCCAACGAACGCGAAAAAATCAAAAAGCAATTACAGGATCGCACACATCAAATCCCCTGTAGACATTATATATACAATTTTTAAATAATTTAACTATTCTAGATTTCAGTTATTTCATGGGAGGCTGGCCGCCCCCATACCCCCGCTTATTACTGGTATTTAAGAAGGCGAGCCCCGCAAGTCCAGTTCGAATCGCTAGAAGCAATGTACAAATTCCAAGCAAAGAAGCCATCAGTCGCACCATGGTTGAAAGTACCCCCAACGAACGCGATTCTATTTCCGCTGTTACACCAGTATTTATCACATACACCAGTTCCTGAACTTCCATTAGCTTCAATAGGTAAAGCAACCTCTGGATGATTTTCATCAAACCCTAATTTACTTGGATACGATTCTGTTGTTTCTAAATTTGTATATCCTATTGCTTTATATGGTGCTACAAATTTATCAGATGCATATTGAGTTGGATCATCACAAATGTATGCCACATAATCTTTTATATTAAGTCCATCAATTGCTGTCCACATATTTGCAAAAATGTTTTCAATCCCTCTATAAATCATTGAATGGCATCCATCATTATTTAAAGTGCCTGATCTCATTCCTAATTCATCACACTGTCCTGATTTTTGTCCTATTCCCCATAAAACATTTCCTACTGCAATATTTACTGCTGCACCATCAAAATAAACTGCTTTTCCTGTTACACTTCCATTTGAATAATCTTCAATTCTTGTAATTGTTCTCTCAGAAGCTACTGTATTATTCCAAGCATCGCTAGTTCCAATTGATACATTTCTTCCAGCATACATATTATTTGAATTTGCAACAATAATTCTATTAACATTATTTTCAGCAATTAATGCTTTTTGATTAAACCATTCAGATACACCTCTACCTAATTTACTTTGAGAATGATAATCTGCATATTCTACTAAATATAATAGTTGCAATATAAAATATCTAGTATCCATTTGGCAGAATCCATCTCCAACAGCTGTTGCTAATGTTCTAAATGTTGCAATTGTTTTATTATATGCTGGTATTGTTCCACTATAACTATGTGCATTACCTTCTGCATCTACACTTATTCCATATCTACCTACTGAAAACTCTTTGCTATGTTTATATCCTGCTCTATTGTAATCAGATATATAAATATATTCATAGTCTCCTTTAATTTCTCTTTTATACCAGAACTCTGGTATTCTTGTAAGTACTTCTCCATTTGAACCATCAAATGCAAATCCTGGTTCTCCATAATATGCTGTTATTTTTTTATTAGTAGTGTCATAATTGTAAGTAATAATATCAGACCATGGATATAAGTTATCAAAATCATTTTGAACTTCATCTCCATTTTTTGTAGCATTTGCTACAAGTCCTATATTATCGCAAATTCTTTCCCACTTTGAGACAACATTATCTACTATTTTTCTTCTTATACCGTAGTTTTTACCTACAAATTCTCTTGCTTCTGTTATAGCCTCTTGTAATTGTTTTTCAGTAACATAAATTTCACTAGAATCTAGTGTTATTGTTACATTACTTGCATTATCTACAACTACATTTATTTTGATGTGTTTTTCTATTTTTTCAGCAATAGAATTATTTATATATTCTGCTGTATTTCCAGCATTTGCATAAGCATATAAAATTTTTGATTTTGTATCTGGATCTATTGCAAACAATCCAATTTCTCTAAAATAAAAAGCATTTTTTGCATCTGTATTCTTAAAAATAAAAGATACACTTGCTTGTGTATCCTTTGTTATTTCTACTTTTGAAATTTCGCATTCTAAAACTTTCGTTGTTAAGGATGTTTTATCTGCAGCATTTCCAGTTAATGTTCCACTACCTATCTCTGCATGGTCAAATTCTATTTTTTTACCTTGCAATGTTTTTGCTGCAAGTAAGGCTCCTTGTTTTGTAATATATACTTTTTCAAAACCCATTATTTTTATACCTCCTCAATTACTATATAATCTTGATTGACTATGTTCAATCCAACATTATTATCTTGATTTAATGTGATATCTTCTTGTTTTTCTTCTGTTGATACACTTAAATCTATATAATCTTGTCTAGAAACCTTTAATCCAGTTTCTGCATTTAAATTTAGAGTATTTTCTTCTACTTTTAAATCTGTATTTGATTTCAAATCTACATACTCTTTATTTATAACACTCAATCCTGTGTTATTATTTTCATTTAATGTTACATTTTCTTTTCTTTCAAATGCTACAGCATTTAAAATTATATAATCTTGCCTTGATATTGTTGCTCCTATAAATTCATTTAATTCTGTTTCTAGTTCATAATCTAATTTTATATTTGCAGGTATTTGTTTGATTAAATTACTTTTCAACATTTCTGCTGCTTCAGTATATGCCAGATTTATTGTTATATATAATTCATAATCTTTTGCTACTAATTTATAATTATTTTCTCCAATTGATTCATTTAATGTGTTTATCAACCATTTTAATGTATATGGTACTCTGTTATTTATTTTAAATAAAATATTCATTCTTCTTGCTTCTATTGTCTCTGCTTTGTTTGTTATTCCATATATTTTCTCATATCTTTCTAATCCATAGGAATTTGCTGTTTTTACTATTACTTCTCTTAATATTTTATTTATTAAATATCTCATATTTTCTATTTCAATATCTTCAGTATCAAATATTTTATTAAATTCAAGCACATTTTTTAAGTAAGGTGGCATATATTCAACTAATTTCATACAAGTGTCACCTCTTTCAATTTAGGTATTTCAAATTTTTGTAGTTCTATATTTGATGATTTGTTATTTATTGCAGTATTTGAAACATCTATCACTCCATCCGCATTTAGTATTATTGTATCAATTTGAGATTTTCTTATAATTATAGTATTTGAACTTTCCCATTCTTGTTTTAATTGTAGAAAATAATTATTTATAAGTTCAGTCACTTGAGTTTTTACATTTTCCATAGAAACTGTTTCTGATATTGTTATATTAGAAATTATAGAAATATCAACTTCTGATACTGTATCAACAGTAACAATATGTCCAATTGGAGCAACTCCTAATCCTTCATCGGATAGATTAGGGCATATTTCATTTTGCACTTTTTCAATTAATACATTAGATGCTTTGTTATAATTACTATCCAAAATTGTTAATTTTACTGTTCCTGGTCCATTCCAAATTGGTGTAACTTTTACAGCTCCAACTCCTGCAATTTCTTTAGTTCTATTTTGGTAATCAATAATATTTCCACCAAATCCTTGTTCACTTGTTGTTTCATAATATCTTGCTCTTAATGAATCATCATCTTCTTGATCCTCTCCAGGAATTAATATGTCTGTTAGTTCTGCTTTTGCTAGATTTTCTATATAATTTACAGGTATTAATGTACCTACACAATTATTTCCTATTGTTCCTACAGTCTCACATTCCATTTTATAAATTCCTGTTTCTATTTTTTCTATTGCTTTATATACTAAATCTTCTATTGTAAATCTTTCTCCAATACTAATATCTATTAAAGTATTATTTTCATCATAGAATAACCCTTTTTTTATCGCATATGTTGCTTCATTTCTTGTAAGTCCTACTTGATTTGCTAATTTATCTAAATACTCTTCTACTGCAGTATCTGCAAAAACTAAATCAATATTACTTTTAAGTAATATATACATCTGTGCTAATTCTGCAGCTGCTGGAGCCAATGCATTATAAATAATACTTCCTTCTCTTTTATCAATTTGAATTGACACTCTATCTAACATTCTTTGCAAAATAGTATCATAATCAAAATACTCATCTAAATCTTCAATTTCTTTAATATTGTCTATTTCCATCTAAACACTCACCACCTTTTCTACTTCAATTTCTCCAACAGTTGTAACTACAGTAAATTTTGCAAGTATAGTATTTTCTTTTGTTTCAAATTCAAAATTATTTACCTCAGATATTCTAGTATCTTGCATTAATGCTTCAGTTATTACTCTTTCAAGTTCTGGTATAACAAATGTTGTATTTTCTCCAATTAAATGTTTTAACTCAATACCATAATTCCAACTATATATAAGGTGTTCAAATCTCTCTGTATTTAAGATGCAGTATATTGTCTGTTTCATTGCTTCTATACCATCACAAAAATTTGAAATAGTGTTCTTTTCTATATTTAAATAATAAGTTTTACTTGTTTGTTCTTTTACTTCTTCTATATTATTTAACAATATATCATCTGTATCAGGTGTCATATTTTTACCACCTTTCTATTAAAATTTATCTAGTACAACAAAGTTATTTCCACCTTGTTGTTGCAACAAAATCACATTATCATTTACTTGTAGTGCATTATATACTGTCAGTTTCTTTTTTCCACTTATATTATGACTATGTGTTAATCCTATTTTTGCATTTTCTACTTGAATTCCATTAGTGACTTCGTTACTTATATTTACTGTAATATTGTCTGGATTTGGATTTATAGTTGCTTTTGAACTTACAGAAACATCTCCACTTATTGAGTGTCCATGATTAGCATTCAACGATTTACTTTCTGTCTCCCAATCCACACTAACATCTACAGTATAGTCTTTTACATTTTTAGTAAGTACTAAAAATTCTTTTGTTAACTTTAACTTTTGTTCTACTGTTATTT
>CAOJKK010000027.1 GCA_948437895.1 uncultured Clostridium sp.
GCACCAAAAGTATGTAAAATCTTGTAGTTTAAGAGTTTGCATACTTTTTTTATTTATAAAGTAAGCCACACGATTTTTTATAAGATTTTGAATAATCATGTAGCTAAATTATATAAAAAGGAGAATTAATATAGATTTAAAAGAAGCTATTCCTAAAAGCATAGCAACAGTTATGAACGGGACATATGTATATGTTAAAACAGATAAAGTTGAAAATAGTGGTATTCATTTTATGGTATCAAAAGATAAAGATGAAATAACAGTAGTGACTAAAAAGAAAAATATAAAAGACTTAAATGTTTTAGAGTTAGTTGGAGATTATAAGCTAATAGAATTTAAACCAGCAGACCATTTCAAACAGTAGGATTCTTACCTAAGATTGCAGAAGTGATAGCAAATCAAGGCATGAATATATTAATAGTTTCCACTTTTTCAAAAGACTATATAATGATAAAAGAGGAAGAACTAGAAAAAAGGATTACGAGCTTTAAAGGATACAGGATTTCCAGTAGAATATGAATAAAAAAAGTGTAGTAAAATGAATTACTACACTTTTTGTTAGACAAATTAATGATTTTTTAGATTAACAAACAAAGAGCAAGAAATCTGGAGACTGGACCTTTTCTGTAAAACAAATATCAACAGCAGAAATAGAAATTGCCTCATAATATGGAATCTTTTCTGTTTTGGTAAGTGTTATTACAGTTTTTGGGTATTTTTCGGTAGCTTCCCAAGAAAATGTAATAGTAGATCCATCTTGAATCCAATGACAACTTGGGTCTTTTTTTGCATCCTCTATAAAATGAGAATGAATAAAGATTCCAGCGTTTCTTATTCTTTCTCCCATTTCTGCTAATGCATCTAAAAAGCATTTGTCTGGTGGTACATTTAATATCTGCCGTGGCATAAATAGCCCTCCCTTTATATGTTATTGTACCAATAAATAGAAGCAAAAAGCTTATATTTAAAGAAATTATATCATAAATTACATAAAAAGTAAAAAGAATTACATAAATTAATTGTTATAGTGATCTACGCAAAAAGTAGACAAAATTCGTTTAATATGATAGAAGTATATATAGCAAATAAAAAGGAGTATAAAATGAAAGAAGAAATATTAAATTTATTAAAGCAAATTAATAGAGAAGGAATGGACAAGTTAATAGAATTTTTAGAGAATTCTGACTTTTTCGAAGCACCAGCTAGTACAAGATATCATGGAGCATGGAAAGGTGGACTTGCAGCTCATAGCATGAAAGTATATGAAATATTAAAAACAAAAACAGAAGATAATGATTCTGTAAAGATTGTTGCTATATTACATGACATTTGCAAAGTGAATTATTACAAAACAGATTTTAGAAATGTAAAAAATAATGGAGTATGGGAGCAAGTTCCATATTATACAGTAGATGATACTATTCCTTATGGACATGGAGAAAAATCAGTAATGATGATTAGTGAGTTTATAAAATTAACACCAGAAGAAAAATATGCAATAAGATGGCACATGGGATTTACAGAGCCAAAAGAGTTATATGGGGCAATTGGTAATGCATATAAAAGATATCCTCTTGCATTACTTACACATGAGGCTGATTTAGAAGCAACATATTTTTATGATATTTAAATATAATTTAAAAGAAGGAGTTTATATGAAGAAAAGAGATTGGAAATCAATTATAGGAAAATTTGTATTAATTAGTTTTATAGCACCTATGGCATTTATAATATATAAAATTATAGTATCGCCAACAACTAATACTGAAAACATAGAAGGATTAAGAGTAAAAACAGACTATATATTAATGCTTACACAATGTATTTTAGGAGTAATAGGGTTTTTCCTACCTAATATTATTAGTAAAAAAACTAAAATAGTAATTCCATCAAATATGTATATAGTATATGTTTTATTTCTATATGGAGCAGTATTTTTAGGAGAAGTAAGAAACTACTATTATAGAGTACCACATTGGGATACAATACTTCATACATGTAGTGGAGCAATGCTTGGAGCATTAGGATTCTCATTTGTTAATATTTTAAATAAACATGAAAAAGTACATGTTGAATTATCACCTTTATTTGTTGCATTATTTGCATTTGGATTTGCAATTAGCTTAGGTGTAATGTGGGAAATATATGAATTTACATTTGATGGTATACTTGGATTAAATATGCAGAAGTTTGCATTAGAAGATGGAACACAGTTAATAGGAAGACTAGCAGTAACTGATACAATGGAGGATTTAATAGTAGACTCAGTAGGAGCATTTACTATGGCTACAATAGGATACATATCACTAAAGTACAAAAAAGGGTGGATAGATAAATTATTAATTAAAATAAAAAAATAAAAGGAGAAGCTCTCCTTTATTTTTTTATTTGTTTCCTTATGCATTCAGCAGTTTCATCACTAATTACATGTTCTATTTTACAGCAATCAATATTTGCATTTTCTTTGCTAACTCCAATACTAAGTAAAAAATCATATATTAAAATATGCTTATCATATATTTTTACAGCTAATTTTCTTCCTTCATCAGTAAGGACAATATTACTATAATTAGTTTTTTCTATTAAATTTAGATTATTAAGTTCATTCATAGCTCTATTTACTGCGGGCTTAGAGACTCCTAGCTTATTTGCTATATCTATGGATTTTATTTCTTGCTTTTCTTGTTCAATCATGTAAATTGCTTCTATATAATCTTCAATAGATTTACTTAAATTTTTCATACTTGTCCCCTTTGAATAATATAATATAAATAAAGTATATCACAATAAATATAAAAGGCAAGAAAAAGTTAAAAGAAGTTAACTTTTTCTATTGACAATAATAGTTGCTAGAGTTAAAATGTTAACAAAGGTTAACTTTTAAAAGGAGAGTATAATATGAAAATTAATAAAAAAGTATTAAAAGAAGGAGAAAAGGGACATTTAAGTGATCTTAAAATAGGGCAAAGAGCAAAAGTTTTAGGTCTGCATTTGGACAAACCAGAAGTAAGAAGACACTTATTAGATATGGGAATAACAAAAGGTACAGAAATCCTAGTGAAAAAAGTTGCACCAATGGGTGACCCAGTAGATATCGAACTTAGAGGATATGAACTTTGTATTAGAAAAGAAGAGATGAGAAATATAGATATTGAGGTGATAAAATGAAAATAGCATTAGTTGGTAATCAAAATAGTGGAAAAACAACACTTTTTAATTTACTTACAGGAACGAACCAAAAGATTGGTAACTGGCCAGGTGTAACAATAGAGAGAAAAGTTGGAATAATAAAAGATATAGGTGATGAACTAGTTGATTTACCAGGTATATATTCCCTTAGTCCATATACTGTTGAAGAAGAAGTATCTAGAAAATATGTTTTAGAAGAAAAACCAGATATGATAATCAATATTGTAGATGCAACATCAATTGAAAGAAGCCTTTATCTTACAACTCAGCTTATGGAACTAAATACTAAAGTAATAATTGCACTCAATATGGCAGATAGATTAGAAGCAAAAGGAATACATATAGATACTGAAAAACTATCAAGAGAGATAGGAACAGAAGTAATAAAGATATCTGCATTAAAAGCAGATGGAATAGATGAATTGAAAAATACGATTAAGAAGTATGATAGAAGAAAAGTTTTAAGTCAGGAAATATTTAAATCAGATATTGAAAATGAGATTTTGAAGACAAAGAAAAGATTTGGAATAAATAGATTTATGGCTATAAAGATTTTAGAGAATGATAGAATGTATCAAGATTACCAAGAAGCGGATATAAAGAATAGTAGACAAAGATTAGAAGAAATATATAGGATGGACATAGAAGAAATAATTGCAAATGCAAGATATGATTATATTGTTAAAATAAAAGAGAGAGTAGCAACAACAAAACCTGTAAAAGAGCCTATGTCAGATAAGTTAGATAAGATTTTCTTAAATAAATTTGCTGCATTTCCAATATTTATAGTTATAATGTTTTTAGTTTATTACCTATCAGTTGGAGTAGTAGGAAGTTTTACTGTAGATTGGGTTGCTGGAATAGTTAATAGCTTTGGAGAAATAGTAGAGAACTTTTTAAATAATGCTGGAGCATCAAGTTGGGCTGTAAGTTTAGTAGTAGATGGAATAATTGCGGGAGTTGGAGCAGTTTTAGGATTTGTACCACAACTTATTATATTATTTTTATGCATATCTCTATTAGAAACAAGTGGATATATGTCAAGAGTCACATTTTTATTAGACAAGTTATTTAAGAAATTTGGATTAAGTGGAGAGACTTTAGTTCCATTTATAGTAGGACTTCGGATGTAGTGTTCCTGCAATAATGTCAACAAGAATAATAAAAGACAATAAAGAAAGAAACTTATCTATAATGCTTACACCTTTTATACCTTGTAGTGCGAAACTGCCTATAATTGCAATGTTTTCAGGATATTTCTTTGCAGACAAATCTGGATTAGTTTCCGCATCATTATACTTTTTGGCAATTGTGATAATACTATTATCAGCAATTACTATAAAAAAACTATTCATGAAAGATAGTGGAACAGCATTTATATCAGAACTTCCTGAATATAAGTTGCCAAGTGTAAAATATGTAGCAAGAGATGTAACAGATAAAGTAAAAGAATTTATAAAAAGAGCAGGAACAATAATATTATTCTGTTCAGTAATAATTTGGTTTTTATTATCATTCTCTTGGAAGTTAGAATATGGAGTAGAAATGGAAGACAGTATATTAGCATCGATAGGAAATGCTATTTCATGGATATTCTATCCTATACTTGGAACATTTAGTTGGGAAGCAACTGTGTCTGCAATACAAGGCTTAGTTGCAAAAGAACAAGTTATATCATCAATGAGTATAATAGCAGGATTTGGTGAAGAAATAGAAGAAGGTATAATGTTATTTAAATCAGGAGCATTCAGTTTCTTTACTAAAGCAAGTGCATATGCATTTATGGTATTTAATCTATTTAGTGCACCATGTTTTGGAGCAATAGGAGCAATGAGAAGAGAACTTGGAAGCACAAAGAAAATGTTTAAAGCGATTATTTTTCAAACGACACTTGCATGGATTTTAGCAAGTATAGTATTCAATGTAGGAACATTTATTAGTAATTTGTAGTAAATTATAGGACTTGGGGAAAAAGGGGACACTCCAGAGTGCACGGCAGACTCCTTTTTCCACGAATCGAAAGGAAGAGACTTTTATGAATTTTATAGATTTATTAATATTAGTAGTTATATTAGGTGCTCTAGGAGCTATTGCATATTTTAATTTTATAAAAAAGGATAGAGATGAATGTAGGAGCTGTCCATATAAAAAGGACAATTGTGATTGTGGTAAGAAAAAATAGAAATTGAATATTAAAAATTATTTGACATATAATGGAAAAGATAGTATACTATATTTAACTTAAGTTAATCTGAGGATGTCATATGTAGAATCAAACTAAGTGGATAGCGAACACTTAGTTTATTTTTATGCAAAAAAACAAGAGTGCTAGCGATACACTCTTGCCAAAGATTATTTCTAATCTTCTTTTTGTGTTTTAGCAGTAGACTTTGTTTCTTTATCTTTCAAAAGTAACTCTATCAAACGCCAAACTAAATCATATGATGTCATATGTAAAATCCTCCTTTCCTAAAGATTTCCTCTGGAAAAGGATGGAAATACTATATAATCAATTGAAACAAAAAACAACAACATTACCAAAAATTGTAAAAAATGAAGTATAACTAATAAATTCTTAGTTATTTATAATTTCTATTGCGAAAGGAATAACATTTTTAGAATTATGATTAACATCAGGCATAGAAATAAACTTCCAATTAGTTTCTAAATTATACTTTTTAGCATAATTCATAGCTGAGTTAAAATAATTAGTTGCTCGTTCATAACGAGTTTTTCCTTGTTCTAAGTCCATAGGAAGTGAATTTAGCAAATCAGTTTTTACGTCTTGTTCTCCTGCTAATACATATACTTTTTTAGATAAAGATTTTTTTATTCTTTCTTCAAAGGTTTTTAGATTATTTATGCCATAGGGATAGTTTTTATACTCATCATAAAAAGTATATAATCCAGCATTTGCACATAGATATTTTTTGCAATGCTTGCTGTTTCCAAACATTAGAAATCTATGAGTGAATTGCGAACCAGATGAATGACCAAAGATAATATATCCTTTATTTTCTATATCATATTCTTTTATAAATTCAAGATATATTTCATCAATGTTTGGATAAATCCAATAAGATTCATCTTTAATACTTTTATCATAAGTCATATATGGAGTATATATATCCTGACTAGAGTAATCATATTTTATATTAATTAAATTTCCATATTCGTGATCTGCAATAGAATAATGTCCCTTGTCAAATTCTGGTGCTATTATAATATATTTATTTTTATTAGCTGCTTCTATCCATAGCTTAAGATAATTTAAAGCATCCCTATAACAGCCACTCATAACAAATACTACTTTCATTTCATCAATATTTCCTTCAGGAACATATGTAAAAACATTCATATTATAACTTTTGTTTTTGTCCATATGTTCATAAATTTTTATTCTATCTAAATAGTGCTTATTCATAATCTTAATTCTCCTTATAAAATCTTATCAAAATTATACTACAAAAAGAATTTATTAACTACATTTTTATGTAAAAATACATATTTACTTTAATCTAACAATAATATAAAATAGTAAAGGTAAAAGGAGAGTGAATATATGTTAGTAATAGGATTAAATGGAAGTCCAAAGAAAAATGGAAACACAGCATTTCTATTAAATGAAGTAAAAAAACATGTAGAAGAATTAGGTGGAGAGTTTGAGATTATAGATGTACAATCTGCGATTTTAGATTGTAAGCATCCATTTTGTATGGAATGCAAAAGTCCCTGTGACCAAAATTGTTTAAAAGGTACAAAATTAGAAGAAGCATATAATAAAATTACTAAGGCAGATGCAGTAGTAGTTGGAAGTCCAGTATATTTTGGAACAGTATCTGCACAATTAAAATGTTTCTTTGATAAATCAAGATATATAAGAAGTGATAAAAAATGGGTAGGTAAAATAGGTGCAGCAGTAACAGTCGGAGCATCTAAATATGGAGGTCAAGAACTTACTGCAAATACTATACAAAATATGCTTATGGTTCATGGATTTGATATAATTAATGATGGATATGAGGAATTTGATGCAGGACATTTTGGAGTAAGTGCACAGTCACCAGCAGATGAAGATAGATTTGGAATTAAAAGAGCAAAGGTATTAGCATATAGAATAGTAGATAGTATAAAGAAAAGAGAGGAAAACAATGGATAAAATAACTGGAATTATAGCAAGAGAATTAGAAGTAAAAGAATCACAGGTACAAAGTGCAATAAAATTAATAGATGACGGAAATACAATTCCATTTATAGCACGTTATAGAAAAGAAGCAACAGGCGGGCTAAGTGATGAGATTTTAAGGTCACTCGGAGAAAGACTTACATATTTAAGAAACCTTGAAAAGAGAAAAGAAGAAATAACAAAATCAATAGAAGAACAAGGAAAACTAACAGATGAATTAAAAGTTCAAATTGAAAAAGCAATTACTTTAGCAGAAGTAGAAGATATATATAGACCATACAAGCAAAAGAAAAGAACAAGAGCAACGATTGCTAAAGAGAAGGGGCTTGAGCCACTTGCAACAATTATATATCTTCAAACAGATAAAAGAACTATAGACCAAATAGCATCTGAATTTATTAATGAAGAGAAAGAAGTATTAACAGTAGAAGATGCAATAAATGGTGCAACAGATATTATTGCAGAAAACATATCAGATGTAGCAGAATATAGGAAAAGAATAAAGCAAATGTGCTATAGAGAAGGAATCATAAAAACAAAAGCTACAAATGAAGAAGAAAAATCAAGTTATGAAATGTATTATGACTTTGCAGAAAATATAAACAGAATTCCTAGCCACAGAATACTTGCAATAAACAGAGGAGAAAAAGAAAAATTTTTAAAAGTAAAATTAGAAAAGCCAGAAGATAAAATAATAGAATATATATCGAAAGATGTAATAAAAGGAAATACTGCTTTTACAGATATTCTAAAAATAGCTATTGAGGATAGCTATAAAAGATTAATAGAACCATCAATTGAAAGAGAAATAAGAAACGATTTAACTGAAAAAGCAGAAGAAAAAGCAATAAAAGTATTTGGACAAAATGCAAAACAGCTATTACTTGGAAGCCCAATAAAAGGACAAACAGTTATAGGTTTTGATCCAGCATATAGAACAGGATGTAAAATAGCTGTAATTGATGAAACAGGTAAAGTGTTAGATACAAATACAATTTATCCTACTGCTCCACAAAATGACGTAAGTGGAAGTAGGAAAGTATTAGTAAATCTAATTAATAAATATGATGTAGATATGATAGCTGTAGGAAATGGAACAGCTTCTAGAGAGTCAGAGATGTTTGTAGCAGAAACAATAAAAGAACTTCCAAAACAAATTCATTATGCAATAGTTAGTGAAGCTGGAGCATCTGTATATTCTGCATCAAAACTTGCAACAGAGGAATATCCTGATATAAATGTATCTTTAAGAGGAGCGATATCAATTGCAAGAAGACTTCAAGACCCACTTGCAGAACTTGTAAAAATAGACC
>CAOJKK010000028.1 GCA_948437895.1 uncultured Clostridium sp.
TACTCTTGCATTATATTCTTGATGATTTTCTGTTGCAAATGGGAAAGGTATAAATATTGCTGGTTTTCCTGTTATTGCAATCTCTGTTATTGTCATCGCACCGCTTCTTGAAATTATTATATCTGCTAAATTCATCATTTCTTCCATATTGTATATGTAAGGCAGAATCTTAACATTTCTAATTTTATTAATATCTATCTTTAATTCTTTTAAATCATCTTTTATTACATCATATTGTTTTGGTCCTGATGCCCATACAATTTGATAATTACTATTTGTTTTATTTTTTATAATATCTATTAAGCTTGAATTAATAGATTTTGCTCCTTGACTTCCACCAAACACAAGTACAATTGGTAATTCCTTATTTAATCCAAGTTCATCTATCATTTTTTCTTTTTGAGATTTAGATAAATTCACTTTTTTTATTTTGGTTGGTGTTCCTGTAACTACTACTTTTTTAGCATTAGGAAGTCTTCTCAACGCATCTTCAAATCCTACTAATACAGTATCTACTCTTTTTGATAATAGCTTTGTTGCAACACCTGGGAATGCATTACTCTCATGTACCATTGTAGGAATCTTATATTTCTTTGCAGCCATAAGCACAGGACCACATATAAATCCACCTGTACCAATGACAATATCTGGTTTAAACTCTTTTACTATTTTTTTTGCTTCATTAAGTCCTTTTAAAGTTTTAAACATATTTTTTATATTTGAAATACTTATCTTCCTATTTATTCCATGTGCTTCAATAGTTCTAAGTTCATAACCAGCTCTTGGAACTAGGTCATTTTCTAGTCCTCTGGTTGTTCCTATAAACATTATTCTAGCATTTTTATTCTCTTCTTTTATTTTATTTGCAATTGCAATACCTGGATTGATATGTCCTCCAGTTTGTGCTGCTGCAATAATTACTTTCATAAATTCCTCCATTATATCTTATTCGATTGCCTTGAAATGTTTAGCAATACGCCAACTGCACAAAGCAGAATTATAAGTGATGTTCCTCCATAACTAAAGAATGGAAGTGCCATACCTGTTACTGGCATTGATGATGTAACAACAGCTATATTTATTATTGCTTGAAGTCCTATTAATGAAGTTATACCTGTCGCAAGTAAACTTCCAAACATATCTGGTGCTTTCATTGCGATTATTATTCCTCTCCAAATAAATACTGCAAATAGAAGTATTACTGCTACGCACCCTATAAATCCTAATTCTTCTGCTAAAACTGCAAATATAAAATCATTATGAGGTTCTGATATATACAAATATTTTTGTTTACTATCTCCGAAGTCCTACTCCAAAAAGCCCTCCTGATCCTATTGCATATAGACTTTGTATTATTTGCCATCCTGAACCTTGTGCATCTGCCCAAGGATTCATAAATGCAGTTATTCTAGTTAATCTAAATCCACCTATATCAAAAAATTTAGCAAGTACGTACATTCCTCCTATTAATCCAGCTCCGTCCAATACTACCAAATGTTACAAAATGTGCAATCCTACTACCTGCAACAATCATCATTACAGAAACAACTAATATTATTATAACTGATGCACTAAGGTGTGTCTGTATTCCTAATAAAACTAAAATTACAGGTGCTAAAATCAAAAATGGCTTTAGGAATCCTTTCCATATATTTTTAAGTTCATCTTTGTGCTTTGTAAGGAAATATGCATAAAATACAATTAATCCTATTTTAGTAAGCTCTGATGGTTGGAATGAAGATACTATAGGAAGATTAATCCATCTTCTTGCACCATTAACTGTTCTTCCAAGTCCTGGTACTAAAACTAATAATAAAACGAATATTGATGTAAAATATGCTATTTTATGAAATTTTGCATATATTCTATAATCTATCTTTGATAATACAATCATTGCAATAATACCTATTGCAGCACTTAAAAGTTGTTTTAAAACATATGTATAACTACTACCAGTAGTTGCAAGTGATGATGGTGAACTAGCTGATAATACCATAGTAATTCCTAATGCTAATAATATTAAAACTGTTATAAACAATATAAAATCAAATGATTTATATGCTATTTTTTCTCTGGAAGCCTGCTTTTTTTGAGCCATATTATCCTTCCCTTCATTAATTTATATAGCAAATAATGCTATTATACAAAGTAATAATGTTATAACGCAAAATACTGAGACTACTTTATTCTCTTTCCATCCTGATAATTCAAAGTGATGATGCAAAGGAGCCATTTTTAATAATCTCTTTCCACCTGTTTTTTTAAAATATGCTACTTGTGCTACTACTGATAAAGTTTCTAATACTGGAATTAGTGCTATTATTAATAGTATTAATGGCATTTTTAAGTATAGTGCTATTGCAGATATTACCCCACCTAAAAGCAATGATCCTGTATCACCCATAAAAACTTTTGCTGTGTTTAAATTGAATATTAAAAATCCAAGACATGCTCCAACAATTATACTTCCAAATACAATAACTTCTTTTACATCTAATATTATAGCAATAACTGTAAGACATGTAGTTATAATTGCTGATACACTAGTACTTAATCCATCTATACCATCTGTCAAATTTACCGCATTTGTTGTCCCTAGCATAACAAATATTACAAATGGAATATATAGACTCATTGGTAAAACAACATAATTTTTAACAAAAGGTATAAATGTTTCTGTTCCTAAATTTATGCCCTTTGTTAAATATAATGTATAAGCAACTGAAATTACTAGTAACCCCAACATCTTATATGCTGGTTTTAACCCTTTTGTATCTTTTAGTACAAGTTTTTTAAAATCATCTATAAATCCTATTACTCCAAATCCTATCGTTATAAATAGCAATGGTAATATATTTCTTGCAACTTCTGGCTCACGTGATGCATAATATACATATCCACCGATTGTTCCTATTATAATACCTAGTGCTATTATAATACCTCCCATTGTTGGAGTACCTTGTTTTTTAAAATGCGATTCTGGTCCATCATCTCTTTCGATTTGGCCTACTTTTAATCTTTTTAATACTGGTATTATAAATATTGATATAATTACTGTAGCTATAAACGATACAAATAGTATCCTAGTCTGGAAATACAATTTCCTGCTCCCCCTTCTTTTTTTGAAGTGTTTACTTCTTTACTATTTTATTAATTTTTTTATTATTTCTCTTTCGTCAAATGGATGTTTTTCACCATTTATTTCTTGATATGTCTCATGTCCTTTTCCTGCTAAAACGATAATATCATTCTTGTTTGCCATATCAATTGCGTATTTTATAGCTTCTATTCTATCAACAATAGTAATGTATTTGCCCTTAGTTTTCTTTGTTCCTTCTTCAATTTGTTTAACTATTTTTTCAGGTTCTTCTGTTCTTGGATTATCTGAAGTTATAACTGTGAAGTCAGCAATATTTCCTGATATTTCTCCCATTTGAGGTCTTTTCCCTGGGTCTCTATCTCCACCACATCCAAATACAGAAATTACTCTTCCTCTTGTATAGCTTTTAACTGCGGAAAGTATGTTTTGAAGACTTTCTGGAGAATGTGCATAATCTATCATTATTGTAAGTTCTTTTTTATTTGGTACAAGTTCACTTCTTCCTGGAACTCTTACATCCAATAGAGCTTCTTTTATTTCATCTGCAGTAACTCCAAATTTAGAAGCTATTGATATTGCAGCTAGTGAGTTATATACGCTAAATCTTCCTGGAATTCCAGTTTTCACTCTTTCATTTCTTGTTCCTATTTTTACTTTAAAGTCTACACTTGCATTTGTTACCGTTATATCTTTTGCTAACAAATCAGCTGTATTATCTATTCCATATGTTTTAATATCACAATTTGTAGCTAGTTTTTTTACTTTTGCTACATGGAAGTCATCTGAGTTTATAAATCCTGTTTTACACATATTAAATAATTTAAGTTTTGAATTGAAATAGTCTTCCATATCTGGATGTTCTTTTTCACTAATATGGTCTTCTGAAAAGTTTGTAAATACTCCCATATTAAAATTACATCCATCTACTCTATGTAATTTTAAACTTTGAGAAGATACCTCCATTATAACTGTATCAACTTTTTCATCTACCATTTGAGCAAAAAGTTCTTGAAGTTCTAAGCTTTCAGGAGTAGTTCTTGTGCTTTCACCTAAATTTCTATCTCCTATATAGTTTGAAACTGTACCTATTAATCCAACTTTTTGGCCATGTTTTTCTAATATAGATTTAACCATAAATGTTGTGGTAGTTTTTCCTTTTGTACCTGTTATTCCTATTAAATTGAATTTTGCAGATGGATTGTTATAGAAATTACATGCAACTTTTGCAAGAGCTTCTCTTGTGTTTGGTGCCATAACTATTGTTACATCACTTGTTATATCGCTCTTTTTAATAGATGCACCTTCTTCTAATAATATAACCTTTGCTCCATTTTCTATTGCACTTTTTATATATTTATGACCATCTGTTTCAAATCCTTTTATTGCAACAAACATTCCTCCATTTTGTACTTTTCTAGAGTCATGAGCAATACTTGTTATATCAATATCTAAATCTCCTCTTGCTTTTAATCCTTCTATTCCATTTAATACAGCTTTTAGCTTCATATGCATTCGCTCCTTATTTTCATTTATACTCATTTATTATATAATTAAATTTGTATTTTGTATAGTGAATTTAATGATTTTTTTACTATAAAAGTAATTTATTCTATATATATTGTAACTGTTGCGTTATTATTTATTTTAATACCTTTTTTAGGTAGTTGATCTATTACAACTTTATCACTTATATTCTCATCATTTTCTTCTAATTGACTTTCTACATTTGTCTCTAATCCTAATTCCTTTAAAGTTTTCTTTGCTTCTGAAACACTCATTCCTGTTACATCTGGCATTTCTATTGTTCCAATATTGTCTTCTTCTGTTTCCTGCTTTTGCACTTCAAGGTATGGCAACACTTCTCCGAAGAACTTGCGATGCTATTGGTGCTGCTATCGCACCTCCTTGGGTAATTATAACAACACAAAGCTAATAAAAAACAACTAGAAATTAGTTCTTAGCTAATTATTCTAGTTGTTCTTATCTTTTTTATACCGTTATTCTATTTATTATTAATTCTCATTTTAACAAATAAAACTGTAGTAATTATAGCAACTGTTCCTATTGATATAATTGAAATAGCAGTATTACTTCCTGTATATGGTAATTTCTCTTTTTGAACAATAGTTGCATTTTTATCCTTGATTTCTTCCATTCCTGAATCTGTTTTATTTGTAGTTGTTGTGCTTGATGTTCCACTATTTGTAGTTGGTTTTTTATTTGGTGTGTTTTCTTTTTCTTTCACTGTAATGTTTTTAGATGCAGAACTAACATTTATTTCATCAAATTCATTAGATACTGAAATTCCTTCCATAGAAATATTCACATTTTTATTACTTTTATCTTTTACTTCAAATGTTACTTTTAAAAAACTTCCATCTTTAGTTGCATATTCATCTCTTTCTATTACAAAAGTCCCATCTGCTTCATTATATGATGGCTTTGACCAATCATTTTGTCCTTCCATTTTAACTAATGTTAAATTATTTTTATCATATTTTAATGTTCCCATTAATGCATTAATCCCTTTGTCTGATTGTAGTTTAGATAAGTTAAACGTTACTGTAAATGTATCGCCTTTCTTCACTTCTGAAGCACCACTAATAGTTACACCACAACTTATTGCTGCAAAACTTTTTGCTGTTATACTAAATATCATACAAACTATCATTATAAATGTTAAACTTAATTTTACTATTTTCTTCATTATTCTTCTCCTTTATATATTACTTTATTTCTAATTTATTTATTAATGCAAGCTTCATTTGTGATAAATCAATTAATGACACCTTACCATCACCACTAATATCTGCCGCTTTTAAATAAACATCAGTTAATGACTTTTTATGAATCAAATGTAATTTCATATTAGATAAATCTTTAATTGTAAGCTTTCCATTTCCATCTATATCTCCTGTCACTGCAAGAATATATTCTTCTTTTCCTACTCTCAATCTTGATCCTGTTGAAACTATTTCATTTTCTTCTAAAATAGTTCCATCTTTATTTACAACTTTAATTTCTTGATTTGTCTCTATATTTTGTTTAAAATCACTTACTTTTGTACTAGGTGCAATTCTTGAAATAGTATTTTCTTCTATTTTATATCTCTCAGAAGCAAATATAATTTCTGAATCTTCCTCATCTATTATCCAATCAACTTTTGCTGTAGCTGTACCTCTATTTCCAGCTTTATCTTCAAATTCAAAAGTAAATTCTCCATTTTTCATGAATAAATATGTAAATGGGTCTGAAATTACAGTTTCATTTCCTTCTTCATCAACGTCAATTCTTCCATTATTTAATACTTTTACTTCTTCACTCGGTATTAATTTAGCTTCTACATCTTCACTTGTTTTTGATGTTATATTATATTCAATAGTAGCTGTTGGAGCTGTTTTATCTATCCAGTTTACTTTTGCTACAGCTGATCCTTTCTCGTTAGTTTCTTCATCAATAAACTCGAATTTAAACTCACCATTTTCTGTAAATGTATAAGTATCACTACCATTGTTATTAGTAATTTTTATGCTAGGACTGCTTAAGTTTATAAGTCTTGCAACAACATCTCCATTAGTTGGTTCAGTAGTACTAAATCCAATACCCGCTGTAGGATGAGGATTTGTAGTTAAGTCCTGATAAAAGTTAAATGCTCTTGCTGTAAACCAATTTCCATTAGATGCACGATCCGCTACTATTTTAACATATTGAACTTCTGCTGAGTTTTCAAGTTCAAAGCTCTTAGTATTAATTATGGCATCTTCATTTGCGTTTGCTTGGTTCGTATAGCTTAAGTTTTTCATACTTACTAACTCTTCCCAATTCTCTCCATCTCTACTACCATAAATTGTGCCATCTAATATTTTACCATTTCCACCACCAGCAGGTACATATTCTACTGCTGATAAACAAACTGCTCTATCTAGTTTAATAACAATGAAACGCTCTGTATCAGTTCCATTCCATGCTGAGTGCCATCTTGTATTATAGTTTCCATCTATTGCATTTGTTGCAGCTCCTCCATTATTTGTTGCTTGTGTAGAAACACTATGTATAGTTAAATGAGATACTGGAATATATTTTCTAGTATTTGGCTGATTATCTTCTGTAAAAGTAAATGTAGCAGGTTCTTTACTTGCTAGTTTTGTTCCTGTTGCTCCTTGCCTTAATTGCACAGTTTTATCTCCTGTTAAGTTAGGAGAAGCTACACCATATGAAGTCCATGGTTCGTTTTCTGAATAACGCCACTCTGTACTTAAATTTACAGCAACCATTCTATTTTCTAGGTCATTTGCAAATAATGTTGCAGGAAGCCCATCTGATTCTTGTATGTCTATTTTATAAATATTTTCTTCACTATAATCTGTACCTACAATATGTACATATATATCATTTTCAGATGTTATAGATGCTATTTCTTCCTCTGTTAAACTATGTGTGTGATCTTCTGCTGTAGATGATACTTCATTCCATGTTTTCTTTCCATCTAAACTATAATCCCAACGTATGCCATTTCCATCGAATCTATCTGATAATATTATCTTTCCTGAATTTTCACCATCAAATGAGAATGTTGCTAAATTTGTATCAATTTGTCCTAATAAATGAGCAGCTAATCCTCTAGTTAGACTTGGTTGCAAAACCTTTGAGCCTTCATTAGGATAATTCTTAGCTTCTGTTAATATTTTTGTTTGTAATATTGTAAATTTGAAATCATATTCATCACTTGTTAATTTTGTTTTTATATAATTTGATAAATTGTACATTGTGAATGGGAAACATTTTAAGGCTTCCATCATTTCCTTTTCTAAGTTATAGTAATCTTCTTCTGTTTTAGTACTATCTTCCATATATAATTTAGCAAGTCCTGCCCATGCATCTAAGTTAATTGATTGAACTTTTATAGCTTCTCTATATATTTGTTCTTGCTTTGCTTTATCATCTTTATATAAATCTACTGTCATTAGAATTTCTTCAGCTTTTACAAGATTATCATAATCATTTAGTGCCTCTTGAGCTAATACAATATATGGTACATTGTATCCTTTTACATAGGTTCTATCATTTCCCCAACCTAGTGGCATTCTTTCGCCTTTCTCAGAGTAAGCCCATCCAGATACATCGTTATCAATTCCCCAGTATCCTTTTCCATCAGAATTCCTTGTATAATATAAAAGTGCTGCATGTCCTGGTTGGCCAATAACTGCTGATGGTATCGCATTTACTCCACGAATACAATGTCCGCTTTTTGATATACCACCACAAACTGCTCCAGTACCAAATTTATTTCTAAAGTTCATCCATAATTT
>CAOJKK010000029.1 GCA_948437895.1 uncultured Clostridium sp.
TTCAACAACTGTTTTTTTAATATTTAGTGTTTCTTGATATTTAATATGTCTTAAATTGCATCCTCCACACCTTTTATATGTATCGCAATCTTCATTTGTTCTATTATTAGATTCCTCTAAAATCTCAATTATTTTTCCATATGCAAAATTTGTTTGAACTTT
Source organism: uncultured Clostridium sp. (assembly GCA_948437895.1). GTDB lineage: Bacteria > Bacillota > Clostridia > TANB77 > CAG-508 > CAG-452. Next base: position 163 of record CAOJKK010000029.1, read on the forward strand.
CAAAATTTTGATTTTAGCTTTTTCTCCCTTTATTGCTTTATCAATAAAAACCGTCATCCCATCGATTTTAGCAATACCTTCTCCTTGAAATCCATTGTCTATTATATCTACTACATATTCATCATTTTTCTTTAACATCTGTTTTCTCCTTATTTGTATTAGGTAACATATCTCTAATACTTGTAATTCTATTTGAATTTTCTGCACCATCATGCATAATATTTCCTGTTGTAGAATCTAAAATGAAACTAAAACTATTTATATCTGGTAGTCTTACAGAAGGTATATTATTTTTTCTTAAATTCTGAAACAAAGCTAGTAAATCTTTTTCTATTATTTGTCTACTTTTATAATCTTTTTCTAATGGTGCAACTCCTAAAACTAATCCTATATTAACTGTATCACTAATTTTGCTTCTATTTTTTAATATTTCATTATACAAATCATCTACCTTCTTACATCTTGTTGGCATTCCTTCATTATCTAATTCAAAATCTTTAGTCCAATTTCCTTTATAGACATTCATATGTGCTAAAAAAGAAAAGTTCTTTTCATAAGCAACTAAAGCTATACAAGTCTGTAAATTACATGTAAGCAAAAGTGGTTTTTCTTTAGATGATACTCCATATTCACACATATTAATGAATTGCACTGAATCCGAATTTATATTATTAGTATCAAATTTCATTACTTTTAAAACATTTTCGATAAATTCTTTTTCTTTCATAATTCTATTTCATCCTTCAATCTCAAACATTAAACTATTTAAATTATATTTTAAAAAGCCTCAAAAATCAACAATTTTGTAGTAATATGTATAATTATGAAATCTAATGGTAACAATAATACAAAACAAAAACAGAAATGGAGGGTTTGACATGAAGGTTATAAATGGAATCGCACTTACTCTTGTTATAATTGGTGCTATAAATTGGCTACTAGTTGGTTTATTCCAATTCAATCTAGTAGATTCAATTTTTGGAAGTTTATCTGTTATATCAAGAATAATATATACTATAGTAGGAATTGCAGGTCTATGGTGTATTGCTTTTTATAGCAGACTTTCTGATTAATTTTGTCGAAAAAAGAAAACTTTGGGGAAAAAGGGGCCTGACCCCTTTTTCCCCAAAGTTTTAAATTTTAATTATTACTTTTGATCCTTTAGGTGTATTTGGTACTATTCTAATGCTTCCTCCATGTAATTTTACAATTGTATGTGCTATTGAAAGTCCAAGTCCTGTTCCGCCTTTTTCTCTTGATCGCACTTTGTCTTCTCTATAGAACCTATTAAATACATGTTTTGCCGCTTCCTTACTTATTCCTATTCCTGTATCAGCTACTTCTATTATGCATTTTCCTTCTTTAGAATAAGTTCTTATTTTTATTTTATCATTTTTTGCTGTATACTTTATTGCATTGTCTAATACAATCACCATCAATTGATTAATTTTATTTTTATCTAAATTGATTTCTTTGCTAAACTTTAAATCTGTAGAAATATCTTTTTCTTGCAATTCAGCATAATCTTTATATGGTATTATGATTTCTTCAATTAATCTATCTATATTTGTTTTTTCTTTTTTTATTTTAAGTTCATTTGAATCTGCTGTGGCAAGTATCATTAATTCTTTTATAAGTTTAGTTAGTCTTTTAGTTTCTTTAAGTATAATATTTATATCTTCAGATTTATCTATTATTTTACTTTCAGGCTCTTGTAACAACAACTCTTGTTTTGCCTGTATTATTGTAAGTGGTGTTCTTAATTCATGTGCTGCGTTTTGAACAAATTCTGTTTGCTTTCTATATGAATCCATTATTGGTTTTAAAGTCATTTTAGATAAAACATATGAACTTACTATGGCTACAGCTATTATTATAAGACTTCCTATTAATAAAGTGTGTGTCACATTATTTATTGTTTCTACTTCTCCATCTACATTTGCAAGTAGTTGAATATATATTTCCTGTCCATCTATAGAGAAAGTCTTTAATGTTATTCCTCTATAGTTATAACTATCTTGTATTTTAATAGCATATATTCTATCTGTGCTTGTTCTATCAAAAATAATATCTCCTAAATAATCTTCATAGAACCTTCCAATATTATCACTATTTAAAATATCTCCATCTATACTCCTTATGATACATATTAATCTAGGATTTATTTTAGTTTCTATAAATGTAATTCTATTTCCTTCTGCAAATTCTTTTGCAACATTTCTCTTTATTTCTCTTTCAACTTCTCTATTTTCATAAAACTTTGCTGTTCTTAGCAACTCTTCATCTATTGATTTATACAGAGAATTAGATACTTGATTATATATTATTGCATCAAAAAATATAAGTATTATTGCAAATACTATAAAAGTGAAAAGCATATTTTTTATCAATTGTTTCTTTATTAATTTTCGTTCACTCATTTTTACCTCTATTCTACTATCATATATCCAACACCACGTATCGTTTTTATATATTTATCGTAATTGTTTTTCTTAAGTGTTTTTCTAAGTCCACTTGCATAGACCTCTACCACATTAGTAGTTGTGTATGAGTCAAATCCCCATATTCTATCAAATATTTGCTCTTTTGTTATAATAGTTCCTTTCGAGTTTATTAAATACTCTAATATATCAAATTGCTTACCTTGAAGAATTATTTCTTCATCTTTTATAAATGCTTTCCTATTTTTTACATTTAATTTTAATTCTTTAAATTCAACTATATCTTCTTTATATGCTCCATTTGTCCTTCTTATAATTGCTTCCAATCTTGCTAGGAGTTCTTCTCTTTCAAATGGTTTTACCAAATAGTCATCTGCTCCAAGTCTAAATCCTTTTAATTTATCATTTAATGTATCTTTTGCTGTTAGTATAAGTACTGGTGTAACCACTTTCTCATCTCTTATTTTCATAAGCACATCATAACCAGATATTTCTGGAAGCATTAAATCTAATATAATTGCATCATATATGTTTTCTTTTGCTAGCATATATGCTTCATAGCCATCATATACCTGTTCTGTATCAAATTTATTACATATGCATTGTTTTATTGTATCTGATAATATCTTATCATCTTCTACTATTAATACCTTCATATTTAAATCCTCACTTTTAAAATTATATCATTATTATTTAATCTAATCAAATAAGTAATATTATTTATGTAGGAATAAAATATTTTTCATGGAGGTGAACATATATTTATTCCTACATATTTTGGGGTGATATTAATTTTAGTCTTTCCTTTATGCTGATGTTAGAATTATAACTGACGAAAATTAAATTAATATTAAAACATGGAATTAAGTAAATAAAAGAATTTAAAATATATTTACCTCTTGCGTTTTTATGTAAATCATGATATAATCTCTTCACTATTCGTGGATACAGCGAACTACAATAAATGTATCATTTTTGTTATTCATTACCAAAACTTTGGTGATGAGTTAGCATTAGGAGGTAGTATTATGACTAAAACTTCTCAGACCTCAGATCCTACCATGAATAACGGTGTATTTTGCAATGTTCATGGTGACGTACATGGTGATGTTTCTGGTAACATTCGTGGCGATGTTGGTGGTGATATTAGGGGTAGTGTTAAAGGATCTATCTTTGGTGATGTCAACGACGATATCAAAGGCGGTGTTGGTGGCAATATCGATGGCGATGTTGATGGCGACATTTATGGCAGTGTTGATGGCAGCATCGAAGGCAATGTTGATGGCGACATTGATGGCTATGTTGATGGCGACATTGGTGGAAGTGTTTATGGCAACATCGATGGCAGAGTTGATGGTGATATCAAATGTACTGTTACTGGTTTGATTGGTGGTAAGAATTGGAAAGCTGAATATTTTCTCGGTGCAATGGAAGGTTTTGATTCTGGATACGCTGAAGGTTTTAATGATGGCATTTGCTATGTATTATCTCAGTTGTATGAAAAAAAATCTAAATAATACCTTCTCCAATTAAATCAAACTTTTGATTTAGCAAAAGAGTGTTTCATTCGAAACACTCTTTTTGTTACTATTATTTAATTTACTTACTATAATTTACTAATTTATCTCCTATATATTCAACTTTCATTGTAAAGAATTCTTCCTTTTTTTGCATCATTTCAAAAAACAATCTGTCTCCTTCCCAAGTAGGTAAATCAAGTATTTTATCTTTGTCAATCCATTTTAGTATTCCTTCATTGCACTCATGTAATTCTCCTTCAAAATTCGTTGCTGTATATACATACATATGCTCTGTTTCCCATTTATCAGATACAAATGTTACCATACACCTTAGTTTATATTCTGTAAGTATAAGACCTGTTTCTTCTTTTACTTCTCTAAGCAAACATTCATCAGGAGATTCTTTTTCTTCGAATTTTCCACCTACTCCAATCCACTTTCCTTCATTTAAATCATTCTTCTTTTTATTTCTATACATCATTAAATATTTATTGTCTTTTTCAATATAACATAGTGTAGTAAATTTCATATTTACCTCCTGTAATTCACAATTTAATAAATTATATCATAGTTTTTAATAATATGTATTGTTTACAAAAAAAATTTTAGTATATAATATCTATGTATTACATAAAAAGAGGAGTTTTTTTAATGTTACAACTAGTATCTGGAAATCTCGTTGCACTAATAGCATCTATACTTATGGTTGCTTCTGGATGTGTTAAGAATAGAAAAAAAATAATATATATACAAACGTTACAGATATTATCTTTTACAATAAGTAACTTAATACTTGGAGGATTTACTGGGGCTATTGTTAATCTAATCAGCATTGTTAGAAACATTTTATGCTACAAAGATAGTCTTACTACTAATAGAAAAATATTACTAAATTTACTTTGTATAGTTTTATCTTTAGCATTTAATAACTTAGGATATTTAGGTTTATTACCTTTAATTGCAACTGTTGTATATACTTGTTTTATGGATGTCAAAGATGCTAAAAAACTTAAGTTATTGATTATATTTACTATGGTTATGTGGCTAATATACGATACTTTAATTCGTTCTTATACCTCTGCAGTATTTGATTTATTTAATATATTAGCTAATATAATTACAATATATCAGTTGTCTTGTAAAAAAATAGAGTTATAAATAAATATTCTAGAAAACAAAACAAACAAAGGAACTATGAAAACAGTTCCTTTGTTTGTTTTTAATTACTAATACTATCAGCAATCATAAAAAATTATTGTGGTTCCTTACTTTATCCTAATACGAGAAATATCAGCCTTATCCCATACACTTTCAAACTTATTCATAATAAAGTCGTCTTCCTCTCCATCATCCGGATCATATATTACAACAGATTTTAATGTTTCACTCTTTTCAATTTCCCCTATGTTTGTTTGCAAATCACTAATTACAATTAAATGTTCAGTTTCAAGTTCCATAGCTTTATTCAAAGCTTCAATCAAATATGTACTAGTACCTACATTAAAATCTCTTGAAGCCAATTGTTCTTTAGTTATTACTTCATATATTGATGCAAACACAATTATTGTTGTATTCTCATTAAAATCGAGAGTTTCAAGTAATTCGACAACTTCACTCTGATTGTCAGACATGCTTCCAGAAAAATCTATTATAATAGTTGTTTTTTTATCCTCTTTTTGAATATCATTTTTGATATCTTCTACAATTTCTTCTGGATTCTGTTCTTCTGGTTTTTCTTTCTCTTCTTCCGGTTCTTCATCTGGTATAGTAGTTACATCTGATGTAGTAGTTATAGTTTCATTAGGAATTACTTGTCCAGCATCAACCCATCCATTTCTATAGGAAGTGCTTTTAAAATGTTTGAAAAGCTTTACAGCGCCTTCTGGTGCTTCTGGAATAGAAATGTCATTTTCTGATTCTATATAATCAGACTTAAGAACATTACCATTCTCGTCAAGGAATGAATAACCATTAATTCCAGCATAACAAGGAATTGTGATATATTCATTTTTTTCATTTACAGTACCATTCCGTCCACTACCAAATTGGTAAGAAGTCTCATAGTAAACTGTTCCCTCTTTAATAATATATGGAAGCTCTGAATTTATATCAGATTCAGCAGCAAATACTGTTGTTGCCCCACATATAATACAAAGCAAGGTGAGAATTACTCCCAAAAATAATTTTTTCATCTTTCTTCTCCTTTAAAAATTTTTTTAATATATATGTAATCAGCCTACTGCTGTAAAAAAGGAATTATAATATTATAATCACTTCTGTAATTATAGCCACGCAAATTAATCATGGTCTTTATATCACTATTATACATTATTTTACATAAAATTGCAAATTATGGATATTTTTATCCTTCATGATGCAAACAAATTTCAGAAGCTATTAATTACTATTTATTAAACTTTTCTTATTCTCTTTTTCTAATCTCCTGCTTCCTAGTTTGAATTGCAAAATATGTTTGAGCAAGAGCAATTACTTATTTTCTAGAATCACCATTTTGTGCTATTAAGTAACATGCATAACGAGTTAGTTTATAATCTTTAATTAATACTTCTGCATTACTAGCTCGTTTTGACAACTTGTCGCGCTGACAATATGTACAAAAAAATACTAGGCAAGTATTTACCTAGTATTTGGTGCG
>CAOJKK010000030.1 GCA_948437895.1 uncultured Clostridium sp.
CACCCATATAACAAGTTGTTTGTGCAAATAGATCTATGTCCATTTTAATATTAGCAGGTATTTGTTTGATTAAATTACTTTTCAACATTTCTGCTGCTTCAGTATATGCCAGATTTATTGTTATATATAATTCATAATCTTTTGCTACTAATTTATAATTATTTTCTCCAATTGATTCATTTAATGTGTTTATCAACCATTTTAATGTATATGGTACTCTGTTATTTATTTTAAATAAAATATTCATTCTTCTTGCTTCTATTGTCTCTGCTTTGTTTGTTATTCCATATATTTTCTCATATCTTTCTAATCCATAGGAATTTGCTGTTTTTACTATTACTTCTCTTAATATTTTATTTATTAAATATCTCATATTTTCTATTTCAATATCTTCAGTATCAAATATCTTATTAAATTCAAGTACATTTTTTAAATAAGGTGGCATATATTCAACTAATTTCATATAAGTGTCACCTCTTTCAATTTAGGTATCTCAAATTTCTGTAGTTCTATATTTGATGATTTGTTATTTATTGCAGTATTTGAAACATCTATAACTCCATCTGCATTTAGTATTATTGTATCAATTTGAGATTTTCTTATAATTATAGTATTTGAATTTTCCCACTCTTTTTTTAATTGTTGAAAATAATTATTTACAAGTTCAATCACTTGAGTTTTTACATTTTCCATAGAAACTGTTTCTGATATCGTTATATTAGAAATTATAGAAATATCGACTTCTGTTACTGTATCAACAGTAACAATATGTCCAATCGGAGCAACTCCTAATCCTTCATCGGATAGATTAGGACATATTTCATTTTGTACTTTTTCAATTAATACATTAGATGCTTTGTTATAATTACTATCCAAAATTGTTAACTTTACTGTTCCTGGTCCATTCCAAATTGGTGTAACTTTTACAGCTCCCACTCCTGCAATTTCTTTAGTTCTATTTTGGTAATCAATAATATTGCCACCAAATCCTTGCTCACTTGTTGTTTCATAATATCTTGCCCTTAATGAATCATCATCTTCTTGATCTTCTCCAGGAATTAATATATCTGTCAATTCTGCTTTTGCCAGATTTTCTATATAATTTACAGGTATTAATGTACCAACACAATTATTTCCTATTGTCCCTACATTTTCGCATTCCATTTTATAAATTCCTGTTTCTATTTTCTCTATAGCTTTATATACTAAATCTTCTATTGTAAATCTTTCTCCAATACTAATATCCATTAGACTATTATTTTCATCATAGAATAATCCTTTTTTTATCGCATATGTTGCTTCATTTCTTGTAAGTCCTACTTGATTTGCTAATTTATCTAAATACTCTTCTACTGCAGTATCTGCAAAAACTAAATCAATATTACTTTTAAGTAATATATACATCTGTGCTAATTCTGCAGCTGCTGGAGCCAATGCATTATAAATAATACTTCCTTCTCTTTTATCAATTTGAATTGACACTCTATCTAACATTCTTTGCAAAATAGTATCATAATCAAAATACTCATCTAAATCTTCAATTTCTTTAATATTGTCTATTTCCATCTAAACACTCACCACCTTTTCTACTTCAATTTCTCCAACAGTTGTAACTACAGTAAATTTTGCAAGTATAGTATTTTCTTTTGTTTCAAATTCAAAATTATTTACCTCAGATATTCTAGTATCTTGCATTAATGCTTCAGTTATTACTCTTTCAAGTTCTGGTATAACAAATGTTGTATTTTCTCCAATTAAATGTTTTAACTCAATACCATAATTCCAACTATATATAAGGTGTTCAAATCTCTCTGTATTTAAGATGCAGTATATTGTCTGTTTCATTGCTTCTATACCATCACAAAAATTTGAAATAGTGTTCTTTTCTATATTTAAATAATAAGTTTTACTTGTTTGTTCTTTTACTTCTTCTATATTATTTAACAATATATCATCTGTATCAGGTGTCATATTTTTACCACCTTTCTATTAAAATTTATCTAGTACAACAAAGTTATTTCCACCTTGTTGTTGCAACAAAATCACATTATCATTTACTTGTAATCCATTATATACTGTCATTTTCTTTCTTCCACTTATATTATGACTATGTGTTAATCCTATTTTTGCATTCTCTACTTGAAAATCATTAGTGACTTCATTACTTATATTTACTGTAATATTGTCTGGATTTGGATTTATAGTTGCTTTAGAACTTATAGAAACATCGCCACTTATTGAGTGTCCATGATTGGCATTTAGTGATTTGCTTTCCGTCTCCCAATCCACACTAACATCTACAGTATAGTCTTTTACATTCTTAGTAAGTACTAAAAATTCTTTTGTTAACTTTAACTTTTGTTCTACTGTTATTTCAAGTGGATTCACACTTGTAACAGTTCCAAACAAAACAGAAGTAGGAGCATTTGCATCATTTGCTCCTACTGCCATTCTTTTTATTATTTCTCCTAATGAGCTTCCCATTTCACTTTACCTCCTACCCAGATATAAAGTTTTGTCCTTTTAATGTCAAATCCATAAAGTGTTCTCCATTTTTAAAAGTATGCTTTGCCTTTTCAACTAGCATAAAATTTTTAAGTTTAACATCACCTAAATCCAAATTAACTATTATAAGAGATCCACCTCTAACTCTTACATCTCCTAATGCATTTTTTATTTCTAGGCTTCTAGTTTTTTGATTATACAAATCTAATAATGCCTTTGCTTTTACTGCTCCATTTGTTTTTTCATCAATTGTATCGAAATATTGTAATACTCCCCACTTTTCTATATTACTTGAATCTTTTGCCATATATATTTCTCTTTTACCTGTGTCAGAATTATCATATGTTAATTTTATTTGGTTATATGTATCAGAATCTATTGAACTTTCATAATCATAATTTTCTCCCGTTTCTTCATCAATTACTAGTCCTACTTTCATTCTTTCTAAATTCTTCAAACATAATTTACCATAATCATCATATAATACATACATTTCTTTTCTATTTCTAATTGTTTCATCTAGTGCATTTAATATCATATCAAATAAAGATTGATTACTTTCTGCTTTTTTTGCTATTGCATAACCTGTATTTTCTAATATACCAATATTTAATTGATATTCATTTGCAATCATTTTTACTAATTCATCTGCTCTTTTATTAGTGTATGTTTTTGTATCTTTATTTTTCAAATATCTTAATTGGTCATATGCTGTTGTTTTTATTATTTTTTCTTTATCTCTTTTCTTTTTAAACACAAAACCATAAAATAAATTTGTATTATCCACTTTAAAAGCCACAGGATTACCTTCTTCAAAATTTATAATATTATCTTTTAATATTTTAAATTCTAGTTTTCCTGCTGCTCCTTTTCTTTCAGTGGTCCAACTAATCTCATCTTGGACTACAGGTTCATATACTGTATTTCCATTTTGAATTAATAATTGTTGATTCATCTCTTCCTCCTATGCTGGTATCCATAGCACTTGATTTGGATATATTAAGTTAGGATTTTTAATCTTATCCCTATTCGCATTATATATAGTTGTATATTTACTTCCATTTCCATAAAATCGTTTTGCTATATTCCATAAACAATCTCCTCTTTTTACTGTATAATTTTGTCCACTTGGCTTTGATGCAACCGCAGCTGTATTATTTGTAGTTACTGTTCTTGTTACTACTGGAGGTTTGTATTGTTTTATTGTTACTTTAACAGTTTTAGTAGAGTATTCTCTATATTGTTTCAATTTTATTTTTACTTTGGTATCAAATCCCTCATCTGTTGTATCTGTTATTGTATAATCCTCTACTGATACTTTTATATTTGTATCAAATATACCTTTACCATTTGGAAATTTTCTAATAACTATAAATTGGAAAGCAGACCTATTTACCTTTAATTTTTCTAATATTCCTAAATAATATTTAGCATTTTGAAAATTGTTTTTATACATAGCAAATGGATATTTTACATTTGGAAGCAATACTTCAAATTCGATGCTTGTTAAACCTGGATTTTTTAAAACATTTATTTCTGAGTAGTTCATCAAATCATATGTCTTGTTTTGATTACTAATTTTTAGTTCTAATTTTTTAGGAGGAATGGGAAGAAGCACATTTCCTAAATAAAAATAATATGCCATAAATTCGTTCCTCCTTATTCATGTATTCCTTCAGATACATATTCTAGTTCTTCTTCTAATTTAGCGGTTAATTTATTAGTTACTTGATCTACAATTCCATCTATATCTTGTTCTCCATTTATATTATTATTGTTGGTTAAGTTTATTGTTAACGGAACTGTTGTAAATCTATTGACTGTATCTCTTTCGGCTAAATCTATTAAATATTTTAAATCTTCTTCAGATATATCTTTGGTATTATCAGCAATATCCTTTGTATTACCTGCTATATCTCCAAGAGTTCCATTATTTGATGGATCAAATGAAAAACTACTCAATGCACTATCAATAGCATCCCCTGCACCTTTTATCCAATCATTTCTGTGGTCAACTCTATCTTGTCTTGTATTGTTCATATTAATTGCTGTATTTTGAATATTGGTTGCACCTGCATTAAGATTTGCACTAAATTGTCCTTTTAATTCATTAATTTTTTCCATTGTCCCATCCATCTGACTGGCCATATCTTTTAATTTTTGATTTCTGTTTACAACTTTTTCTTCCATACCTTTTGCAAAGTCATCAGCAAAATGTGCAGCTTGAACTGTGTCTATTGATACACCTGGTATCTTGTTTAGCACATTAATAATTCCATTTACAATAGAAACAACACCATTATATAAACCTTGAAATATTGATAATATTCCAAGACAAACAGCATCAATTCCAGTTTGGAAAGCATACCAAGCACCCATCATTCCTAAAATGCAAGTTTGTACTCCTAACCATAAATACATAACTGCTAAAACTAATCCATACCAAATTGCTTGTATTCCAAGTCCAGCAACCATAATTCCTAATTTCAACGCATCCCAAACATATAAAATCGCATATGCAACCTTATCATTTGTAAACCAGAAATATACTAATACAGCTATTAAAGCTATTATTATTAAAATAATCCATGTTGCAGGACAGGCTAACATTGCAGTGTTCAATCCTAATTGACTTGCCGTAGCGGCAACATCTGCTGCTACTTTTGTTCCTGTGGCAGCAGCTAAAGCATATTGAGCAATAGTTTGCACTGTTAATAATGCTGTAGCTATTCCACTTGCTATTTCCCATGCTGCATAAGCTCCAACTACTGCAAGTATCATTGGTGCAAAAGGCTCTAATACACTAATCAACCATGAAATACCTTCAATTAATCCTAATATTGCTTGTGCTGCTAAACTTGCTCCATCGATAAACATATTAAACATTTCTTGTACTTGCTCATTATTAGCTAATTCATTTATTTTATTTAATACCGGATCTAATGCTTTAATAGCAACATTTTTCATTTTAGTCCATACTTGATTCCATGTCATTGGCATTTTATTAAACTTTGCATTTGTTTC
>CAOJKK010000031.1 GCA_948437895.1 uncultured Clostridium sp.
TACACTTAATTGATAAACAAAAACTAACAGATATTTATGAAATAGCAGCAGATGTTGATAAAGATGGAGAAGTTACAATAAATGATTTAGCAGCAATGAAGCTTGCATTAATAGGGCTAAAAACATTTTAGAGATAAAATATACTTTTAAAGAGTAAATCCTATAATTTATAAGATTTACTCTTTTTAGTATTTTTAAATTTATGTATGAATAAACGCAATGATTACGGAATAAATGAAAATAGAAATTTACGAATTTAAATTTTGGTATTATATAATTTTTGTAACTTATAAAAATATAAAATTGTCAAAAACCTAGTTCCCTAGTATAAAAAAATTTATGCAATTTGTAATATAAAAAACATATAATATAAGTGGGAGAGGGAATTGACAAGATTTGACAAAGGAGCTATAATAAGTTATAGAAAGTTTAGGAGAAAAAGGAAGGTAAGAATTTTTATGAGAAGTAAGAAAAGTGTTTTATTAACATTATCAACAATTATAATTGTTTTTTTATTCTTATTAACATCTAATGTTTATGGGTCAGAGGGTAGTGCAGACTATATCTATTTATCAGATATAGATTACATAGCTAGTCAATCTAGACCTGGTTGGGGAGAGATTTTAAAAGACCAAGCCAATGGTGGAACTAAAATATCAGTAAAAATTGAAAATATTTTTTATCCTTTTGATAAAGGTATGTGGGCACATGCTACCTCAACTTTAGTGTATGATATTAGTGCATATAAGGATGATTATGATTATTTTACTACTTATATGGGATTAAATCAGACAGCAGCAAGTTCAAGCAATGGTGTTAAATTTTATATTTACACATCTACTGATGGTAAAACTTGGAATTTAAAGACAGAACAAAATCCAGAAGTAGTAAAACCAGGAGCTAATGCACAATATGTAAAAATTGACATTAAAGATGCTAACTATTTAAAATTAGTTGCAGATGCTAATGGTTCTAATGGTAATGATCATTCTGTATATGCAGATGCTAAATTAGTAAAAGGAACATATAAAGAACCTGGGGAAGATTTAGCAATTTCTGTAGAAGAATTAGATGAAAAGATCAAACAAATTGTAGCTTCTAGTGAAGACTTAGGAGCTTTAGAGAATAATACCGAATATGAATATACTCTCTTAAAAAGAGAATTATTAAAAAATATGGGCAATTATGCATTAAAAAGATTTTTAAGTGAATGCCCAGAAAATCAAGAAGTATTTATTTGGTTAATGGGCAGTAAAGATAATTATGAAAATCTTAAATTATATATTTTAGGTGGCAAACCAGATGGGGATAGTTATTATAGTTCATTATCAATACTTGCTCAATTATATAAAGAATATTCTAGTGATTTTACTAATACAGAACTTTTAGGTAATCCAACAAATCCAAATATGACTTATGGAGATTTATATAAGAAGATGGCAATGTCAATTGCTTTAACACATACTCAAAGAGTAGGATTATGGATGCAGTCAAGTATAGAAGTAAATCAATCAGAGCCACTTAGACGTTATGCAATATTTAAGTATTTACATAAAAATGGTGGAATGAGAATGGCAGCAACTATGGATATGACACATATGTTTGAAGATCTACACCTTCAAGAAATGCGTTTAGTTTTGTATAACAATATAGATGATGAAGAAATATTATGGTTAAATAGATATACGCAAGACAACATAGATGCAAATCCAACAAATGTGTGGAGATATCAAACGCCACATCCATATATAGCTTATGTATGGCCAAATTATCAAAATGCAGTATACTATGCTCCAGAAAATACTAACTATTTTAATGAATTATTTGCAATAAATAAAACAGATAATAATGAAGGTAATGAATTAGTAAATGCGGATGGACAAAAAACTGGTAAGATAGGAATGTTTGATTCGGAATTTGTTATACCAGGTGGAGCCAATATTCCAGAGTATAGAATAAAAATATCAAAGAGTGTTACAGGTGAACCTTATATATATAAATTATGGATGAACTTTAGAAACAAATTTGGAACAGGTTGTGTTTGTGGTGGTATATCAAAATCAGGTCATTGTATACGTGGAGTTCATGGAATACCTGCAATGGTTATAGGACAACCAGGACATGCTGCACTTTTGTTTTATAGTAAAGATGCAGAAGGTAGAGGATATTGGAGAATTGACAATGACGTATCCGGATGGACATTATCTGGAGGAGGCGGAAGATTACTTCGTTGGGGAAATGGTACTTATACACAAGGATTTAGTAATGGTGTATATATAGAATTGGAACAAGCAGCTGTAAATGATTATCAAAATTTAATGAAAGCTCAAAAATTAATTATGCTTGCAAATTTATATGTAGATGATCCTGTTAAACTAGAAGAAATATATAGAAAAGTAATAGAAATACAATCTATAAACTTTGACGCTTGGATTGGATTAATTAATGCATATAAAGCAAATGAAGCTAAAACAGAAGATGATTTCTATAATTTAGCAGAACAAATAGCAGAAAATTTAAAATATTATCCATTACCAATGTACAATGCAACAAATTTAGTAAAACCAGAATTGACAAGTGTTGGAGGTGCTTATAAATTTGCACTTCTACAAGAAAGAACTTTAAATATAGCAAAGAATTTACCAAATAATACAGCTACTAGTTTTACAGTAATGCAACCAGGTGTTGCAAGATTAGAAGCAAATTATATATTGGGACAATTAGATACATCAATTGCAACATTTTCATTTGATGGGGAAGATGCTAATAAAATTGTGTTAGCAAGTAGATTTGATGGAAGTGGAGTTCGTTGGGATTATTGTATAGATGGAAATCCAACAGGTGGATTAGAGCATTGGCATGAAGTTGCATTTGATGCAAATGAGGAACATAAATGGCTATTAACACCAGAGGAAATCGCATCTATTACAGCAGAAAATGATATATATGTTCACATTGTTGGAGTAAATTATGATGAAAAAAACTTATATAAAATAGATATTAAAGAGTCAGCAGGACTTCCAAGTACATTATATGCAAATGATTGGGAAAATAAGATGATTGCAGCAATTCCATCAATGATGTGGAAGTTAAATGAAAATGATCCATGGACATTATATAAAGATGCTATACCTGATTTATCAGGGGATAAAACCGTAACAGTAAAAGTTGCAGCAACAGGAACTTATTTAGAAAGTAAAACAGAACAAACATATACTTTTACTACAAATACAGATCCAGATACAAGAAAATATATTTCAATTGATCATATAGGATTACATGCTTTTTCAACAGAAGCTGCTGGTCAAGGTAGACATGCAAAAAATGCAATTGATGGTAACTTAAATACAAATTGGCATTCAGATTGGAATGGAAATGATCCAGATAAATTTATAGTATTTAAATTTGACGAAGTTAAAAATTTAACAGCACTAGAATATTTCCCAGCTCCAGGTGGAAATGGAAAAATTTTAAGTGCAAAGATATTAGTAAGTACTGATGGAGAAGAGTGGACAGAAGTAGTATCAGGAACAAATTGGACTTATGCAAATACAAATGATGTTTCAACTAAAGTACTTGATTTTGATCCTGTAAAGGCTCAATATATAAAAATAGTAGGAAAACAAACACAAAATAGTTTTATTACAGCAAGAATGTTTAACTTTTATGAGAATACTACGATAAGAATTGTAGGAACATTCTCATTTGATGGAGATAATGCTAAGAAGATAATTTTAGATAATGATTTTAAAGGTCAAAGCTGGCAATATAGTTTAGATGGTGGAGCTACTTGGAAGAATGGAAATGGTGACGAACATCAATTAACAGATGTAGAAGTAAATCAAATTACAGCAGAAAATCAAATTAAAATGCGCTTTGATGGAAATTCAACAGAATATACAATAAAGATTAATAAAATGGATACTCCTACAATTGAGGCTTATTTAAATGATTGGGAAAATAGATTGATAGGAATAGCCGATAAAAATGGACTTGAGTGGCAAATTGAAGGTACAAATATTTGGACAGATTATGTTACTAAAGATCCAATAGTAGAAGGCGCTAAAAAATTATATATTAGATCAAAAGCTAGTTTAAATTTCACAGCAAGTGATCCAGTAGAATATCAATTTACAGAAGATGGAAATACACCAAAAGAAACATACATACCATTATCTCATTTATCAATACATGAATTTTCAAGTCAGTCAATAGATAGTAAGAGACCATACTATGCACCAAATGCTATAGATGGAAATCCTAATACTATTTGGCATACAGACTTTAGATATTCAATAGCGGGACAAAGAGCATTTATTACTATAAAACTTGATAGTATTAAATATATATCTGCATTAGAATATAAGCAAAAGAAATATGCAACAAATGATCCTATATATGCTAAAAATGTTTATGTATATGTAAGTGAAAATGGTAAAGATTGGATTGAAGCAGGAAGACTAGAAAATGCAGCACAAGATGAAGAGTTTAAGAAAATAGCATTTAATGAAAGTATATCAGGGCAATATGTAAAAATAGAGATTGAAGGATATGGAATATTTGCTTCTCTTGCAATGGTAAATCTATATGAAGATACTACAGTAAAAAAAGTAGGTTCATTCTCATTTGATGGAGAAGAAGCTAATAAAATAGTTTTAGTAGATGAATTCAAAGGATTAAATTGGGAATATAGCTTAGATGGTGGAACTACATGGAAACGTGGAACTGCAGATACACATACATTAACAGCAGAAGAAGCAGAGCAAGTAAATGGAGACGACAAGATAAAAATAAAGATTAATAATGTTGAATACGTAATAAATATTCAAAAGTCACTTACACCTGTCATATCAGCATACTTAAATGATTTAGAAAATAGATTAATTGGTATGAGTGATATAGATGTACTAGAATGGAAGATTGAAAGAATTGAAGGTAGAGCTAGAAATGCTAATGGCTGGAC